>DAOTTL010000297.1:0-8683 GCA_034438135.1 Ktedonobacteraceae bacterium | reverse complement strand
CTAATCGCATCTCGTACACATTCGATCTTCGAGGTCCAAGTGTATCGCTTGATGCCGGATGTACTTCATCATTGGCTTCCATTTATTATGCCTGCCAGAGCTTGTGGACAGGCGAAGCTGACCTGGCGTTAGCTGGCGGCGTCAATTTAATGCTTTCACCCGATAGCATGATTATGATGTCACAGGCCGGACTTCTCTCACCCGAGGGACTGTGCAAGACGCTTGATGCGGATGCGAATGGCTGTGTACGTGGAGAGGGTGCTGGCATAATCGTGCTCAAACCACTCGCGGCAGTTGAGCCAACCGATCGTGTCTATGCACTTATTCATGGCGTAGCACTTAATCATAACGGCCACAACGAATGGATTATGGCCACAAGTGGCACAGCACAGGAACGTCTGTTGCGTGAAACATATAGCCGGGCGCAGATCGATCCCGCTCAGGTTGATTATGTGGAACTTCACGGCACCGGCTTCTTACGTGGTGACGCCGTAGAGGCAGATGCTCTGGGTGCCACGCTTGGAAACGCGAAAAACCGCACTTCCCCTTGCCATATTGGTTCACTTAAAACAAATATTGGCAACCTCGAAGCTGCGGCGGGCATCGCCAGTGTCATCAAAGTTGCACTATCTCTGTTTCATCGTCAGATGCCTCCAACCTTGAATCTGACAACCGTTAATCCCGCGATCAAGCTATCCGAACTCCAGCTTGAGGCTCAATCGACACTGGAGGACTGGCCTGAGCAACAGCGAGCGCCTATCGCCGGTATCAATACCATTTCTTTTACTGGCGCTAACGGACACGCGATTCTGGGTGGGATCGAATTAATACCTGTCGAGCAGGAATCTTCAGACCTGTGCAATGAGCTTTTGCCGCTAACCTTGTCCGCCATGAGCGAACAGGCACTTGCCGATCTCGTGTATGCATTTCTTGCATTTTTAATGACAGATGAGCGAACAAGAAATGCCTCCTGGCAGGATATTTGCTACACGACCACGATGAGGCGTACCCGGCATAAACATCAATTGACTGTCCACGCTCGTTCCTGTCAGGAGGCGAGCAGTGCTCTACAGATGTATGTAGATGGCAAGCCCGTTGAAAATATCACAGTTGGCACTGATCCCGCGACAACCCACAGGCTCATCGGACGCTGTGTCAGTCTACCCGTCTATCCCTGGCAACGTGAGCGCCTCTGGATACCCTGGTTAAACGCGGGAACAGCTAGCGGCACTCCCTCAGAAGAGCGCCAGCCTGAACACACGGACCTCAATCCACAACTGCGACAAGAAATGAAGCAGACATTGTTGCAGCAGCTCCAGCAGATAGAGCCAGAACAACGCTACACACTGATAAAAACATTTATCGCCGATCAGATTATGACCATTTTAGAGCCAGAACTCAATGACGCTACCCTCTATGAGAAAACATTGTTCGAACTGGGCATTGATTCTCTCACCGGGGCAAAGCTCATGAACAGAATACACACAAGCTTACAACTTACCCTTTCCATCTCGATCATATTTCGCTATCCAACGATCGAGAGCCTTGCTGACTTTATTGCCGGGGAGGCACTCTCCACCATCTCAAGCCTGTCAATGCAGCTTGACGAAAAGCAGGCTCCGACCGGGAGCGAACTCACTATTGCTCGACTGGCAGATCTCTCTGAAGCCGAGGCCGAGGCTCTGTTACTAGCAAAATTTCAGGCAGCGGAAAAAACATTCTAGCGATGCTTCAATGCCAGTTGATGGCCCAACGAACGTTGTCAAACCACCAGTGTAGCGATTTCCCTGAATGTGTCATTCATACATATTGTCTTCTTGTTCACTGAAAGGACGCGATCATGCAAAAAAGGCCCACCCTTAAAACAAGTATCAGGAGCAGCATTCAAACAAAGCGCGAAGAAATTGATCTGTCTGCTGTCAACTTGACAAAAGAGAGCTATTTACAGGATGGCCAACTGTTGCCATTAATAATTCAACCGGCGATGGAAGGCGTCAATTTGCCGAACTGGGCAAGTAACAATCGAGAATATCTCAGCCAGGCGTTAGCAAAACATGGCGGCATTCTCTTCAGGAATTTTTCTGTCGATTCACCCGCCAAATTTGAAGCCTTTGCCAGGGCAGTCAGCACAGATCTGTTTGATGAATACGGAGACCTACCCCGTGAAGATGTGGGACAGAAGGTCTATAGCTCGACCCCATATCCCAATGACAAATCGATCCTGTTCCACAATGAGAGTTCGCACATGCATCGCTGGCCTATGAAAATCTGGTTCTATTGTGTCAAACCAGCTGAGGTAGGCGGAGCAACACCCACGATCGATTGTCGCAAAATTTATCAGACGCTTGACCCAAAGATTATCTCCCGCCTGGCCGAAAAGAAATTGATGTATGTGCGTAACTTTATCGACGGACTGGACGTAAGCTGGCAGCAGTTCTTCCAAACCTCGCATAAGGCCCATGTCGAAGCCTATTGTCAGAAGGCCGGTATTGATTTTGAATGGAAGGGCGAGAACCGTCTGACCACACGACAGGTCTGCCAGGCCGTTGCACGTCATCCTTCTACCCATGAGATGCTCTTCTTTAACCAGATTCAGTTGCATCACATTTCCTGCCTTGACACAACCGTAAGAGAATCGATGTTAGCCATGTTCAAAGAAGAGGATCTACCGCGCAATGTCTACTATGGCGACGGTACGCCCATAGAGAACTCTGTAGTTGCAGAAATTAGCGCCCTCTACGATCAGCTTGCGGTCCGTTTCCAGTGGCAGGCAACCGATGTAATCATGCTGGACAATATGATGGTCTCCCATGCCCGCGATCCATTTGAAGGCACACGAAAGATCCTCGTCGCTATGGCAGAGATCGCCTCAAATAAAGATTTTCAGTAACTATTCAGAGGTCACGGCCTGAACTCCTCTATGAACCATCCCTGATTTTTCGGCGGCTTGCAAAGCCGCCCCGCCCTTCTAAGACTCTGTTGGCGAAGCCTCTTGCAGATCGAAAACTCTCCTCCCTCAAATAATAAAAGAAGGGGGAGCGGGGACCTTCGCCTACGAATCGCATTCGCCAACAAAGTCTTCTAAAAAGGAGAAGTTTCTATGAGTTATTCTTCAGATCATACAGAAGAACATCCATCTCCTCTTCAACAAGCGCTTCTTATGATAGAGAAGTTATCCTATAAACTTCAGGAAGCAGACCTTTTAGCCCCAAAGGCACCCTATGATCATTCTGAAGGTACACATAGAAATAGTCTGACGCTAGAGGAAATCCAACAATTATCTGTCAACGATCTTGTAGCATATCTTCATATGAAGCTGAAATCCCTGGAAGCACTCTGGCATGATGATGATGAGGCAACCGCACAATTAGCGCAGCTATCCCTCCTTAAACGCTCGTTTTTGATGATCGAAAAACTTCAGGAGATTGATCGGCAAGAAGAGCAGCGGAAAAGCGTTGAAAGTAACCAGGTAGTATCGCCAATGATACAATCTGTAGCGCGAGAGAGTACACTTCCACTCTCCTTCACACAACAGCGTTTATGGTTCTTAGATCAGCTTGAGCCTGGTAAGAGCGTCTATAATGAATATGGCGCACTCCATATTAAAGGTGTACTGAATACCTCTGCATTTGAACAAAGCATCAATGAAATCATACGCAGACACGAAAGCTTACGTACTATCTTTGTCAATGCCGCTGATGCTGTAGTGCAGCGTATAGTGCCCTGGGAATATAGAATTATCTCCCCTGAGAACTTACAGATGCTCTCCCCGCTAGTGCGTGAGGCAAAGGCCATACAGATACTCGAAGAGGATCTTCAGCAAGCCTTTGAGTTAAATCGTGGTCCTCTGTTCCGCGTACGCCTGCTCCAACTCACAGGTAGTGAGTATGTCTTTCTGCTGGTTTTTCATCACATCATCGGTGATGGCTGGTCTCTGGGCATTTTCTACCGCGAACTAGCCAGCCTTTACGAGTCTTACTGTCAGGATCAAGGCTCGCCCCTGGCGGAGTTGAGAATACAGTATGCAGATTTCGCGTCCTGGGAACAGCAGCGGTATCAGGGCACGACGCTCGATGCAGAGATGAACTACTGGCTCACACGTTTACATGATGCCCCTGTAGTGCTCGAATTGCCGCTCGATAGGCCCAGAGCAGCAGTCTTTTCCAATCGGGGTTCTCAGATACTCTTCTCTTGCCCTGCATCATTAACAAAGTCGCTCAGACAACTCTGTCAGCGTGAGGGCATTACTCTCTTTATGGCCTTGCTGGCCGCGTTTGAGGTATTGCTGTATCGCTACACAGGTCAGGACGATATGTTAATTGGAACGACAGTGGCCAACCGTTCCGATACAGATCTGGAAGCATTGATAGGCTTTTTCGCCAATACGCTTGTACTAAGAGGAAACCTCGCGGGCAACCCGACGTTTCGAGAGATTCTGCATAGAGTACGTGAGGTGGTCATGGATACGTATGAACACCAGCACGTGCCTTTTGAGCAGCTTGTCTCGCATCTCCAGGTCCCACGGGATCTGAGCCGGACGCCATTGTTTCAGGTCATGTTTGTGCTGCAAAGTGCCTCGTGGCTGGATACCCGACTGGCCAGTTGTCAGACAACGACCCTGACGATTGATAGAAAACGAGCTACCTTCGATCTGGTCCTTTCGGTAGTAGAGGGTACGCAGGAGTTACAGGCCACCCTGGAATATAATACTGATCTTTTTGAGCGCACGACGATTGAACGTCTGGCAGCAAACTTACAAACTATTCTCCAGGCTGCTGTCGCTGCGCCCGATCTCCATCTTACCAGTATGCCGGTCCTTACCGAGCACGAGCTAGAGCAACTGTTGGTTAAATGGAATAGGACAGAACGAGCGATCAACCATCAGGGCTGCATACATGAGCTTTTTGAAGAGCAGGCCGCCGCTCACCCGCATGAGATAGCGCTGGTGTATCGCAACACAAAAATCACCTATGAGCAACTGAATAGACAAGCGAACCAGCTCGCACACTATTTACGCACCACTTTTGGAGTCACACCCGATACACTGATCGGGATTTGCATGGAACGCTCGCCAGATATGATCGTTGCTGTTCTTGGAATACTAAAGGCTGGAGGAGCCTATCTTCCTCTGGACCCCACTCATCCAGTAGAGCGGCTACAATTTATGCTGGATGATGCCAGCGTGTCCATTGTACTTACAGAAAAGCGCCTGACATCTACGCTCGACGATACGTCGGCTACGATGGTTTGTTTAGATGCCGATCGGTCTGATATCGCACAGTACAGCGAGCAAAATCCAATATGCCAGACTGATAGCGGTAACCTTGTCTATGCAATCTATACCTCTGGCTCGACCGGAGAGCCGAAAGGTGTACTGATTGAGCATGCCAGTTTGTGCAATCTGATCGAGGTACAGATACAAGACTTCTCGCTCGATGTGCATAGTCGCGTGCTCCAGTTTGTCTCTTTCAACTTTGATGTATCGGTAGCGGATATATTCATGAGCTTATGCGCCGGTGCAACACTCTGCCTGGTTCCAACCGAAATGATGGTCCAGGGTGCAGAGTTAGTAAAGCTACTACGTGAGCAGCAGATTACGATAGCTCGTATTCCGCCATCAGTGCTGGCAATTTTACCGGATGAGACATTGCCCACGTTGAAAACTTTGATCAGCGGAGGCGAGAGCTGGTCTTCCGCGATCACCTCGCGTTGGCGAAAAGGGCGTCGCTTTCTCAATGAATATGGACCAACCGAGGCAACCATCTGTACAACGATGGCGGAATGCAACGCAGAAGAGCAAGAATTATCGATTGGACGACCATTAGCTAATAGACGCGTCTATATTCTGGATACGGCGTTAAGACCTGTACCCATAGGCGTACCCGGCGAACTCTTTATTGGCGGAGATGGACTGGCCCGTGGATATTTGCAGCGTGCAGATCTGAGCGCTGGATATTTTCTGCCCGATCCCTTTAGCTCTCTAGCGGGAGCACGTATGTATAAAACCGGTGATCGCGTGCGCTATCTCGCAGATGGCACAATCAAGTTCCTCGAACGCGTCGATCATCAGGTGAAGATCCGTGGCTTCCGTATCGAACTCGGCGAGATTGAAAGTGCGCTGGCTCTTTATACCTCTGTACGCGAATGCGTGGTCGTCGCACGAGAAGAGCAACCAGGCAATAAGCAACTGGTCGCTTACTATGTGATGAAAGACAATACCAGTCTTTCGACCAGTGACCTGCGCACGTTCTTACAAGAATACTTGCCAACATACATGCTTCCTTCTATGTTTGTAAAGTTGAACGCCTGGCCCTTAACATCAAACGGCAAGATCGATCGCAAGGCCCTGACAGCGCGAGAACTGACGCAGCCTGATGGAACAGAGGCCTATCTGGAACCACAAACGTCGCTGGAACAGACCATTGCCGCGATCTGGTGTGAAGTGTTACAGCGCGAAAGAGTTGGGCGGCAAGATAACTACTTCGATCTGGGTGGACATTCATTAAATATCGTCCAGGTACATCGCAGATTGCAAGATGGAGCGCATTTTGACCTTTCACTTGTTGATCTCTTTACGTATCCGACCATCCAGTCACTGGCAGGTTTCCTCAATGCCAGACATCAGGATAATCCTGGCGCAGTCACTACCGTCCGAGAACACGTAGATGCGCAGGCAGATATTGCTATCATTGGCATGGCGGGTCGCTTCCCCCAGGCAATAACGGTCGATGAGTTCTGGCGCAATTTGCGAGACGGCATTGAAAGTGTCTCGTTTTTCACAGAAGAAGAAATGCTGGCCGCCGGTATCGATGCGATGGTCCTGCATGATCCACGCTTTGTGCCTGCGGGCGCGGTTCTGGAAGATGTGGAGTGGTTCGATGCGGCCTTTTTCCAGTATAGCCCTCGTGAGGCTGAGATTATCGATCCACAGCAACGGCTCTTTCTGGAAAGTGCCTGGGAGGCACTGGAAGACGCTGGTTATGACACGGAAAGGTATCGTGGCCGCATCGCGGTCTATGGTGGACAAAGCTTCAACACCTACCTGTCCCGGCACCTTCAGGGCAATCCCGTCCTGGCACAGACGGTCGATGATTATCAGTTAGTCATGAGCAATAGCCCTGACTTTCTGACCACACGAGTCTCCTACAAATTATCCCTGCAAGGTCCTAGCGTGACAGTCCAAACCGCTTGCTCGACCTCGCTGGTGGCCGTTCATATGGCCTGTGAAAGTTTGCATGCTGGCAAATGTCAGATGGCACTGGCGGGCGGAGTCTCGGTACGGCTTCCACAGAAGGCGGGCTATCTCTATCAAGAGGGCGGAATTATGTCGCCGGACGGCCACTGCCGTGCCTTTGATGAAAAAGCGCAGGGGATTGTTGGCGGTGAAGGTGTTGGTATTGTCGTGCTCAAACGCCTGGAGGATGCACTGGCCGATGGTGATAGCATTCGGGCAATCATTAAAGGCTCAGCGATCAACAACGATGGCGCAACCAAAGTTGGCTTCACCGCACCCAGTGTTCAGGGTCAGGCACAGGTCATCAACGAAGCCTTAGCCATGGCAGACATTGAACCTGAGACGGTCAGCTATATCGAGGCTCATGGTACAGGAACGTTTCTGGGTGATGCTATCGAGGTTTCGGCCCTGCGCCAGGTCTATCAAGCTGACGGACAGGACATCCTCTGCGCATTGGGATCGGTCAAAACAAACGTTGGTCATCTGGACGCTGCCGCTGGTATCGCGGGTCTGATCAAAACTGTCCAGGCATTACAACACAAAACGCTGCCGCCAAGTCTGCATTTTACTACCCCAAACCCGAACCTTGATTTACAAAAAAGTCATTTTTATGTCAATGCCGCACGTACAAGTTGGGAACGCAAGGGAACAGCCAGAAGAGCTGGTATCAGCTCCTTTGGTATTGGTGGCACCAATGCACACGTCATCGTAGAAGAAGCCGCTGATCAACCAGGTGTTACAAGCTCCACACGTTCCTGGCATATCCTGCCTTTAGCCGCGAGAACCGAGAGCGCACTACAACATATGCGCGACAGGCTGGCGAACTATCTCAGGCAGCATCCTGATGTAGAGCTGGCGGATGTGGCCTATACGCTCCAGGTTGGTCGCAAGGCATTTAAGTATCGACAAGTTATTATCTGTCAAAACGTAGCTGGAGCACTCGAAACGTTAGACGATAGACAATCTCCTCACCAGTACAATGGTTCTACCGAAACGAATGAGCGCCCCGTTGTCTTTCTATTTCCGGGACAGGGTGCGCAATACATCAGAATGGGTGAGGATCTCTATCGAGAGGAAGCGGTTTTTCGGCAGGAGATTGATAGATGTGCCGAGTTCCTTTTGCCTCATCTCGGTCTGGACTTACGGACAGTGCTGTATCCAGCAGCGGAGCAGACAGAGCACGCGCTAGCACAGCTCAACCAGACCTGGCTCACTCAGCCTGCCATTTTCGCTCTGGAGTACGCTCTGGCCCAACTCTGGATATCCTGGGGAGTGCGGCCCGCAGCATGTATCGGGCACAGCATTGGAGAATTTGTCGCGGCATGTTTGAGTGGAGTTTTTTCCTTAGAGACAGGGCTTGAACTGGTCGCACTGCGCGGACGTCTCATGCAGACCTTACCTGAAGGAGCAATGCTCGCTATACCCCTGGCGGAACAGGAAGTGCTCTCC
>DAOTTL010000296.1:0-11229 GCA_034438135.1 Ktedonobacteraceae bacterium | reverse complement strand
ACGCTCCTCTCGATGCCTCGCGCGGTGGGCCTTTTCCATCGGGCGATTGCGGAGAGCGGCGCAGGCCACCACGTAATCTCATCCAAAAGCGGACTGGCAATAGGTCGGTATTTCGCTGAGAAATTGGGCGTTGAACCCAGGCGCAATGCGATTGCTGCTGTATCTTCAGCGCGACTGCTCCAGGCTCAGATGGAATTGAGCGCGGATATCTTTGCGAATCCTGACCCCCAGCGGTGGGGCGAGGTATCGACTAACTTGATGCCATTTGAGCCGGTCATTGACGGAGAGATTGTGCCTGGACGTCCCATTGAACGCCTGGCTGCAAAAGCAGGAGCCGTCGTTGATGTGATGGTTGGAACGAACACCGAAGAGCAGCGGTTATTTATGGTTCCCAATAGCGTCATCGGGCATATTACCGAGGCTGCTGTGGCGGGAAAAGTCGCGGCATACGGCCTGCCTGTGGAGCAGACTCTCGCCACCTATCGGTCAGCGCGTCCCGATGCCAGTCCCGGCGATCTGATCATCTCCATCATCACAGACTGGTTTTATCGTATCCCTGCCATTCGCCTGGCTGAGGCATATGTGCGGAGCGGTCAGAACGCTCACATGTATGAGTTTGCCTGGCGATCCCCTGCGTTTGACGGACAACTTGGTGCATGTCATGCGTTAGAGATCCCATTTGTCTTTGATACGCTTTCTCTAGGAGTAGATGAGGCATTATTAGGGAGTGATCCTCCTCAGCAACTGGCGGCGACCGTACATGCGGCCTGGGTGGGTTTTGCCACAAATGGTGATCCCGGTTGGCCTCGCTATAATCTTGACCAGAGAGCGACGATGCGCTTCGATCTCTCTTCAGAAGTTGTCAACGATCCTCGTGCCGAGGAACGTGTTTTGTGGGAAGGTCGGCGCTAATCTCCGATCTGACGGAAGTGTTTTATGAATGCTATCGAGACTGAGAAGCTCACTCGTTCTTTCGGCGAGCGCGTGGCGGTGGAGGGTCTGACCTTGACCCTCCCCGCTGGCAGCGTCTTCGGCTTTCTGGGTCCCAATGGTGCTGGAAAAACGACTACTGTGCGTATGCTGGCAGCTTTGATTGCACCCAGTAGTGGTACCGCACGTATCGCTGGCTACACGCTTGGTAAGGAGAATGACGCTATCCGTCGCTCTGTAGGCATTCTGACGGAGACGCCAGGCCTCTATGATCGTTTGAGTGCGCTGCAAAATCTCATTTTTTTTGCACGCCTCTATGGACTGGATGGCCGTAAGGCCGCGACGCAGGCGGAGGGTTATCTCCGCCTGTTGCATCTTTGGGAACGGCGCAATGAGCGCGTCGGGAGCTTTTCAAAAGGGATGCGCCAGAAGTTAGCTATTGCTCGCGCCCTTTTGCACGAGCCACAAGTAATTTTTCTGGATGAACCAACCTCGGGACTGGACCCGGAGGCGGCGCGTACCGTGCGTGATTTTATCAAGAGTATGCGTGCGGAGGGACGAACCATCTTTCTGACAACGCACAATCTGTACGAGGCCGATGAGCTCTGTGATTTCGTAGGGGTTTTTCGTACGCGTCTGGTACGCCTGGACACTCCCGCCAATTTGCGTGTAGGTATGTTTGGGCGTGGCACGCGGGTGCGTGTTGTGGGTGAGGCGAAGTATTGGCTGGAAACAGCTCAATCCCTGCCCTTCGTGGCTTCTACAACTGCTCATGACGATCAGCTTGTTGTGCATCTGGACGATCCTGATTATCAGAACCCCTTGCTGGTCCGTGCGCTGGTCACGGCTGGAGCGCAAGTGCGCTATGTTGAGTCGCTCAGTCATTCTTTAGAAGATGTCTATCTTGGCTTAATTGATGAGCAACAGGCGGGAGTTGGATCCTCTCAGTAAAGGATAGAGAGAATAAAGGGAAGAAACAGACAGAAGAAAGTTCATCGTCTATAAAGAACGTATTAGGAGCAGAAGAACAATGGGAAATATGTGGATTATTCTGAACAAAGAATGGTTAGAGATTCGCCAGCAGCGTGGGCTGTTACTGAGTGTCATTTTGCCACCGTTCTTCTTTGCCCTTTTGCCGATTGTTCTGATTATTGTCAGTAGCCGTTTTCCTCAAGCTGCCACGAGTAGTAGGACGGTTTCCACTCTGCCAATACCCATACTGAGCGGCCTCTCCGCCAAAGAGATGGCGCAGGCCCTTATCGGCCTGCAGTTCTCGATTATCTATCTGATCCTGCCTGTGCTGGTTCCCAGTATCATTGCCTCCTATGGAATTGTGGGTGAGAAGACGAATCATACTCTAGAACCGCTCCTGGCCACGCCCGTGAAGACCTGGCAATTGCTTGTTGGCAAGTGTATTGCTGCGATTGTGCCTGCGATAATCGTCACCTGGATTTGTGGAGGTATTTTCACTTTTATTCTGAAGGATCTGGCCATTAGTCCAAAGGTGGTAGCGGTAGTGATTACCCCTGGCTGGCTGATTGCTCTCTTTCTCTGGACGCCGGTGCTGGCGCTTCTGGCTGTGGCTATAATGACAGCTATCTCTGCCCGCGTCAATGATCCTCGCACAGCTCAGCAGTTTTCTGTATGGTTTCTTGCTCCTTTTCTGCTCATCTTTCTGGGTCAGTTATTTGGTTTTGTGACCCTGGGAGTGTTTTTTGCCCTGGCGGCACTGTTAATCCTGCTGGTCGTGACATTTTTAACTTTCTGGTTTGTGACGATGCTTTTTCAACGAGAGGTTATTCTGACGCGTTGGAAATAGGCCTCAGGCAATCCTTTCTGGTGAAACGAGACATGGTTAAGGATCGTTTCTGCTCCAGGACTACATCGTAGCAGCCGGACGCTTCCAGTCCAGCAATAGAGTATAAAATTTCCCATCTTTGAGCGAAAAAGCTGTAGAAAGGTTTTTTTCATGGCAGACTTGAGTAATCCAAAAGTTCAGAAAATCTTGCAATCAAAGGCATTTGCCCATCTTGCGACAATCAGTGCAAGTGGCGAACCGCAGTCATCCCCTATGTGGTTTTTATGGGATGGTGAGCATATCAAGTTTACCCATACCACCGACCGCAAGAAATATCAGAATATTAAACGCGATCCTCGTGTGGCAGTTTCCATCGTGGACGTTGATAATCCCTATATCTATGCCGAGTTTCGTGGTGTCGTTGAACGCATCGAAGAAGATCCTGAGGGAGCTTTTTATAACACGTTGGCAGAACACTATGGAGCTTCCTGGCGCTATGATGGGGATGCGCGTGTGATCTTCTACGTAAAAGTTCAGCGCGTCGTTGGCCAGAGACTTTAAAAAAGAAAAAAGGGATTTCAGTCTATCTGGTGCGTGATGCGCCAACGGGCGAGGAGAGCCAGGGCCTTGTGAAGAAGATCCTGATGCTCCTGCGGGAGTAGCCAGCGACTAACCCCTGAGGGATGAGGCAAAGGAAGAAAAAGCATGTCATCGTGTTCTTGATAGGAGCCGATCACCTCGTCCAGACGTCTTTTTCCAAAGAAGGTCTCTATAGCCATACTGCCAACCAGCAGAACGATTTGAGGACGAATCAGTTGCAGCTCGGCATCGAGATAGGGACGGCAGAGAGCCAGTTCCGCTGGTGAGGGACGGCGATCGCCATCTCCGCGAGGATTGCGTCCTGGATCGCAGTGGGTGAGCGAACTGAGATAGGTATGGTCATGGAGATAGCCAGGGGGAAAGCCAGCCTCCTCCAGCCATTTTTGTAAAATCCTCCCGCCGGGTCCACTGAATGAGCGATCTTTAGCAACTGAACGATGGCCAGGTGCCTGACCTATGACCATCAGGCGGTCCTCAATCCGACCGCTCACCAGTGGATGTGCCAGCGGGATATAGCCATGATCCTGACAGAGACGACAGGACCTGATACGCTCTTGCAGCACATTGAGCATGAGTGTGCGCTCGTTCTCGCTACTTTTGTTCATCATTGGCATGCGCAGGTATTATCGTAGGATGCTGGTGCTGATACTGTCTGGACAGGTGGTAGTATTGACCGTGATAAAAGAGCAGGGGTGAACCTTGCTCATTCACTGTCGCGGTGTGACCGTTACTGCTGCCAGGGCTTATCTCTGCTGAGAGTGACTCTGGCGATGTGCTCTGTTCGCTCTTAGCACTCGGCAAAAAGAACGTCTGCCCATTATACCCCATGGCCTCAACCTGACCCATGAAGATGACGTGGTCTCCTCCGGGATACTCAGCCACAATTCGCGTATCAAGAAAACCCATCGCGCCATCCAGAATGGGCGACCCGGTAGCGGCGGTCGAGTATGTAGCGTGACAGAAATTGGCATAGCGCTCCTCGGAGGATATCGCGAAACAGTTTGAGAGGTCCTCCTGCTCCTGCCTCAGAATATTGACCGCGAACACGCCACTTTCGCGCAATTCTGCCAGTGTATGACTGCGCAGATCGATGCAGATGAGTATCAATAGAGGGCGCAGGGAGACAGAGGTAAAAGAGTTAACGGTCAGACCAGAGATGCCTGTCTGTGTGCGTGTGGTTGCGACGGTGACTCCTGTCGTAAACTGCCCCATAACTTTGCGAAAAAAATCGATATCTGATGCCATATAGAAATGGTGTCCTTTAAAAAGAATCAGTTAAGACGGAGATCAAAGCGCCTTTGCTGCTTGTAGTATCCTCTGCAACTTACTTAATGTCAACTGAACTTTTGGACAGGGTTGAGACTACGGTGTTTTATGACAGTCACCTCTCCATCCTCCGCAAGCGCTTTTTTTTTCGCGCACCACAGCCCCATTTTGACCATTTTTGGGAAGAGCGTTGCGTGTACGGCTTAGCTCACTCCCTATTTTTCAAAGGAAGAGGGATTTCGGGCAGGACGTTGCACGTCCTGCCCGAAATCCCTCACAAAAGAATAATGGCCTGGTCCTTGCTGAGCCGTGACTTTTGCGAAACCCTGCTACTCTAAAGCAAATCCTTGACGGTTGTGCTCTGCACATGCGTATACTGCTGAGAGAATTTGTATTGCTCTTGAGCCGGGTGGCCTGCCGGAAGGTAGGCAGAATAGGGAAGTCGGTGGAATTCCGACGCAGACGCGCTACTGTAACTGGTGAGTTGCTTATCATTGTTTATTCACGATTGCCACTGTCCCGTAAGGGATGGGAAGGCCAGATAAGCGACGTTTGAGCCAGAAGTCAGGAGACCTGCCCGGCGATAATTAGTCTGCTCACGATCCTTCGCGTAAAAAGGAGCGAGCCTGCCATTTACAGGGACTATTTTTACTGCCTGTATCTCTGGCTGCCCCCCCCATTCTGCGCAAGGTGATGGCGAGTGTTTGCATCGTTCGGGAGGTTTATTGAAATGCACTCTCATGTCATCCCTCTACGCTCTTACCCGTATTTCCTGCTATCTGTATTTGTAGCGATGCTCTTTTTGACCGCTTGTGGTACATCAACCTCTTCTGGAGGTGGAACGGGCAGTACCGCGACTCCTACCCAGTCAGCTTTGCAGCCAGTGACGACTGATGCCAACAGTACTCCTATTGTTTTTCCAACCAGTGCTCCTCAGAGGATCATCTCAATGGTGCCCAACATTAGCGAGATGCTTGGTGCTCTGCCCTTGCAGGGAAAGGTAGTGGCGGTAGATTACTACACGAACTATCCAGCTTCGCTGGCCTCGTTGCCGAAAATTTCGGATGCGAATGCAAAGTACAATGTGGAGCAGATTGTGGCTCTGCACCCTGACCTGGTGCTGACCTATGGCGATGATACGAAACAGTACGATAGTCAGTTGACCAGTCTGCACATTACTGTGGTCAATCTGCCCTCTGGCGATCTGACGCTGGTTTTGCGTGAGATCCTGACTGTGGGGAAGCTAACCTCCACTCAACAGGCGGCTACGACTCTGGTGAGTCAATTGCAACAGCAGATTGGCCAGATCAAGATGAAGGTTGCGGGCACTCCTGTTCCAACTCTTATGATTGAGGCTGACGACAGTGTGCCGGGCAAGCCTTTTGTCTTTGGTGGTGGTTCGTTTGGAGATGAACTGGCTATCGACGCCAATGCATCGAACGTTTTCCATACGGATACCTCCGGTGGCGGGTTTCCACAGGTTACTGATGAGGCTGTGATCAGTGATAATCCAGCATATATTGTACTCACTGAAGACCCGACCTTTGGGGGGGACGTTAATGCGGTCTATAAGCGACCTAACTGGGGTGGAATCAGTGCTGTGAAGAATCATCACGTGGTGCGTATCAATGCCAATTTGATCGGACGACCCGGACCTCGTCTGGTGCAGGGATTACAATGTCTGGCTCAGATTCTTCATCCAGATAAGTTCAGTGGCGCACTGCCAGCAGTCTGCTCTGGAACGGTCTAGCGAGATCTGATAGAAAGGAACGGGTATCCTATGCATCCAGTGGGTCGCGTCAGAAAGTCGCTGCGGACCTGGCCGATCGGGTTGACCCTTGTGCTGTCAGGCCTGCTTTTGCTGGTCACGCTGATCCTGGGGGTAAGCTTTGGATCAACGCCGATCCCACTGGATGTTATTCTGCGGATACTTTTGAATGGCACTGGACTCTTTCATTTTGCCCGTCAGTGGGATCCCTCGGCTGAGACGATTATCTGGGGATCCCGCATGCCCACGGTTGTGGCAACAGCGCTGGTTGGTGCTGCTCTGGCTGTGGCTGGTGTCCTCTTTCAGGCGGTGTTACGCAATCCTCTGGCCGATCCCTTTCTGATCGGGACTTCATCGGGCGCGGCACTGGGGGCTGCTATCACTTTTGTGCTCCCCTTTGTGCCTTTTGATGCAGCGTATGAGTCATTTTTTCCGCTTACCTCTCTATTCGCCTTTGTGGGAGCAGTTGTGACCATTCTGGGCGTGTATTTGCTGGCTCGTTCCGGCGGAGAGACGCCGGTTGTGACGCTGATTCTGGCTGGTGTGGTCGTCAATGCGGTTCTGGTGGCTTTTCAGACTCTGCTATTGACCCTGGCACCGCATAGTCAGTTGTCCGGCATTGCTGCGCTTTTTAACTGGCTGACCGGTGGTGTATCGGTGGTTGATTGGTCACCCGTGGCTCTGGTAGCCCTGCTGATCGTGCCGGGAATTGTGGTGGCGCTGTTTCTTGGGGGGGTGCTGGACGCCTTTGGTCTGGGCGAGGAGAATGCTGCGTATCTGGGTCTGCATGTTGAGCGCTACAAGTTGCTCCTTATTGGTCTTGCCTCGCTGATTACAGCGGCAGCGGTCTCAATCAGTGGTCTGATCGGATTCGTGGGACTGGTGACGCCACACGTGGTCCGTTTGCTGCTTGGACCACGTCACCGTTTGTTAGTGCCTGCTTCGGCCTTTGGGGGTGCGATCTTTCTGGTACTGGCCGATCTGCTGGCGCGTGTGGTGCTTGCTCCCAGCGTTCTACCCGTGGGCATTTTTACTGCGCTGGTGGGTGCGCCTTTTTTCCTGGTTCTGCTCAGAAATAGTAAGAGGACCTACAGATGGTAGATCTCCCCTTGTTTTCAAACGCTGCGAGCGGTGTTGTTCCTACTCATCCAATGCTAGAGGTTCGTGACCTGACCTTTGGCTATCCAGGTCAAACGCTTCTCGAAGATGTGCAGTTAAGTGTACAGAGCGGTGAGATGATCGGTCTTTTGGGACCAAATGGTTCAGGGAAAACGACCCTTTTACGTCTGGTTGCGGGTCTTTTACATCCTCAAAAGGGACAGATCTTGTTGGACGGACGAGCCTTAGCTGACTGGGGAAGGCGCAAGGTTGCACAACGGCTGGCTGTAGTGCCACAGGAGTTTCAGGTTCCCTTTGCATTTACCGTTGAACAGATGGTGGCGTTAGGTCGCACGCCCTTTATCAGTCTCTTTGGGAGCAGAACGGATCGGGACCGTGAGATAGTGCGCACAGCTATGCGTCAGGCCGAGGTGGATGTTCTGGCGGAGCGTATTTTCAACGAAATGAGCGGAGGCGAACGGCAACGCGTTCTGCTGGCTATGGCCCTGGCCCAGCAGCCTCATCTTTTACTGCTCGACGAACCTACCTCGCATCTTGATATAAAATACCAGCTAGAGATGTTAGATCTTTTGAAGAGGTTTAATCGCGAGACGGGTGTAACGGTTCTTGCGGCCATGCACGACTTGAATCTGGCGGCACGCTATTTTCCGAGATTAGTGCTCTTTCAGCGGGGGATTGTGGCTGACGGGGGACCGGCGGAGGTTCTGGAACCGGAACTTTTGAGGCGTGTGTATGGGATAGCTGTACAGGTGGGAGTGATGCTGGGTGCGGAACATCTGAGCGTCTTGCCGCCGGGGGAGTCTGTGCTGGCTAGAGAAAAGGGAAAACAGGCGCAGCCACAAGTTCATGTGATGGCGGGTGGAGGAAGTGGTGCGCGAACTATGCGAGCGTTAGCGGACGCTGGCATTGCCTTCAGCGCAGGCGTCTTACCTGTTGGGGATAGCGATCATGCGCTGGCGGAACATCTGGCCGATGAGGTCATTACAGAGCAACCGTTTTCTTCTATCTCGGAGAACGCGCTCAAGAGATTGCGCGAGCGTCTTGCGGAGATCTCGCTCTTGATCATCTGTCCTATGCCGGTAGGTGAGGGAAACTTGATACTTTTGCAGGAGGCGTTACTGGTCTGCCAGCGAGGGGTAGAGGTGTTGTTGTATCAGGTGCCTGACGGTGGTGGAGAGGGTTCCGTGGATCTTTCAGTGGAGAGGCTACTCAGAAGGTCGGGGATAGATAAGCGAGACTATGCATATGGTGAGGGAGCACGGTTGTATCGTCGGTTGTTAGAGGTGGGTGCTGGTGCTGTGACGAGCGTTAGTGAAGTTGTGGAGCTTGCCGGAGACGCCAGTCGTAAATGATAGAGTGAGCCACTCATCCCTCGCCTTTTTTCCAGATTGGCAGAAGAAAGCGCAGCCCAATCCCCTGGCCCAGCAGCGTGATAAGCACCACTCCGTAGACAATGCCTGCGAGCAGTTCGCGACCGGGCAGAGTCGTTGGCAAACTTAGCACAAGCGCCACAGAGAGTGCACCCCGCAGGCCAGAGAAAAGAAAGATGGGACGCCAGCGAGCAGGTAAGGGAGAGAAACGTGACAGCATACCAGCAGAGAACCTGCGAACCGTCCAGCGTGCGAAAGTATCGTACAGAGGCAGCAGCGCATAAATCATCACACCACGACCGATCAAGACCCCTATCACAGCCAGGCCAATGCCCGCGAGTGCCTGAACAAGTTTTCCCTCGCCGATCTGGATACCGAGCAAGAGAAAGAGAAACGAATTGGCAAGATAGCCAAAGAATTCCCAGATATCCTGCGTGACCTGACGAGTGCGTTCAGACATACTTGTTTCGCGTCCATAGCTGCCGATCACAAGCCCTGCCCCAATCACCGCCAGCAGGCCCGACGTATGCAGGGCCACACCGAGCAGGTAGACCCCATAGGCTACCCCCACCGTCACCGTCATCTCGATCAGATAGTCATCCACCAGGCGTAAGAGACGCGCAACCAGTATACCTGCAAGAACTCCCAGCGCAAGTCCTCCCAGCATCAGCCAGAGCGTCTCCAGAGCAATCAGCCAGAACGACGGCTCCTGACTGGTTGCTGTTCCACTCAGAGAGATCAGCAGGAATCCCAGTACCAGTTCAAAGATAGCGGCACCTACTCCATCATTGAAGAGACTTTCGCCTTCAATGATCGTGCGCAGTCGATCGGAGAGTTCCATCTGTCGCAGAAGAGCCAGGACTGCGATGGGATCAGTGGGAGAGATAATCGCACCGAGTAGAAGCACAACGAGCCAGGAAAGGCCAAGGCTCCAGTGGAGAAGTATTGCCACAATCAGAATAGAGACGAGCAGACCTGGCACGGCCAGCAGAAAGACCGGCAACCAGTTCTCCAGCAGATGCTTGATGTCCACACTCCATGCACCCTCAAAGAGCAATGCTGGCAGGAAGAGAAAAAGAACGATCTCCGGGTCCAGACGCAGATTGGGCAGGAGTGGTGAGAAACCAATGAGCAGACCGACCACGACCAGCACCAGGGTATAGGGGAGACGGGTTGGTCGAGAGATGAGGGCGGCTGCCAGACTAATGATCAGAAGAAGTACGAGGAGTTGAATATTTTGTTGCGTTCCGCTATCATTTGCCACAACTCCCACCGCAGTACATAAAAGGAAACTATGCATCGCATTTCCATTCTGTGCAGGTCAGTTCGTGTGCGTTGATCTGGTAACCTTTGGTCCATTCTCGATCGATTAATCGTAGCACTCATTATAGCTGCCTGTCAAAAAGGGAATGCAATGGCAGGATTTTCCAACTTTTCCAGAGAAGAAGAAATTTCCTGCCATC
The DNA here is from genome assembly GCA_034438135.1 of Ktedonobacteraceae bacterium. GTDB lineage: Bacteria > Chloroflexota > Ktedonobacteria > Ktedonobacterales > Ktedonobacteraceae > Paraktedonobacter. Next base: position 915 of record DAOTTL010000296.1, on the reverse strand, counting down.
TGGCTTGTGCAGCGCACATCTAATCACTCAAAACGTTCGGAAGAGGAAGGTAGTCATTGCGACCTGTCCCAGTCCGATAATATCACCATCCGAAATAAGAGAATGCGACACATCTCGCGAATTGACTGTCACGCTATTTGCGGGTGCTGTTTTTTCAATAAACCATTGTGCGCCGTTTTTGACAATTCGCGCATGCTGGCGCGAAACCTGAAGATCAGCTGAAAGTACGATGTCATTGTTTGTTCCATCGCGACCAAGAGTGAACATTGGTTGAGTAATTGTCATAGTAGAATCAGCATAAGGACCAGTTAGGAAGGTAAGGACTGCCCGAGAAGTGACATTAGGAAACCTTCCTGGGCAGAAATAAGAGAAAGTCTGTTATTCCCAGACTACTTACGCTCAATTAGCAAATGAAGTTTTTTATGCGTACTGATACTCTTAATCGATTAAAACATATCCGGAATAAAATGTCAAGCTTAGTTAAAAATGGATTTAAGGGTTTCGCAAAAGTTGCGTCTCTCGTGCCTGGGGCACCTGGATCGTTTATGAGTCATTCCTGACGAGAATTTTCAGAGAAGATTCTTGAGTAGCCATTCAGGTGGGCTATTGAGCCAGAACAAACTCCTTTTGCGTTGTATAATAGACCGGAGGAAACTTTCGCACAGATGAACATGTGGAAGAGACGGTGGAGACTCTCTTGAGCGTAAGTCACCAGATCCTTCGATTTTGAAATATTTTTCGATGGTCCAGGCGACCATTTTTGCACAAAAACAAAACAATGCCAGAGTAGGTCAGCCCCTGGCCCGGTCATAACTTGGACAGCAGGAAGAGTGTCTGATAAGAGATCGGGGGAGACCATTCTTGGAGGAGGAACACACCATGGTTTGTCCAAGTTGCAGCGCAGGAGCGACGGCA
>DAOTTL010000295.1:0-10509 GCA_034438135.1 Ktedonobacteraceae bacterium | reverse complement strand
GTCACTCCTGCTTTTGCAAAAGCAGGTCGAAAGGATTTGAGCCTGCCAGGCAGACTGTCCCCTTACAAGACTCTGTTGCCGAAGGCGATTCGCGAACGAATGGCCCCAACCCTTCTTTTTTGAGGGATGTCAGGCAAAGCGTTCCACGCCTTGCCTGACATCCCTCTGTTCTTCCTTTGGGGTAGAGCGGCTTTGCAAGCCGCAGAAAAGTGAGGTATGACTCATACTCCATCTCATAACTACACAGAAACGCCTGCAATTTCACGAACCAGGGCATTAAACTTTGCTGCCTGCTCGTCCTGAAGCTGCTGACTACTGCGATCGAGGATATGTGTCTCGACCTTTGGATTGGCCAGTTTGTAGATCTGGCTGGACTCGACTGGTTCCGCCTCCTCTTCGCGTCCCCAGACGGCGACGACTGGTGTACGCAGACGGGAGAGGGCTTCGTGGATGTCTACGGTCAATTCTTTGCTCAAAAGTGCCAGCGTCGGATATTGACTATTCTCCTGGTGAGCACTGGTGAAGATATAATCTATCAGCTGATCTGTTATCAGACCAGGATTGTGATAGCCCTGGCGATCATAGTAATCCTGAAGGGCATGACGTGAAGTCTTGAGATTGTAGATAAACTCACCAAGAATGGGCAAATTGACAACCATTTTCAAGGCAGTAGTTGCGATATCCTGTATATGCTCTTCCAGTAAAGTGGTTGGTGGCGAGATCAGGACCAGCTTTTCAAAAAGTTGTGGACGCCGATAAGCGCATGTAACAACATAGGCGCTGGATAGTCCATGGGCAATAACAATCGCCGGCTTGCCAACGACTTCTTTGAGAAAATCGCCAATAAGATCAGTGTAAATTTCAGCGCTATAGTCCATCGCTGGCCGGTCAGAACCACCAAATCCGAGCAGATCAATTGTACATACGCGAAAGTGTCCCGCTAATGAGTCTATGTTCTTACGCCATTCGTAGGAAGATGCTCCTGGCGCAAGACTGTGGATCAAAACCAATGGCGTGGCCTCACGTGCACCTTTAACCTGATAGTAAATATCTCCATACTTCCATGGGTAACGGCGCTCTTCGCCTATAAGCGCTGTTTCAAGTTGGCCCGCTTGCGAGATCGTTAATCTATTGAGCAAAGTTAACGCGCCAAGCGCCCCGCCAATTGCCAGTCCAGCAGTCAGCAATTTTCCAGTCAATTTCACTTTTCTGTTCTCCTGTATATTTCTACTTAGCCAGACGGTTTTTTCTACTCTGCCTTACTATCATCTTATTCCAGCAGCAAAGTTATGTCTGTCTCTTTAAGGTGGTTTTGAGGTAACTTTACCCCTTTTTTTGAGAATGTCCCAATTCCCCGCTAGTACTTCGTCCCAAAAGTATAGCACATAGGGCGTCTTCGCTCCCTTATCTCAGGGCTGAGCAAAAGTCGCTGCACAGCCATGGCCAGACCCCTCCCAGGAAAAAAAGAGACTCGGAGGCAACGTGGTCGCGCTGCCTCCGAGCCTCTCCAAAGACGTTGTTGGCTAAGGCGATTCGCGGGCGAATGACTCAGCCCCCCATCCTTTTTTGAGGCATTCCGGGCGCTGCGTATTGCGCAGCGCCCGGAATGCCTCTTTTCTTCCTTTGGGGTGGGACGGTTTCGATCGACAGTATCTTTCACCAACAACGTCTCCAAAGAGTGGGTGGGGAAAGAAACGACTTTTGCGAAACCCTGTCTCTTATCTGAGAGTTACCAAGGATGACTCATATATGCTATACTTGGCTGGAAAGCAGGAGCAAAGGGCACCAACCCTCCTTATCAGACAGGGGTGGGATGCTTTCTCTTCGATGGCATTGCAAAAAGCAATGATCCTTTGCGGGACGAAAGTTCCCACCAGATTCTTTTTGTTCAGTGATTGCTGTCCAATAGCACAGAAGCACCGAATATTACTAATAGATAGTGAGGTCCCATGCAGAATCTATCAGCCTATCTCTCCCTCTCAAAAGAAGTGCAAAATGCATTGGAAGCTCAACATCCTGTAGTGGCACTCGAATCAACTGTTATCGCTCACGGACTACCCTATCCAACGAATCTGGAAACCGCTCGGGCTATGGAAGAGACTATTCGCGCCGAAGGGGCGGTTCCCGCTACAATCGGCATTCACGATGGCAAGATAGTGGTAGGTCTCTCTGGTACAGAGATTGAGCAACTGGCCCAGGCAGAAAACGTTCTCAAGGTCAGCCGACGCGATATCGCGGTGGCGCTGGCAACGGGTCAGTTGGGCGCGACCACGGTGGCTGGAACAGTTCTGTGTGCACACCTGGCAGGGATACGCTTCTTTGCAACTGGTGGCATTGGCGGTGTACATCGCGGGGCGGAGAGCAGTATGGATATTTCTGCCGATCTGACCGAACTGAGTCACACTCCTGTCCTGGTAGTCTGCGCCGGAGCGAAGTCAATTCTGGATCTGGATCTGACGTTAGAGTATCTGGAGACACAGGGAGTACCGATCCTGGGCTGGCAAACCACTATGTTTCCTGCTTTTTATACTCGTTCCAGTGGCCGCTCACTGCAACAACGAGTAGACGCAGCATCAGTGGTGGCCACTATTGCACGTACACAGTGGGAGTGCGGTCTCAAAGGTCTGGTTATCGCCTGCCCCATTCCAGAAGAGTTTGCGATGGATGCTGGACCTCTCGAAGCAGCAACGGAGGAAGCTCTACTCCTGGCTCGCGAACAGGGTATTCACGGCTCCGCCACTACCCCTTTCCTCCTTTCCCACGTCGCCAAAGTGACATCTGGCGCAAGCGTCAAGGCCAATCAAGCGCTGCTACTCAATAATGCTCGCCTGGCGGCCCATTTCGCTAACGCGTATCACGAACTTCCTCAATAAAAATGTTTTTGCTGATGGCTCTTCTATTCTCTTTTTAAGAGACTTGTTGACGTTCTAACGCGGGTATGGGCTTGAAAAATGGACCAATACCGTAGAGTTCATCTTTGTTCCAGGAGGCTTGAAAGATGGCTGCCGTGGAGGCAACAAATAGCCAGAGGACCAGGGTCGTCAGAGAAAGTGCCACAACCGTATCTTTTAGTCTAAAAAGAGCTACCCAGGCACTCAGGATAGTCAGCACAAACATTGACAGTGTAAGCACCAGCGCATTCAGCGGAGAGCGTAGACTAAAGTAGGCCGCGTTAAAGATGATGTAATTGACCCACGAAGCGCTTTGTAGGACCAGATATTCGTTTCGTCCCTGCATTGAGGCTGGCTTACGGAGTACGCGCAACATCCCATAGATAGAGAAAATGTTGTTAACGGTCCAGGCTGGTGCGAAGAACCAGGAAGGCGGTGTGATGACCGATTGATGTAACTTCTTGAAATAGTCAACATCTCCAAAGAGGTCACGAAACTTTTTGATCTCCTCTCCGCGAATGGAACTGACCAGGCCAGCCAGCGCAAAGGTCATGATCTGTACCATTATATAAAATACTACGCCATGGTACCAGTGCCAGTCTGGGCCAGTATCTTCTTTGGCATGGTTCTTGTTCACGATTACCTGCTCGCTCGATGTCACTGACATATTTTTTCCTTACCTTCTTTCGTGTCTATGAGTAATTGCCAAACCACTTCCCAGAGAAAAAGATGGGGTGGCAGCGCAGTCGCGCTTTTAGCGTCCATCCAAAAGGGTGGACGGGGAGAAAAGAACGCAACGTTTGAGAAACCCTGATGTTTGTTGCTCTTTCTGGCACGCTATGAGCACAGGGAACGTTTCTCTGGATAATCCAAAAAACGATGTTCCGCGAAAGCACGATCAGGATTCGTTGATTCGTTTCAGCAAGACTATTCTAAAAACGGACTACCAGATTTGGGGAGGCTTTCTTTTATGCACGCGTTTGCTCGCTCAGCACGCATTCACATTCATTCTCGACGAGGGATGCTGGCCATTCTTCTCCTTTGTACCGTTCTGGCGCTGTTATGCGCGAGTTGCACTGCCCCCTGGCAGCACAAAACGGTGACCACTAGCGGTCCTGGTCCAAAGCCCACCGCACAACAGATTTTAAGCACTGTTCAGAAAAATTTTCATGCGGTCTCTTCCTTTCATGTATTAATGAAAACAGCAAACCTTGGTACCGCCGGTACTGCACCAGTCCTGATTACCAACGCGGACGGCGATGTATTGATGCCTGATAAACTACGTGCTCAGGCCAGCGTACAGCTTTCTGGTCAGGCCGTGACGGTCAATCTGATCAGCATTGGCCCAAACCAGTATATTACCGATCCTATCACTGGCCAATGGCGTGTGGTCAAAGGTGTACTTGATCCACGAACATTAACAAATCCCGATACTGGTATTATCTCGTTGGCAGGGAAATTGCAGAACGTTACCGGACCAACTGCGGATACCGTCAATGGAGTCTCCTGCTGGAGAGTTGATGGTCTATTGAACGCTCAAGATCTGGCGTTCTTTACTGGCGGTGGCGTACCCAAGGGAACGATGCTCAAGACGAGTATCTGGGCTGGCCAGGACGACGGACTTCCCTACGAAGTCAGTGTCGTGGGACAGGCGACGACCGGTGACACTTCTCAGACCAGTCGAACGTTCTTTATATCGAAATATAATGAGAGTCTCAATATCGTAGCGCCAACAATATAGGGTGAGGACGAGCGGATAATGCCGATTGGTCTTCGTATGGGGGACATATGTATGTACACACTAGAAGACGATAAGGAGACATCTGTGCGAATGCGCAAGCGCGATTTTCAGGCATCGCCTTACGCTACGAACCCGGATGCACAAACAGAGGCCGCTGACGACCCTTCAGGATCCGAGCCTACTGTATCAACCAATTCTCAACACTCTCAAATTACCCGTAAACTACCAGAACTTGCTACGCCCCTAACCGATGCTCGTACCCGTGCGAGCAAACGGTTAGTGGGCGCGACCCTATTTGTAGCCTGTGCCAGCGTTTTTATTACATCTATGGATGAGACGGTGGTGGTGACTGCCCTTCCAAAGATTATTGCTGATCCTGGTATTAATATATCGATTACCCAGCTCGATCATGCAGCCTGGATTATCAGTGCCTATTTGCTCGGTTTTGTGATTGCGATGCCACTTATGGGCCGCGTCTCGGATATTTTCGGACGCAGGCGCGTTATGTTGATCTGTCTCTCTATCTTCGGAGTAGGCTCTGTTTTCTGTGGGTTAGCTCCTATGTTGGGTCAATCCCTGGATATCAGTTTTCTTAATAGCTTTGGTATCGATACCTCCTCACAAGGTCTGACATGGCTGATCAGTGCGCGTTTTGTGCAGGCAATTGGCGGTGGCGCAATTGTACCGGTGGCTATGGCGATTGTGAGTGACACGTATGGACGGAAACGCCTGGGCGTGGCTCTTGGCATTATTGGTGCGGTGACCGAGGCTGGCGGTGTGGTTGGACCTCTCTATGGGGCGCTGATTGTGCAGACGCTCGGCTGGACCTACATTTTCTTTCTGAATGTGCCGATTGTTATAGCACTAATGGTTGGGGTTTCTCTCTTCACTCCCAAAAATAAGCGCTTACATGAAGGGATCGATTGGTTGGGCGCTATCCTGTTGGGACTGGCTCTGACCTGTCTCAGCCTGGGTCTCGCTCAACAGGGAACGGAACTGGGTCCCGCTCTTTCCAATGGCAGTGCTCCACAGAATAACCCGGTCTCTCTGGCCCTGGCAGTGATCTTTCTGGTTCTCTTTATTCTGCTTGGAAGGCTCAAAATCTGGCGCTCACCGCGCATCTCGCTCTTTAAACGCCCTCGATTAACGCTGGCACGCAAAACTCACTGGCCAGTGATCGATCTGGCACTTTTTACGCGGCTGCCGTTTGTTGCAGCCTCGCTGGTCAGCCTCTTGATAGGAGCAGCCCTGATCATCGCCATGGCTGATATTCCTCTCTTTGTGGATACAGTCTACAGTCAGCAGGTCCCTTCGTCCGATACCGCGCTGGTAAGCGGATTGGCACTATTGCGTATGACGGCGATGATTCCGGTAGGTGCTCTCCTGGGCGGCTGGCTCTGTGGTCGTCTCTCCTGTCGTCTGACTGGCATAGTTGGACTTCTGTTTGCGGCGACGGGCTTCTATCTGATGAGCCGCTGGTCAGTGACGGTGGACTGGACGCAGATTACGATCAGTACACTGACCACTGGCCTGGGCTTTGGTCTGGTGATTGCACCCATCAGTACAACCGCGATTAACGCCGTAAAAACGAACCAGGCTGGCATGGGATCGGCCATTGTGACCGCGCTGCGTATGGTGGGTATGATTCTGGGTCTGGCAGGACTGACCTCCTGGGGTCTGGCATACTTTAAACAACTGGCTGCGCAGTTTCCTTCACTGCCAACCTCAGCAACGGCAGCACAATTTGGCAAGTGGGCACAGGACTATGCGGTCCACCTGATCAAATCGGCCCATACGGTCTATAGCTCAATCTTCTTTGTGACGATGATCATCTGTCTACTTGCTATGGTGCCAGCCCTCTTCCTCTGGGGCACAAAACCTGCCGAAGAGGCTGAGTCTCTTCAGGTAGCAGAAGAAGAGGCTGATGCCAATGCCGTGACGATGGCTGAAGAGACCACCCTGGTGGGAGCAGCTGTTCCTCCACTCGATCCCGATGATAAGACGCAAGTATTGAGAAGAGGCAAGCGCAAACGTCGTCGATTATTGATCGTCGCGATTATCGCGCTCATCGCACTGCTCATTGGCGGAAGTCTGCTCGCCATGTGGTTCTGGCCAACCTCTGCTCCGAGCGCAAGTGCAGCTCCAGGTACCCAGGCTATCAGTAATCCCACAGCGACCCCAAGTCCCATCTCTGGTCCACGTATGATCGCATTGGGACTCAACAGTACCGCACTCACTTCGATCTTTGTCTCCCAACTGGGTGTGAGCGGCGGTACCCTGACCAACATACAGACCTATCCTACAGCCGGAGATGGTCTTGTTCTGACACTCGATCTGAACATCAATACAGGTGGAATTCATCGCGTGATGCCGATAGAGATAGATTCAGCACTTGGAATGGATGGACAGCAGAATCTGCAACTCAGAGTCCTGCGCGTCAGACGCGATGGACTCGATGCCGGGGCCACAGCTGCCATAAACATGCAGAGTGCGCTCAATCAGCTCTTACTAACAACCGTTATGCCAGCACTGCACAGTCAGCTAAAAGGTGCCAGGCTAGTTTCCGTCTCCACCAGTTCGACAATAGCATGCGGAAAAGGGGAGCAGATGCTGGTCCTCCTCATCTCAGCACCGCCTATTCAGGGGATCGCGGCTCAGCCAAAGCCTGTGCCGCTCTGCTTTACGAAGCCGGTTAATCTCAATAATTTATTACCTGGTTAGGTTAAGGGAAGGTATTCTATGCGCACGAAACGTCGTTTCCAGATAGTAGGAAGTGCACTCCTGATCGCGCTCGCGTTCTGCGTCCTGCTGCTTGGATCAGGACAGGTACTTGCTCTGTCCACATCTCCGGCTCCGCACGTCACCAGGAATAGCGCCGCAACATCTATCTCTGTGAATGCCTATCTCACAGGTACGATGTTGCAGCCCATATTTCAGAGCAATATCAATCAGCAATTGCCCAAAATAATCGGCAATGCCATCACCAGTATGGTGAGAACGTTGCCGCAGCAGGATCAAGGTTGGGCCTCTCAGATGGCCAATACGTTGCTACAACCCTCCGTGACATTGCAACGTCTGACCCCCCAGGCTCACGGTCTCCTGGCGACTGTCAAAATCAGTCTCTACCCTGGAGATCCAAAACCGATCACGACCAGTATACTCATCGGTTTCAGCGTCCTGAACGCCTCAACGATCCAGGTGAGCGCATTACCCATAAAAAATGGCTCAACGCTCGTCAGCGGTCCCCTGACCACTTTTCATCTCCCCGCTGGAACGCTCAATAGCATCGCTCCTAGCTCCACCTGCGGGGTGTCAGAGTTGGAAATGAACCTGACCTTTCCGATCTCGCTGAACGGTCAGACCTCTGGCCAGTCCTCGCATACGACGACTAGACTCTCCTACCAGGAGGCGAACACTTCTGCAAATCAAGCAGAGAATGCCTCTTCAACACCAGGATCATACATTGAGATTCCAGCCTCTTCACTGGCACGTCTGGGCAGCGCTATGGGTACGCTACAAATTAGCAGCAGTCTGACAGCCCAGAAGATTCAAGTAAGCGTCCAGGGCAGCAATATCATGACTTCCGACGACATTTACTGGCATGGAATCGACATCGGAAATGCAGTCTCTACCCTGGTACCAACAGCCTCAGGCGGGCATCTTCTGGTCCACATCGTAAAAACTGATCTGCACATCCTGCACAATCTGATCACTTTCCCACTGAACCAGTACAATCAGAATATAGAACAGCTATTGAACGCAGAACTCAGTAGTGCTCTAAGTAACACATTTTCTGTCACACAAGCGGCCATTGGTCCCAACGCTCAACTCCCATGCGCGGCAGCCACCAGCCTTTTGCTGGCAGGCTCAATTGAATTACAATAAGAAGAGGAAGAGAGGGCCTGTCTGGCGGGCAATTGCACCGACAGACAGGCCCTCTCTTCTCATTATTTAACGAGCTGACTGCAACATATACATCTTATGTCCCTCAGGATCCTGAATAGTAAAGGTGCGCCCAAACGGCATATCGGTCAGAGGATCTACGATCGTGACATCCTGCTGCTGAAGATCGGCCAACGTAGCCTCAGCATTGTCTACATACCACCATAGTTCAGCATTAGCGATGGGATCATTAAGTCCATCGGCTGAAAGGGCGAAGATCGCTCCCTGGCCACCGGGTTGTTTAAACTGTACAAAGTCAGGTCCCTGGGACTCAACTTCAAGATGTAGTTTTTCTGTATAAAAGGGTAGAACGTTGGTGACACTCGAAACATGGATCAGCACAAAATTCAAACCTGAAATCATTTTTGAAACTCCTCTTTTTTTCTTTAGTTAATCAGTGTTTTCCTTTGACAAAAGAAGTATGCCAGATCTCAGTGACAACAGTATGTCAGTAGCCAGAGGACTTTTTGTGGGGGCATTTTATTCGGTTCTTCCCAGTCTGAAAACGGGAACGAAGGGAAGGTTCAGTTCGTGATAGGAATGTCTGGCAAGCTACCCTAAAAGAAGAAAAGAGGCATTGCGGGCGCAGCACGACTGAGCTGTGCCGAAATGCCTCAAAAAAGCATGGGGGGACGGGGCCATTCGCCCACGAAGCGCATGCAGCAACAGAGTCCCAGGAGCATAAGATGGTTGATGGCAGCGCAGTCGAGCTGCCATCAATTATCCAAAAAGGACGGATGGGGGGAAGCGCGGCTTTTGCGAAGCCCTGGATGCTCAAAAATTGCTCATTGAAATTCCATAGAGTCAGGACTACAATAAGAAGAAGAAGAAAGCTCTTGCGTCTACCTCTTGTCCAAACATTCACAATGTAGTATAAAGGTTAAATTATAACAGTATTCGGTGTTCGTCATCTGGCGAACAAGGAGGTTTTTGACTTATGGTCTCATCCAGCAAACAACTCCCTGCCTGCCCAGTGTGCCATCAGACAGATCAGGTGAACAAATTAAAGGTAATTTATAAAACCGGTGAGAGTCGTTTCGCGCCCCCTCCGCTGCCTCAGGCAAGGGCATCGATGATGAAGTATCTCTCCGTTGGAATGGTTCTGGTGGGGATCGGGTCATTTCTTGTTCTGGTTATGCTCTCAACGGGAAGTTTTTCCTGGATTCAGATGGGATTAACTCTGGCCGTTATTGTGACGGCCCTGGTTCTCTCCTTTCTGGCCGTTCGCAGCCTTGGTCAGGCCGATGAACAGAACCGAAGACGTTACTCTACCTGGGATAAAGCCATGGCTAACTGGAATCGCTTGCTCTATTGCTCACGAGATAAGATCGTTTTTGATCCTGATACGGATAAAGCCCTTTCCGATACAAATGCAAGAGCCTTGCTCTCTCTGGAAGATCTAGAGACGCACCAGCATCAGGCTGAACCAGCCGTCTCTCATTAATTAAGAAGCATAGGTTTTTCTCGCTTTTCCCTCTGTCGCTTTCGACGACAGGAAGAACATAGGAATCATCCCTATCTTTTCTGCGGCTTGCAAAGCCGCCCTTCCTTTAAAAGTAAGCATAAATGGCTGAGTTTGTAAGCTGCTTCGCAGCTTACAAACTCAGCCATTTATGCTTACTTTTAAACAACTATGGGTTTTTTGTGTTGTGTATGATGAAGACAGGATAAATCGCTCAAAGCTTTTACCTCGGCGTCAATCAATTCGTATGGGAGAGAAATGTGTAGTGTCGTCACAGAACCTCTTAAGCCTGGTTGCACGATTGCAACAGGTCATGCCGATAGCTCACGGACGAGCAATGTTGCTGAACTATGCACGCAAAAGCTGTGGTGCTCGCCTGGCTTTGCTCTTTACGCTGGACCAGCAACGCCAGCAATTGAAATTGCTAGAGTACTGTGGCCGACATCCGCATCCTTCTTCGTTCACACTGGAAA
>DAOTTL010000294.1:0-20769 GCA_034438135.1 Ktedonobacteraceae bacterium | reverse complement strand
GGATCGAGCGCAAAAAGCAAATGCTCAACACTCTGCTCCGTATAGGCATCAGCACTAAACAAACCACCACAGGCTAGAGCCGTCAAAGGTGTCAGTAACACACAGGCCAGCGCTCCCAGTAGTGCATAAAGAGAGACTCGCAAAGAGCGTCTCACACGTCCCTTTATCCTTTTCTGCAACATAGACAGACCTCTTAACATCGATGTTTTTACATATAAATAAGACGAAAGAGATGCTTCATAAGGCACTTTTATCGATAATTGTCTATCGTTCCAGGAGGACGCGGATTTTCAGGGCGATCTGGAGAGAGAGGCGTAGTTCGGCGTCTTCCAGAGAGTGGCCCAGGAGTTCTTCGATGCGTCCCAAGCGATAGAGAAGAGAATTACGATGCAAGTGCATTGTACGTGCTGTCTCGCTCAGATTGCCATTGCAGCGAAAAAAGCCTTCCAGTGTTTCAAGCAGAGCTTGATTGCCGCGATTTTCTGCGTCAAGGAGTGGGCCGAGCGTCTCTTGATAAAAATCTAGCAGGGTTTGATCGCCATGGAGTGGAAAGAGCAGGCGATAGATACCCAGGCGTGCGAAGGAATGGAGTTTGCCTTCACCAAAGAGCCTTCTGCCAATTTCAAGAGCCTGCTGTGACTCGCGCCATGCTTGTGGAATATGTTGAAGATCATTTGCGAACTGTCCCATGCCTCCTGAGTAGAGAGGATTATAGCGTGTTTGCCTGGGTTGCAGGCGTGCCAGAGTGCGTTCCAGGCTACTTAAGATAGTCTGTTCATCAGGAACATCGAGATCGAGTTCGCCGCTACCTCTGGTCCAGGGTAGAAGCGCCATGACGCGGTGAGGTTCATGCACCACCCAGGCAGTAGGCCAGGAGCGCAGGAGTTCATCGCGCATCCGTTTGCTCCATTGTGAGTGAGGACTGCTTCCGACTGCATAGAGTGTCTCTTCGGGTGAAAGCTCGAAAAGTACAACAGCCTGGGGGATAGAGAGATCGTGACCCAGGAGACGTGCACGGGCCTGCATCTCTTCTATCTGTTGATAGTTTCCCTGAATCACATCCGTAAACGCTTCGCTCTGATAGCGGATCTCAGCCTTGCTACGTTCGCGCTCGCGGGTGAATTCCAGCGAGAGAATCGGCGCAACCTGACCCATAATCAGGCGTTCCAGGTGATCAAAATTGCCTATCTGGCCGATCAAAGAGAGATAGCCAACTACCTCATGAGGGATCTGGATAGGCAACATCACACGCATCATGCCCTGTTTTTGCAGCGATTCGTCGCTCAAATCATCGGGAAGCTGCTGATCCTCCATGCCAGGAGGAGTCGCCTGGAAGCGTATCTCTTGTTCAACGTTTTGGAGAAGTACCCATTTGTGACAGACCATCGCCAGGTGGGTACAAACACCCTCAATGCCAGCGCCCTGAATACTGAGTTGCATCAACTCATGAGAGATTGAAGTGGCCTGGCGTTCAATTTCACCACGAAAACTCACGACAAATGTAATCACATCGCGCTCAATCTCCTCCAGGGGTGCAACCTGGGGGAGCAGAATGAGAGGAAAGTGAAGCTGGTCAGCGCTGGTCAGCGCTTCCGCGCCCAGAGCTTCAAGAGAAGGAGCGGCAATCGCGACAGCAGCGACCCTTTCTCTGTGCAAGCTTTTCAGGAGCTGCGGCAATGTTTCATCCAGGCGACGCACCTGGTTGAGACCAAGGAGAGCCAGTTCTCCCCCGCGCACACTTTCAAAAGCTGGTAGACGCGCACGCATACGCATAGCCCAGGTAACACGGCGCTCCAGACCTTCACCTCCTGCCGCCAGATGCGCGTCGCGCGAGGCCAGAAGAGTAAGGATATTGCGCACAGAGGCCGAAGAGGTTGGGGGTGGAGGGACGCTCATATGCCTCTCTCTCTAAGTTGCCAGCGGTCGGCCAGCCAAACACTTATGCTATTGTGTGCAGATCGTGTTGCTGGCCGTTCGTTTCTGGCGTAGGGGATAGCGAGGAATATATTCGTAAGCAATTACTATTTGCTAGTGAATACTGCTACATGCAGCCCTAGCGCCGCGCTGTAGGGGCTACGGCACCGGTGCTCTTCTGTGCTTTGCGCTTCAATTCGGCCTTCTTTTGGGAGATCCGGTGTTTGCGCCAGGCAACTCTTTTGGTTTTATTCATAATACATTTCCTTTCTGCTTTTGTTTACTCGTCGCCTTCAGATGTTTCATCGAAGTCGATCTCGTTCATTTCATCGGTCTCATCATTACCATCATAGTATTCATCATCGCTAGCCATTTCATCCTCATCATCATGATCGCGACGGAGAATGCTGTCTTTAATATAAGCTCGAATTGTATCACCGCCTCCCTGTGAAGGAAAGCTTACTTTTCCGAACATACTGGGATGTTGATATTCCTCACGGATAATTAGCCGCATGTGGTCGTTCTCTCTGCCCAGAACCGCGGCTGCATAGCGGTTGCCTCCCTCCATAAAGTTGATCAGGCGGTTTGCCAACCGTGGCTCAATCTGCCCAAGATCCTCACCTGCACTATTGCGAACCATAATAGTGTGTCCAATCACATAGAGTTGAACTTTATCACCCACGGCGGTCCGCGCCAATATCGTTGTAGGAGCCAGATTGAGCAACTCGGTTGCTCCGGTTTTTCCAGTCTCTTCTATGAAGAGCTGTGGATCGATCCGACCGCCGCCCAGATGAAGTGGCGAAGAAGGTTCTTCCAGGTTTGCTAATCGGCTCAGATTTTTTCGAGCGATTGTGTTTTTGGGACTATAGATAAGAGTTTGTGAATAAGCATCCCGCGCCTCTCCATATTGCCCCAGCTCACTATAGGCTTTGCCCAGGCGGTTATAGGCTTCAGTCTCAGTGGGAAATAGTTGCAGAATATTCTTGTTTGTTAGTACTGCTTCGTTCCACTCGCTTAACTGAGCCTGCTTGATCGCCAGTTCGGTCCATTGCTTTTTCAGTCGTGCCTTCTCGTCGGCTGACTGGGCTTGTGTCATCAGTTCCTCCTCAATCCTTTTTCTCTGTTCTCCGAAGTTTTCCAGCGGTGGACGAGCCACTATCTGGTGTTCGGTTCCTGCTTCTCTGAGAGCCATTTGATCACTTTTTGCTGAAGAGATCGGGACGACTTTCTCCACAGGCTTGACATCCCGTCGAACTGACGGTACTCAGTTCTCTTCTTTCTTTCGTTGCATGTAACGTGGTTTAGGCCAGGAGACGCTCAGCATTGAGGTTCCGGTCTATGAAGACGCCGCGTTTCCAATCACATGGATGGATCGATCTCTGGAGAGGCCTGCTTTTGATTGGTCCAATTGCTCTGCCCTCTTCCTGGAAAGAGATGGATAGTCTCTGATCAGAGCATGCCTCTACCGTTTCATCCTGTTTTGTTGACTGGCAGCGTAGAGAGAGTTACCTGTTTCTGAACCTACTTGTCATGCCACAGTTAACTCGCATATTATAGCGCAACTGTGCAACCTTGCAAGGACCAGGAAGTTGCACGCTCTATCCGCACCTGAACAATATCTCCAGGTTGCAATAGCTGATCCTGCTCCGGTTGTGGAAAGAAGACCCACTTGTTGACACGGTTGCGTCCTTTCCACTGCTGACGACCATGGTTGAGATTAGCCTCTTCTATCATAACCTCTTCAGTCTGATTGACCAGGCCCTGGTTCAATTCTAAGGCAATCTGCGCCTGGACCTCCTCCAGTGCGTGCAGACGGCGCTTCTTCTCTACCAGTGGCACAGTATCCTCCCAGCGTGCTGCAACAGTGCCGGGTCGCACTGAATAGGCTGCGACGTGTACCACGTCGAAGCGGATCTCTTCCAGAAGATCTAATGTATGCAAAAACTCTTCTTCTGTCTCGCCAGAAAAACCGACGATGATATCGGTTGAAAGTGATATACCGGGCCAGAGTTCGCGTACACGATCGATTTTTTCACGATACTCATCTAGAGTATAGCCGCGCTTCATGCGTTTTAGACAGTTATCGTCACCCGATTGGACGGGAATATTGAGATGTTCGCAGACCTTTGGGAGTTCAGCCATGCGTTCAATCATGTTGTCAGTCATATGGCGTGGATAGGAGGTCATAAAACGGATGCGTTTCAGCTCTTCAATCTCGCTCAGTTTGCTCATCAGATCGGCCAGATTGGGCTGTTCAGGCAGGTCCAGTCCATACGACTCGACGGTCTGTCCCAGCAGTGTCAGTTCTTTCGCTCCCTTCGCCACCAGGGTGCGGGCCTCAGTGATCAGTTCGTCCATGGGACGACTCCGCTCGCGCCCACGACGATAGGGAACGATGCAGTAGGTGCAGACTTTATTACAACCTAGCACGATTGGGAGCCAGGCCGTGGGACTGGTCTGGGTCGCTTCGATTTTTGTAGGATAGTGAGCAATGCGATCACCAGGTTTTGGCGTGATGGCCATGGGCAGGACGGTTCTTTTTCCCAGGGTGGACAGGTTGAAGGCGGCGATTGTAGGCTGAATGGAGGATGGAAGTGAGATCTCTTCTGTTCCCTCGGTCCCCTCTGGCGGCAGAAACTCCACGTCCAGACAACCAGCGCCTGAGATAGGGGTCCAGCGCTCCTCAAGGAAGCGTGGCAGAATATCGGCCTGTTCAACCTTCATAAAGAGATCAATGTGTGGGTAACGTTTGCCTAGCTCATCGATTGTTTTCTGATTACCAATCATGCAACCCATCAGGGCTACCAGCAGATCATCACGTTTCTCCTTGGCATGCTTGAGCTGGGCCAGCTGGTTATGTGCTTTCTCTTCCGGTGCTCTGCGCACGCTACAGGTATTGAGTATGACCAGATTTGCCTGGTCCATGCTCGCCTCTTCCCAACCTAGCTCGTCAAGAATAGTCTGGATACGCTGAGAATCCGCCTGATTCATCTGGCAGCCAACTGTCCAGATATGATACTTTCCTCGTGCGATCGATGTTGTAGTCATCCTTTTCTCCCTCTCCGAACGTTACAGATCTCTCGACACGTTCTGGCCACGATTAGTGCGCCTATCTGACGGAGCTTGTTTCTCAGTCTCGGACGATGAGAATCTAATAGTATATTTGCGTTACTATACCACTAGTTAGTGACTTGAAACAAGCCCTTGCGAACCCAAAAATTTGACACTCTTAAATCCTTTGTGCTATATTAGCACCCAATTGGAATACTTGAACCTGTCTTTATCCATATATTTGTTGCAAGTATAGCAATGGGCGGTTTGTAGTCTTACAAGAACGCTGTTTGTCCCCATACGCGCGAATGAAAAGAGTGCGACGTTCGGTAGGATGTTCCCAGGTTTGTTCTGGTATAATCTGAGCAACAACTGACAATGTCTGATGATACTTTCCTCTTACTATTTTTGTAGAAAACGTCTTTGCATTGTGGGGAAGGCATATTCAATTGAATGAAGTATCATCATGGTCTCTGCGGTGAGATTTTTGTCAGATCTAACGTATGTAATCCTGTAGGGCAAGTCTTTCCTCTATTTAGAGAGTGGGCTGTATGGATGCCCTGTGCCTTCCCTAGGATTGGGCTTTATTTAAGTATAACTTGAAGGAGGCTAGCAAAACGATGCAGAAGCGTAGTCTACGTTTCTTTGCTCTGGCCATGGGTTTAAGCCTGTTATTAGGCATTCTCTCGGCTTGTGGCAGCGGTACCAGCACGGGTACCAGTAGTAACTCCAATACCGTTGTGACAATCAAGCTCGCAACAGATCTACCGGCAAGTGGTGCGGATGCCAGTAGTGGTAAACCCGCAGAGAATGGGGCTCATATGGCCTTAGATGAGGCCAATAGCTCCGGTTTCTTGAAGGGCTACAATTTCGTATTTGATCCTCAAGACGATGTTGGTGCCAGTGGTCTCCATGACCCTTCGGTTGGCGCAAAGAATGTCACTTCACTGATCGGCGATGCTCAAGTGGCCGGTATTGTTGGCCCTTTCAACAGTAGCGTTGCCAAATCTGAAATGCCTATTAGCAACCAGGCTCCTATTCTACAGATCAGCCCTGCGAACACAAATACCTGTCTGACGCAGGACACCCCTGATACTGGTTGTACAGGCCAGAATGACCTGATTAAGACCCTGCGTCCTACCGGAAAAGTGACTTATTTCCGTATTGCTACTACTGATAACCATCAGGGTGGCGTTGGTGCGGACTATGGGTTTAAGACGAAGGGCTACAAGACGGCCTATGTCATTGATGACACCGAGGTCTATGGCGTTGGTCTTGCGAATGCCTTTATCAAGGAATATCAGGCAGACGGTGGAACAATTCTGGGTCATGACAGCATTGCCTCAGCCACTGACTACAGCCAGGAATTGACCAAGATCGCCGCTACCAAACCTGCTTTCATCTACTTTGCCGGTCTGGATTCGACAGGCGGCATTGCTATACGCAAGCAGATGGAAACAACCCCTGGTCTGGAAAATCTTCCACTGGGTGGTGGTGACGGCTTACAGACCAGCGCTTTTGCGATGGCCATTGGCACTACCAAAGGTGGTCCTGTCTATAGCACCGTCGCAGCGGTTGATGCTACGAAGATCCCTTCGGCTGCCACTTTTATTAAGAACTATACAGCCAAATATGGGGCACTTGGAGCATACAGTGCTGGTGGTTATGACTGCATGAAGATTCTGCTCAATGCTGTGAAAGCTGCGATCCAGGCTGGAGCCAAACCGGCAGCCAACTCTGGAGATAGCGATACAGCCAAGACTTTCCGCCAGGCAGTCATTGATCAGATGTCCAAGACAGATTACAATGGTGTAACTGGTCACCATTCTTTCGACGCCAATGGTGATACAACCAACAAGACCATCACGGTCTACCTGCTTGGCGACGTCAGTGGCGCACCAGGTTGGAAGTATGACACTGCCGTGACTTTGCCTTAGGCAAATGAACCGGCGGCTGATGGTTTTCAATCTCTTGAGGCCGTTGATAGTCGCTCTACCGGGAGGCAAGCTTCTCGGTCTGTAATATGCAAAAGGGGGAGCCCTACAGATTGCTTTTGTCTATCTGTCTGGCTGCCCTCTTTTTTGTCTAACGGCAGATAGTCGTCTCAAAAAAGACGGCGCAACGATTTCTCAGAAAGGTGGGAAACCGTATAGTATGGCATATTTTATTTCATTTATTGTGGTAGGTCTTGTGAGTGGATCTATCTACGCGCTGATTGCTCTTGGGTACACAATGGTGTACGGTATCATCGAACTGATCAATTTTGCTCACGGCGATATTTTTATGATTGGCACTATGATTGCCATCTTGCTCTTCAGGATTCTAGGAGTAAATGAAAATCATCCACCGCAAGGCTTTGCACTTGTCGGTATTCTGCTTCTGGCCTTTATTGTTTCGATGATCGTTTGTGCGCTTCTGGGCGTGGTCATTGAACTGATCGCCTATCGTCCACTGCGCAATGCGCCTCGACTGGCGCCTCTGATCTCAGCTATCGGCGTTTCCTTGATCCTCGAAGACGTTGGGAAACTGTGGAATGGTCTGAGTCCAATCGGGTTCCCTCAGATTTTCCCAAATGTGACAATCAATATTGCTGGTCTGGCGATTAACGCGATCGATCCGTTTATTATTGTTGTCGCAGTGGTCCTGATGGCTGCTCTGCAATGGCTGGTACAGGGGACTCGTCTTGGACGGGCGATGCGTGCGGTGGCTCAGGATCGCGAGGCTGCTGCTCTGATGGGTGTGAACGTGAATCGCATCATCACGATTACGTTCTTTATTGGTGCTGGTCTGGCCGGGGCGGCGGCGATTGTCTACGGCTTAAAGTTTGGCACAACGGTCTTTTACGTCGGTTTTCAAATTGGTCTGATTGCATTTACTGCCGCTGTCCTGGGTGGGATTGGCAATATTGTGGGGGCTATGCTGGGAGGTCTGGTGATTGGTCTGATTCAATCGTTGGTAATTCTGATTCCTAATTCGCTGGATCCTGCCTCACATGGCTTGGGCATTCCTCATGGCGGGGGTTCCTGGGGACCGGCGATCATCTTTGGCATACTAATCCTCATCCTGGTTTTCCGCCCATCGGGTCTCCTTGGGCAGAATACGCCTGATAAGGTGTAACTGTTGGCAGTGTAGGATTGTATGTGTATTGCTAGCGCGATCTATCAGAAACGAGGTGATGGCGGATATGTCTATCCCTATGCGGGCAAATACTTTTTGGCGGCCTGAACCTGCAACGCGTTTTTTGCTTTTGAAATGGCTGGTTGCGTTGCTCGCTCCTTTGCTCATTTTTACGTTTCTCTGGCAGGGTGATACATTGATCAACAATGTCCTGCTGGCTTTCATTGACCCAAAGTCTGCGGCTGTGACCACGACTACATCCAGAGCTATTCAGTCGGCTCTTTTTATAGTGCTGTTCTATCTGGCAGTCCTGGCGCTGGGCGGCTATCTGCTCGCAGCTGATAGTGGCAGACGTGCGATCTATGCTGTCTGGATTGATTCGCTGCTCTTTGCTATCGTGCCGATCTTTTTGATCAGTGTGACGAACAATCTGGTGATAGGTCTGGCTCTGGCTGCTCTGATCTGGGCGATTTACTTTTTTGCGCGTAGTAGAATCACTTTTCTGGCTGCTCATGTGCCAGAGAACGCGCTAAATGTGCTCCCGGACGAAGAGATTCGCGCTCGTGGAATTATGGGAGGCTTCTGGTTAGGTTTGACTCTGGCGGTGATCTGGCTGGTGGTTGACCTGATTTTCTTTGCAATTGGCAATCTTCAGGGTGAGCTTTTGCCCTTTTCTGTGATTCGTACGGTGATCCTACCGATTGCAGGCTATTTTCTGGGGATGCTTGGCGGGAGAGTGGCGGTAACTCATACGCCGAAAGCACTTGAGCGCAAGAATGCTGAGAGGGATGCGAGGAGAGGTCGGAAGACCCGTCTGGAGAGTCGTCAGGTTGTTCCCAACGATCTACCGTTGCGCAGTTCTGGGGCGCGAATTTTTTATCTGGTTCTGCTGGTGGGTTTCTTGATTTTCTATCCCGCGATTGATCGGTATCTCTTTGGCTTTGGTACTGATGGTCGTCTGGCGGGCGATGGAGATGCTGGCTACTATGTCATCCTGGCGCTTGGCCTGAATATCGTGGTGGGCTTTGCGGGTCTGTTAGACCTGGGGTATGTGGCGTTCTTCGCTATTGGGGCGTATACCTGGGGTATTGTCGGGTCAACTCAGTTGGGACTGATTACCGGTATTATATTCAGTAACCAGGTTATCAACGTGTTGTTCTGGCCGATGCTGCTGATTTCGGCCCTGGTTGCGGCTTTCTGGGGAATTGTGCTGGGAGCACCTACCCTGAGGTTGCGTGGTGACTATCTAGCTATTGTGACGTTGGGCTTTGGAGAGATTGTGCCAATTGTAGTTCAGAATCTCGATCAGTATACGAACGGAATTAATGGGCTGGTTGGCATTCACTCGCCCTCGTTCTTCGGGATTGATTGGTCTACGATTACGCCTGCCCCTTATTATTATCTGATTCTGGCCCTGATCGCTCTAACGATCTTTGCCAATATTCGCCTGCGTGACTCTCGGCTTGGACGTGCCTGGGTAGCTATTCGAGAGGATGAGATTGCCGCGGCCTCTTCGGGTATTAATCTGCGCAATACCAAGTTACTGGCCTTTGCGGCTGGGGCCTTTTTCTCAGGCATTGCTGGCGCCTATCACTCTGCAAAACTGGGTGGTGTTTCGCCGGATGCATTCACCTTTGGCGATTCTATTATTTATCTGGCAATGGTAGTCATTGGCGGTCTGGGGAGCATTCCAGGCGTCATTGTTGGCGCTCTGGCTGTGTATGCCATTAACGTGTTGATCCTGGCTCAGTTGGACACTCTGGCCTCTGACTCTACGTCGTTTATCTATCCTTTTTCGCATTTCATTGTTCAGTATATTCCCGGCTTTACGTTTGGTAATATCCGCAATCTAATCTTCGGGATAATTCTGGTTGTGATTATGATTTTCCGACCTGAGGGATTGATTCCCAGTTCGCGGCGACGACGCGAGTTGCATCCAGAAGAATCAGGGGCTGATGCTTTAGGCGCGTTGGGCGTTGTGCCGTCTGATCCTGGTTTTGAAGCGGAAGTGCGCGTTGAATAGCTTTGATAGCTCTCTTAAGAAGAGAGAGCAGCGATTGTCAGAGATCACTAGAGCCACAGGAGATATGTTATGAGCGCTGAACAGGTGGAAAGTTTCCAGCCGGAAAGGGCGCAGGGAGAGGTTCCTTTGCTGGAGTTGCGGCAGGTGACCAAATATTTTGGAGGCCTGGCTGCTGTGCAGGATGTGAACCTGCGGATTATGCGTGGGGAGATCATCAGTGTTATTGGACCAAACGGAGCAGGTAAGACGACGGTCTTTAACCTGATTACTGGGATCTATCAGGTCTCCTCTGGCGAGGTTCTGCTGGGAGGTCAACCGCTTGCGGGTCTGAGTCCAGATAAGATTGTGCGTCAGGGAATTACACGCACATTCCAGAATATTCGCCTCTTTAATAATATGACAGTGTTGGAAAATGTCCTGGTGGGCTATCATACACGCCTCAAGGCAAGCGCTCTTGGAGCGATTTTCCGCTTTCCTGGTGTTGTTCGTGAGGAGGAGGTTGCGCGTGACCGTGCAGTAGAACTGTTGGGTTTCTTTGGTCAGGAGATGGTTGTGCGTCAGGATGATCTGGTGATTAATCTCTCATATGCCGAGAAACGTCGGGTTGAGATTGCCCGTGCTCTGGCGGCTAGTCCGAAGTTGCTGCTGCTAGATGAGCCGACTGCTGGTATGAATGAGGCTGAGACACTGGAGGCGGTGGGATACATTCAACGCCTGCGCCAGGAGTTGGGTCTGACAATTCTACTCATTGAACATAAGCTGGCTGTGACTATGGGTATGTCTGATCGTATCGCCGTTCTGGACTATGGACGCAAGATTGCCGAAGGGTTGCCTGAAGAGATTCGCCGTAATGAACAGGTTATCGCTGCCTATCTTGGGAAACCTTCTACTACTGTGCAAGAGGAGAGTGCTGCCGAGTAGCTGTCACCATAGAAGATGAATGTGCGTGCAGGGTCCTGAAAAGGGGCATGAACATTATTGAAGAGGTCATATACATGCTGAAGCTAACTGATGTAAATACCTATTATGGGCCGAGCCAGGTTTTACATAACGTTTCACTCGAAGTGAATAAGGGCGAAATTGTCTGCCTGCTTGGGGCCAATGCTGCTGGCAAGACGACGACGATGAAGACGATTTTTGGTCTGCTTCATCCTCGCCAGGGAGCGATTTTCTTTGAAGAAAAGCCTATTGAGCGCATGGCTGCCGGGGAGATTGTGAAGTTGGGGATGGCTCTGGTTCCTGAGGGACGGCGTATTTTCTCTCGTATGACTGTCCTGGAGAATCTGGAGATGGGTGCCTATATTCGTCGGGGCCGATCAGAGATTAACTCCGATATTGAGTATGTCTGCCAGATTTTCCCCCGCCTTAAGGAGCGTCTTAAACAGATTGCGGGCACAATGTCCGGCGGTGAGCAGCAGATGCTAGCTATGGGCCGGGCCTTGATGTCACGTCCGCGTTTGATTTGTATGGATGAGCCTTCAATGGGTCTCTCACCGATTCTGGTGCAAACTGTGTTTGACACGATTCGGCGGGTACGCGATGAGGGTGTGACGGTTTTTGTGGTTGAGCAGAATGCCTCAATGGCGCTAAGTCTGGCCGATCGAGGTTATGTACTGCAAACTGGTCAGGTTGTGCTCAGCGATTCTGCGTCCAATCTGTTGACCAATGATCTTGTGCGTCGGGCCTATCTTGGCGGTGCCTGATCTGTCAGATAGAATCAAAGCCGCCCATCCCTGAAGAAAAGGATGAGTTTACCAGCAGCGAAGCTGCTGGTAAACTCATCCTTTTCTCCTTGAAGATCTATTTGCTGTCCAGACGTTGATGGAGTTCTGTGATTCGTGCAGTGACCTCCCTGAGGGTGGTTACTCCCAGGTCTTCCATGTCTTCACGCAGACTCTCCAGCCGCTCCAGGAGTTCCATATCGCTGTACTCGTCGTTGTCCAGATCTTCCTCTTCGTATTGATTAGATTCCTTGTTCATGCTCTTTTTCCTTTCATTTCTGCTCTTTTTCTTCTTGTAGTCATATTGGTCGGAAGGAGCGTTTAGAAGAGAAACGAGGTATTGGGGTCTTCGTAGCTCCATCCCGGCTGTGTAGCGTTTCCACTCTGAACCAGTGAGGGTGCTGCAAGCGGCTCTCCCTGGTTATTTAAGTTGACGATGTAGAGGCCATTGCCCGGTTTGAGTGTCTGGTTCTGCCATTGGAGACGTCCGCGAGTGGCTATAACGAAACGCTGGTTATCGATATTCCACGGGCTGTTCGCCACAGGCTGTACAAAAGCTGCTGCGGCTGGCAGGGGTCCGTCGCTCATGCCTGGTGTCTGACCATCGCTGAGAAGCACCTCAATGCGTTTTTTTGCGGGCTGAACCAGAGTGAGTGTGTGCGTTCCGTCCAGCAAAAGCAAGCGACCATCTGGTGACCAGTAGGGAACGTCTGGCTGTTCGGTGGTGAAGCTGAAGCTTGACCTACTCTGGATATCGAGCACGGTAGTGTTTTGGTCTGTATTGTAGAGAATCTGGTTGCCCGTGGGAGACCAGGCGAACTGATGACAATCGCAACTGGCGAGCATGGTTACTGTTCCCCCTGGTTGTGCCAGAAAGAGAGTAAATTGTCCCTGCTGACCTGTGCGAACTGGGGGAGCCAGTGCGTAGAGCAGGTCAGGGTTCTGGTGCGCTGGCTGCCAGAGGACGCGTTCCAGACTGGCTGCCAGTGGATGGCCTGCGAGTGATCCACTCTGTACAAACGTTTTGTTTGCGCCGGTGAGCGTTGTTGTGAAAATACCCAGGGGAGAACTGCCAACGATCTTTGTGCTGGCTGTATTGATCGAAGGAATAGAGAGCGTATTGGGTAGCGATTGCCGGGCGATGCCGGAGGGCTGGTCGCTTTGTGAAACCCACCATGTGACAAGGTCAGGTGAGTGCAGGGAAGGGTTCGCGCCCTCGCGATAGATCAGACGATTGCCGTCTGGACTCCACCAGGCGTTGCTACGGGCGATCTGAGGATTGGAGAGAATAATGGGGATGGGGGTTCCACCATCAATGCCTATCGTGCTCAGGGTACCCGGCACATCGCCGACCAGACCTGTCAACGGATTGATCATCAGGTGTTGACCTGCCGCAGTTTTGGCAAAGTCGCTATCCAGCGTGCGAAAGGCGAAGATGTGGTGGTTGGGTGAGAAGCCATAGCCTAACACGGGCGTCGAAGAAGAGGCTGCCTCAAAAGTGTTTGAGCCGTCTGGATTGATTGTCCACAGATTCCCACCGCGCACAAATGCTATCTCTTCATTGCCCAGATCACCAGAGCTACATGCGCTCAACCCCAATGCACCTAGCATTGCCAGGAGGAGCAGCGTTAACGTGATACGCGTTCGTCTCATGTTTGTGAGTATAGTGCTCGTCTGCCATACTCGTCAAGCAGGTAACAGGATTTTTCCAGCGTTTCAGAGTTTTTTTAAAAGTCACTCTCCAGCAGTAGCCAGATCCCACTCACCCTTTTTGGGTGGAAGGTGGCAGCGCGACCGCGCTGCCACCGTCTAGCTTTTTCTCTGAGGAGGGGTTTGGCAATCGCTACACAAAAGACTTTTGCGAAACCCTGGCAGGGTTTTTCGACTCCATTGACAGAGTGCTCGGAGATCTCATATGGTAATAGTGATAGCAATGAAAGTCCTCACCGAAAGAATGAATTGGTGCAAGTCTATGGTTGTCTCTCTTTCTCGCTCTTTACAGAAAATGTTTCGTTGGCGCTCCCTGTGGGATTGCGTACTGGCCCTGCTGGGTACTTTAAGCGTGACCCTATTAATTTACTGGTTTGGCTTTTATCCGTTTATTCCGAACATTTCACTGATCTATCTGGTCATTGTGCTGGCTCTGGCCAGTACGCGTGG
The DNA here is from genome assembly GCA_034438135.1 of Ktedonobacteraceae bacterium. GTDB lineage: Bacteria > Chloroflexota > Ktedonobacteria > Ktedonobacterales > Ktedonobacteraceae > Paraktedonobacter. The sequence continues at coordinate 6,783 of DAOTTL010000294.1, read as the reverse complement.
TCTTTTTGCGGCAGTTCTGGCCTCAATTGCGGCTTTTTTATGCATCGACTTCTTCCTGGTGAAGCCTCTATATACATTTACAATTGAGCGGTTGGATGAGTGGTTAGGACTTTTTGTCTTTCTCTGTGCCGGGATTATTACGGGACAACTGGCCTCAGCTTTGCGTAAGCGTGCTCAGCAGGCGCACAGACGTGAGCACGAGATGCGTATCCTGTATGAGTTGGTGCGGGATACAACAAATGAAGAGGATCTGGATCATCAGCTGGGAGTAGTTGTACGTGCCGTTGTCGATGCCTTTAGTGAGAGGAGTGTGAGGGACTGCCTCATCTTTTTGCCCGATGAGGAAGGGAAGCTTACCTTGAGGATCAGTGCGCGTCGTTCCCTGGAAGAGATCAATCTGAGTTCTGACGAACTCAGTACGGCGGCCTGGGTGATGCGTAAGGGTCAGATCGCCGAGTTTTATGAGCACCCACAGACTCCTCGCGGATCTGAAGGGCATGCTTCACGGGTGGTTATTCGTAGTACCGCTTCTTTACAGACATTGAGGAGCTATCTCAGTTTTTTTCCACTCAAAACGGGTCAGAGAGCCGTAGGGGTGCTATGTCTGCTCATAGAGGACAACCCAAAGCTCGTCACAATCAGGAGTCGTCTGGGCGATGAGGCGAAGCGCTCTGATCCCTCTTCAACCTTTTTCCTGGCGTTTTTGGATCAGGCGACCTCCATGATCGAGCATGCTCGCCTGCGCGGCGAGAGCTTGCGGCTAGAAGTGTTGCAGCGTACTGATGATTTGCGTGCGGCCTTGATATCTTCAGTCTCGCACGATTTGCGAACTCCTCTGACATCGATTAAAGCCGCTGCCAGTAGTTTGCTGCAAGATGATGTGCAGTGGGATGAGGAGTCCAGGCGCAGCTTTACCCTCTCCATTGAGCATGAAGCGGACCGACTTAATCGCCTGGTTGAGAATTTGCTCGATATGTCGCGCATTGAGGCTGGCGCGTTGCGACCTGAGAAGGAATGGTATGCCATAGAGGATCTTTTCCACGATGTCCTTGCCAGGATGCAGGGGGCGCTTCTGGGACGTGAGGTCATAGTCGATTTGCCTGAAAGTTTACCTCCACTTCAGTTGGATTATATGATGATCGATCAGGTTTTGACGAATCTGTTAGAGAATGCGCTACGCTATACGCCAGCAGGTTCTTCTTTGCTGCTCTCTGTTTCTTTGACGGCGATGGAATTGACGGTTTCTCTGATTGATAAGGGACCGGGTATCCCTTCAGGTGACCTGGAGCGCATTTTTGATAAGTTTTATCGTGTTCTGGATCGTAGGCGCAGTACGACAGGTGGCTCTGGTCTCGGTCTGGCCGTCTGCCGCGGTCTAATCGAGGCTCATGGAGGACGTATATGGGCTGAGAATCGATCTGGTGGCGGTGCGATTTTCTCTTTTACATTGCCGTTGTCGTCAGATCGCATTTCCTCTTCTCTTTCTTGAATATATCGATACCATTCCCCCAAAAGAATATGAGTTATACCCTGACTTTTCTGCGGCTTACAAAGCCACCTCTCCCCCATAAGACAGAAGAAAAGGATGAGGTTGTCAGCAGCGAAGTTGCTGACAACCTCATCCTTTGAGTTACCCCTGACTTTTCTGCGGCTTGCAAAGCCGCCCCTCCTCCCGAGAAAAGGGAGAAATGGCTGATTTTGCAAGCCGCTTTGCTACTTGCAAAATCAGCCATTTCTCCCTGAAAATCTGGCGGCGCAGCTGCCAGCAGGAGCGCTGGCTCATAATTCTCTCTTGTGGGGTTGGTGTGGACAGACGAAGTCAGATAGTCAGGGGGCTGATTCATAGCATAGATTGCAAAAATGTACTAAAATACATCGTGAGGATGTTCCACACATTTCCTGGCTGTAAGTGTGGCAGAGGCTATCCAGCAGGCAGCATAACAGTGAGAGGCAGAGCAATAGTATGAGTAAAAGTGGTGCGCGTATTCTGGTTGTAGATGATGAGAAAGAGATACTGAGAGCACTTCAGCGCAATCTCACTGCCCATGGCTACGAGGTTTTTACGGCCAATAGCGGTGAGCAAGCATTGGAAGAGATTGCATCGCATCGTCCAGATGTCATACTGCTCGATCTTGGTTTACCAGGAATGAGCGGCATGGAGGTGTGCAAAAGAGTGCGTGCAAAGTCCAATCTGCCGATAATTGTACTTTCAGTCAAGGACGCCGAGCGAGACAAAGTACTGGCGCTTGACTTTGGGGCGGATGATTATATCTCCAAGCCCTTTGGTATGGATGAGATACTGGCGCGTATCCGTGTCGCTTTACGTCATAGTGCCCAGGTTGTAGTTGGTACTGAGCCAATCTTTCAAGCGGGTCCGCTCAAGGTTGATTTTTCTCAACGTCTGGTGACAGTCAATGACACTGAAGTCAAGCTGACTCCGACCGAGTATGATCTACTTAAGGTTCTGATCAAAAATAACGGGAAACTCATGACGCGTCAGATGTTGCTCTCTCAGGTTTGGGGTAGCGGTTATGGAGCTGATGCACATTATCTCCATGTCTACATTGGCCAGTTGCGCCGCAAAATCGAGTCCGATCCTGCCCATCCTCGTTTTATTCTCACCATCTCAGGCGTTGGTTATCGTTTCAACAGCGATGAGTAGATGTAAGTCATCCCGAACTTTTCTGGGTTTGCAATGCCGCCCCTCCCCCAAAGGAGAGGAAGAAAGGATGAGTTTTCAAGCAGCTTTGCTGCTTGAAAACTCATCCTTTCTTCCTGAAGATGCGGCGGCGCAGCCGCCAGGAAAGGGCGTTTGCCCACATTGTAAGACGGCAAAGGACAGGAAGAAGCGAGCCTGATCGGCGGGGCATTCGTCCCGCCGACAGGCTCGCTTCTTCCTGGTAAAATGGGTGAGGCAGGCTATCCAGGAGAAGAGGTTAGTTAGTAGAAGAGGGATAGCTAGTGGTGCCAGATTTTGCTCTGTTCAGGGCCAGATCAATATTATAGCAGGCCGTAATCAACGAGAGATGGGTAAAGGCCTGGGGAAAGTTTCCTAGAGCTTCGCCAGTTGGACCAACCTCCTCAGCATAGAGACCGACATGATTGCAATACGTGAGCATTTTTTCAAGCATCAACCTGCCCTCATCGAGTCGTCCCGCGCGTGCCAGAGACTCGGCCATCCAGAAACTACAGGGACTGAACGTGCCTTCGAGCGTTCCCAGTCCGTCATCGGCAGCCTCAGTTGGATTATAGCGATGGACCAGGGAATCGCTTGTGAGTTCTTTCTGGATGCGATTGATTGTCTGAACAATACGCGTGTCGTTCGAACCTGCAAACTTGGTCAGGACCATCAGGAGGTTGCTGGCATCGATGGCCTCACTGCCATAATACTGGACAAAGCTCTTCTTTTTCGAGCTCCAGCCCTGGTCCATAATCTGCTCATAGATCTGGGCACTCGTATCAACCCAACGAGCCATAGGTGCTGGCAAGCCCCGTTGACGTGCCAGACGGATGCCCCGATCGAAAGCTACCCAACACATCAGACGTGAGTGAACAAAGTTCTTCTGTCCGCCGCGTACCTCCCAGATACCCTCGTCGGGCCGATCCCAGTTTTTCTCCAACCAATCGAGCAAACGGCGCAGATTTTTCCAGAGACCATAGGAGATGGCGTCATAACGGTTATAGATATAGATAGCATCCATAAGTTCGCCATAGACATCTAACTGGTTCTGTTTATAGGCTCCGTTCCCGATGCGTACAGGACCGCTCCGCCGATAGCCCTCCAGGTGATCAAGAGTCAGTTCAGTCAGGTCGTGTTTGCCATCGATTGTATACATTGGCTGGAGCGAGCCATTGGGTTTTAGCTCATCGCAGCGTGCATCAAGCCAGCCCATAAAAGCTTCAGCTTCTTGAGTGAAGCCCAATGTGAGCAGGCTATAGAGCGTAAAGGATGCATCTCTTATCCAGGTATAGCGGTAATCCCAGTTGCGTGGACCACCAATTGTTTCAGGAAGACTGGTCGTGGGAGCTGCGACGATTGCCCCGGTGGGCGAGTATGTGAGCAGCTTGAGTACCAGTGCTGAGCGCTGAACCATTTCGCGCCAGCGTCCAGTATACTGGCACTGGGAGAGCCAGCGTCTCCAATAGTTGAGCGTTTTTTGAAAGGCTTCTCGATATTCTCCATTTGTAGGACGGCGAGGTACAAGGTCGTGATGACGAGCGCTTTCCATGACAAACTGAACCGATTCTCCGGCATGGAGGGTGAAGGTCGCGTGTACGCCCTGCTGATCATTTTCCTGCATAGGCACTGTAGAATAAAGGCCCAGGCAGAGTTGGGCGCTTTCAAAGATCGCGCCATCTTGATGCATGTGGAGTTGGTGAGAGTCGCGTGCAAAGTTAAAGGCTGGCTGGCAGGTCATCTCAAAGGAGAGCGTTCCGCGTACCACGCTGACCGAGCGTACAATATTGTGCTGGTGATCCAACTGGCGGCTGAGTTTGACTGGCATAAAGTCGGTGATCTCGCCCACACCTTCAGCGGTCAGGAAACGAGTAATCAGGATATTCGTTTCAGGTAAATAGAGTTGTCGGTGTCCCACCTGGATATTATCGGCGACCTGGGGCGAGATGCGAAAGAAGCCGCCTTTTTTTACGTCGAGCAGGGCACCAAAGACGCTGGGAGAATCAAAGCGCGGAATGCAACACCAATCAATAGAGCCATTTTTTCCGACCAACGCAACAGTATGTAAGTCGCCGATGACCGCATAGTCCTCAATTGGCTGATAGCTTTTAGAGGGTTTCAGTGTATCCTCATTGTTCACTGTCGTCATAGTGTTCCTTCCAGTAGAAAGTATAGTTATATCTATACAGACGATTCATGAGGAAGAAATTGGGCCTTCAATAAGAGGAAGGACAACACCGAAAAAGGACAACATGAGAAGCGGGATAGGTCATGCTGGCATTCTGGTTAAAAGGGATGGGTTTATAGGTCAGTTTGTGTGGGTAGAGATGTGTCTGCCGACAAAGAAGCACTTGCAGAACGTAGTGGAATAGGGCGTTTCTTTTTGTGGGTTATATGTTTGGGGGGTGGAGTATCGGTTGTTTGTAGTGTTTGTGCGCGGGTGACTTTTTCGCGGATCAGAGTGATTTGGGAGTGGACTGCCTGGCGGGATTGTTGAAGCTTGCGTGCGATGTCAGAGGGCCTTTCACTATTGACGAGGAAACGACAAATAATTTCTTGTTTCTCAGTCAGACCGACATCTGGATGTTCCAGGGCTGTGCTGGCCAGGTCTTCTAATTCACCGTATCTACTTCGTCGGTACTCATTGAGATCGTTGGGAGAGAATAGCCAGCGATCAACGACGCGCATTCCTGGTATTCGTCCGGCTTCCACGAGATGCATAAAATGCCAGTAGCTTAAGTCGAGATGTTTGGCTGCCTCGTGTGTAGTGAGCATACCATTTAAATGCTGCAAACTAGCATGCAGCTCATCACTCCTCAGGGCCATGGTAGATGCCTTTCTACGGTTTGCCGTCGTAGGTTCTGTTCCTACTTATTTTTATACCACCGCTTAGTACTCTATTGACACTACCCAACTTTATCTTCGTAAGTATACCATACCAGTTAGAGCGATCGCAAGTAGGTTTTGCTGTCCAGCAGGGCTTCTCAAAAGGCGCGTTTTAGCCGTTGCCAAACCCCTCCCCAGGAAAAAAGAGCATGGGAGGCACAGCGCGACCGTGTTGCCTCCGATCCTCTCAAAAGGGTGGGTGGGCGGGGAAAGAAACAACTTTTGCGAAGCCCCGTGCTGTCCGGGCTATCTTACCCCCTTCAAACACATGCGTCATCCCTCATTTTGCTGTGGCTGACAAAACCGCTTCCCCGAGAAAGCGAGCCTGTGTGGCGGGACGAATGCCCTGCCATACAGGCTCGCTTCTTCTTAGGAAAACGGAGTGGAGTAGCCTGTATAGCAGGCTCAAAGCCTTTTGTCCTGATGGTACAAAATCAGGGCTGAATCATGCTTGTTCTCCCACTGGGAAACCGGGGAATGGGGGTGGGGTACTAGTTGTTGAACGGAAAAAGTTGTTGCACTTTCATTGCCAGCATCATATCGCCAACCATTTTCAGCTTACCGGTCGCGAATGCATTCATGGCATTGAGCTTACCATCGGCTATCTGGAGCCAGTCTGTGCTGGATACAGTGAATGTAATGTCGGCTTTTGTACCTTCGGCTGGAACAAGTTCACACGTTCCGTTTGCTATTTTCAATGCGTATTGGCCAGCTTCCTCCCCTGTGACATTCCACTGTAACGTTTTGTTCATATTGCCAGCGGCGGCAGGGTTAAAGAGGCCTATCATTGCTTCAAAGCTTTCAGCAACTGTCATTGGAAGCTTCTCCTTTTGTTTTTTCTAAAAGTGCAGTATCCTCAAAGCAGACTGAGGAGAGACGTGCCCTCCCACAGGTTTCTATGCTGCATCAGGATCCTGGTAAAACCCGCAGAAATTGAATGATCTTACAGTAAGTATAGCAGTAGCGACCGATCAGTGTCTAGTTTGCCAGTTAACGATCTTATGAGTCATTCCTCATCCCGAACGTTTCTGCGGCAAAGCCACCCCTCCCCCTAAAAAAGATGAGTCACCCCGACCGTTTCTGCGGCTTGCAAAGCCGCCCCTCCCCCGAGAAAAGGGAGAAATGGCTGAGTTTGGAAGCAGCTTTGCTGCTTCCAAACTCAGCCATTTCTCCCCTGAAAAGCTGGCGGCGCAACCGCCAGCAAGAGCATTGGCTCATTT
>DAOTTL010000293.1:0-13333 GCA_034438135.1 Ktedonobacteraceae bacterium | reverse complement strand
GAGAAAGGGCTGAGTTTGGAAGCAGCTTTGCTGCTTCCAAACTCAGCCCTTTCTCTCTTAAAATCTGGCGGCGTAGCCGTCATTACGTAACCATCTTCGACACCAAAGATAGAGATATGATATTCTATACTCAATTGTATGAGTTTGTTTTTGTATGAGAAATGAATGCAAGTGATGAGAAAATTGGTTTAATGGAATTAGATGACTGTAGGGTATAGCGTGAATGTGTTGCTGTTGTAAGTCAAATAAGCTATTGAGTATTTTGGAGATAATATGTATATTTCTGGTTTTTTTCAGGTAAAAGCGTTTATTGCGCGTTTCTCTCGCTTGGACTATTATGATCTGAGCGCTCTGGTTCTCGTGCTCGCTGCTCTGGTAGTGCGTCTGATTATGATTGCTCTGGGGTGGCCAGGACCCTTCAATGATGAGGGCACTGTGGGTTTAATGGCGTTACACATTGCCTATCAGGGGGCTCATCCTCTACTCTACTATGGACAGGATTATATGGGGCCGCTTGAGGCCTATATTGGTGCAGTCTTTTTTCATTTATTGGGACCATCTTTGTTTGCACTACGACTGGGTTTACTGGTTCTCTTTGATGGATTTCTGCTCTGGATGTATCGCCTGACGACGTTGCTGTATAGCAAAGGACTGGCGCTGGTAACTCTTTTGGTGCTGGCTGCGGGTTCTCCTGAAGTTATCTGGCGTGAACTGATGGCTGCGGGTGGACCTCCTGACTATCTCTTTTTTACGACTCTGCTCATGCTTCTAACGGTCTGGTTGGCCTTCACTGCGAGAAGTCGGCGAGAAATCAAAGGTGGGAAGCGCTTATCCTGGCAGCGCCTGGTCGTGTATGCAGGCTGGGGAATGATTGCAGGTCTCGACCTCTGGGGTCATTTGCTCTGTATACCCTTCGTTGTTGGCACGGGTATTCTGCTTCTTATTGCCTGTCGGCATGAACTTCGGCTACTGGTTGTGGGTGTTGTATTGGTTTTCCTTGTTGTTGGGGTGTCTCCGCAAATTATCTATAAGCTAACGGTCCCGGTCTCATCCCAGGAGAATTCTATCTTTTCCGGTAAAGGATACCGCGAGCCTGTCTATCCCATTATTCCAGGTATCTCTAACAATGAGGGAGCCGATTCTCCCTCGCCTCAGATTATTCACTCACAGCCTGCGCAACAATTTGTTGCTACGCTCCTGGTGGCCATTCCTGTGGCTACCAATGGAAATGCTCTCTGTCCCCTCTCAGCTAACCAGGCCTGGCCAATTACCGCGCAGAGCAGTACTGCAACACTTAGATGTACAGCTGTCCATGGTCTCTGGGGTCTGGGTTTACTGTTTCTCTGGTTTGTCGCGACGGTTGCTGCCATTCAGGGCATCTGTCGTGTTCGTCTCTCTGTGCCGCGTGGCGAGGAGTTTTCCCTGAAAGATCGACGCGAATTTTTGCGTCAGATGAGCCGGCTTACCCTCCTTCTATGTACAGGTATTACACTGCTTGCTTTTATATGCTATCCACAGGCGGCGGCGGTTACACCCTGGTACTCAGCTCGTTATCTCGTGGGTTTGTTGATCGCCATACCAGCATTGCTTGCTCCTCTCTGGGAGAGAAGAGGCATATTCAGCATTCGTTCTGCGTCTCTCAGAAAATTGAGTGTGGGGATCAGGGTAGCATTGGTTGCGCTCGTCGTGTTTGCTGGCCTGGTCGGCACACTCAACATCTTTACCGACCAGATAGCTCAGGCCCGGATCAGCTTTGAGCAGCAACATATATTGATAGGGTTTCTTTTGCAAGAAGGTCTGACACGTATATATACGGATTACAATGATTGCAATAGCCTGGCTTTTTTGAGCCATGAACGGGTGATATGTGCTGTCCTGGACGACGACCTGCACCCGGGACTTGATCGCTACTTCCCCTATCGAGCGCAGGTTGCGGCTGACCCTTCTCCGGCTTACGTCTTTGTAGCAGGCTCGACTCAGGCTTTTCTTTTTGAGAAGCAGGCCAGTCAGCGGCATCTCCTCTATGAGGAGGTAGCCATAGCTGATTATCTCGTCTATATTACCTGAGATCACGTTTTTTGGCCGTGATCAACGTCGCGCCTGGGGTCCACAAATGGTAGCGTTTTACCTTCTCCATCCCGGCCCGTTCCAACCAGCCTTTGACCGTTGGGAAAGGATAGCATGTGCCGCCAATCAGATTCATCGTCAGCGCCATCATTTGCACCATGGCAATAGCCAGGTGCGGTGTATGCTCCTGGTCGGTTACTTGATCGACGAATATCAACATAGCGCCTGGTTTCAGGCAGTGAACTACGCGGTTGAGAAGTTGTTCATTGACCTCAGGAGGGAGCAGGTGAGCCATATGGAAGTAGAGAGCAACATCGAAGGTTCCAGTGAACTCCTCCGGCCAATCTTCTTTGAGCATATCCAGGCAGCGAAAATCTATACGTTCACCTGCACCCAGGTGAGGTGTGAGGCGTTTGCCTGCTTCAATTCCGGCGGGAAGGTCCAGAATTGTCGCGCGTAGATTGGGATATTTGCGACAAAAAAGTGAGCTATAGGCCCCGTGTGAGCCTCCGACATCGAGGAGACGAGTTGCAGTGGGAGGAATATGAGCCTGGTGGACCAGTTCTCTCCCCAGAATCATAGCTAACGAGGCCAGGCCCGCGTAGTGCCGTTCCAGAGCTTTTTTAACCTCTGGTTGGGAAGGGTCTTCCTCATAAGGCATGCGTACAAGGGGTTGATTTGTGCGCACTGACTCTGTGAGTTGTTCCCAGATGGCGATGATATCGGGAGTGTGAATGATATAGGGCGCGATATAGCCTGGTGAACTGCGAACCAGCCAGCGACGCACGACGAGTCTATTCGAGTAGCGCCCCCGGCGCAGATGTAAGTAACCGGCCACAACCAGTAATTGCAGAAGTGGGCGCAGATTTTGAGGAAGACACTCTAACCGTTTCGCCAGCTCAGTCAGAGTCATAGCTCGCTCTTCCAGTATTTCAAAGAGGTCCAGTTCACATGCTGTAACCAGTACTTTTCCTATGCCGGGAGACAGCGGTGTATCGAGTAGCGGAACCGGCAAGAGATTTAGTCGTTCCAGTAGCGCTTCTAAGGGAGTCAGACGCAGTGGCATTAGAATAACACTCCTATAAGCCATCCTCCTGCCAGCACAATGCAGGTCAGGGTTACGAGATAAAAGTAGATTTTGCGTGTTTTAATCGGTTTGTTTGTACCGGTAAAAAACGCTATAGCTATCAGCAATAGAGCAGTCACCCCCAGCATGCCAATTAAGATCGTTGGCTGTACACTCAAGATTTTTATGAGATCTAAACTTAGAATGAGTAACGCACTCAAAATGAGCAGCGTATTGCCTACAAAAAATGAGCGTCTCACTCCCAGCGTTACCGCCAGGGTTCTGACTCTATTGACGGTATCTATTTCCTGGTCGGGTAGTGAATTTGCCAGGTTCAGAGCCACGCCCAGGAGAAAGCCGATGGGTATGAGCCAGAACAGGAAGGGCACGCTGCGGCCCACCCCTGCGAAGGCGTACAAAGGGATGAGTGGCATCGCCAGGGCAAAAACCATGCCGCTCAGTGGGGTTGATTTGAGCCCCAGGTTATAGGCCATGCCCAGAACCAGATAGGCCAGCGAGAGCACTTTGGCTGGCGAAGGGAGCGGCAGCAGAAACAGTACCATGAGTAGAAGCATGCCTGTACCAGATACCAATGCCTCTCGTAGCGTAACCAGACCTCTGGGAATGGGTTTCTCAGGCTTTACTTCGGCGTCTGCTCTACGGTCGCAATAATCGTTCTGGATAGCAATCACGCACTGCATCGCAGTATGTGCACCGACGATAAGCAAGATGAGCTGCCAGTTCAGTTGTGGCCATGCTGCCAGCAAGGTAAAGATCAGGATAGCAATAAGATGAAAAAGAACCGGTATAGGATGACACAACAGGAAAAATCCCTGTAACTGCATTCTTAGCGAGCGCTTCTTCGTTGTTTGCATAGAAGCTCCTGTTCAGTGGTAGGAAAATTGCCACTGGAGTTCTATGGAGAGATCTTATCCATCGCGCATTGCTGGTGTATTCGCTCTTAAAACCATATGTTTCTTACTTCTTACAAAGATTCGCAGGTTTTTCTCTTCCTGTCTAATCAGTATAGTTTGGAAGCGTGATGGAAGCGTTACGACAGCGTTACTGATAGGGGACGCGAATCTCTCCAGATAATAGAAGGAAGTATGAGAGATGGTCCTTCCAGGTCGAATTTATGGACTTTCCGGCAGAGTATACGTGGCCATCAGTCCAAAAAGTTCAAGCGTAGTAAGTGGCTCGGTCTCTCCATCCAGTTCATGATAGATTGAAGCGACATTTACCACCAGACGCTCAGCATCGATCCACTCTGCATAGGCATCCATAGGAATGTCCCTGGCGGCATCCATCACGGACATACCGGCCTTGTAGCGTTGGCGTACCTCGTCTAACAGGTATTCAAAGTACCCTTTAAGCTGTCTCACTCCCTGTTTATCAGTAATTGGACCATGTCCCGGCACAATCGTTTCGACGTCCAGACTAAGAATGGTCTCGCAGGCGCGTATCCAGTTTCCAACCGGGCCAGCCCACATGATTGGATGACCGCCGATAAATAAAATGTCGCCTGTGAAGATAGCTTTATCCCCGGGCACATAGATCAGCGTATCCCCACGCGTATGAGCTGGACCAACCTCAAGTAAGTGGACATCTTTTGTGCCAACCTTCAGGTCGAGCCGACCTTCAAAGGTCTGATTGGGCGGTGTCAGGGTAATGTTCTCGAAGTTAAAGGAGCCAAATGCCTGTCTGGCAAAGGTTCCTATCGGGCCTAACGCTGAACCCTGTTGGACCAGGGCTGCCATAACGGCGGGAGGTACTGCCACTATCTCCTCAGCAGTTTTCGCCGAAGCAATGATGCGTGCCCCACCGACAAGCTGATTTCCATAGCAATGATCTCCGTTCGCATGCGTATTGACCAGCATATCGATCGTAGTGGCCTCTGGAACGGCTTTGCGCATGGTTGTGAGCATCTCTTGCGTGAATGTTAAGTCATAAAGTGTATCGACGAGGAGGGAGATGCCGCTATCGACTATCAGGCCCGCGTTGCTCCAGCCCCAGGAGCCATTCGGTTGGAGATAGGCATAGACAGAATTCCCAAGGTCGTGAATACCCTGTGTATAGGTCCAGTTATGCATGGTCGTATCTCCTTCTCCTTCCTATTGAGTAGAAAGGAACGCTTTAGTTGAGACACCGCTTATTGTTTTAATGGCAGCCAGCGTAAGGGTGTCAGTACCCTTTCTACGATTGAAAGGTGATCATAGTAGCCGTGTTGCCAGGAAATCAGATCAGCTTTCAGATGAAAGATGCTGACTCCCTCCACCTGAAACGGTTTAGAGAGCCAGCGCTGTTTCAAGAGTTGAGGGGTCTGTCCCTGAGCTATCCAACAGACGGCGGCTGCGTTTTCCTGGAGGAAGAACTGAGAGGGCGTATAGTGGATAGTGGGCATTTGCTGAAACCGTTGAGTAAACCACGTGCTAATCTCGCTCTGTCCCCGGCGTGCATGCCTCATCCCAGGATCGGATAGTTCAGCTTCCTCTGTGTAGAGTGCTACAATACGTGTCACATCATGAGCATTGAACGCATCAATCCATTGGTGGACTGGCGTCGAAAGACCTTTCATAAGCTGTCCGCCTTGCTATTGTATCGATTTGAACATCTCTACAGATTATCACACATTCTTTCAATTTGTCCTGGCGGTCCATACAGTGCTCAGGGTTTCTCAAAAGCGACTTTTGAGAAACCCTGATACAGTGCTAAAGGTCAAGTTATGAGTCATCCCTGGTAACTACTCAGGTGCCCTGCTGAAACCGCCCCGCCCCACAGAGGACAAAGGGATGGCGAGCAAAACGGGTGGGGTACCCCGCCCGTTTTGCTCGCCATCCCTTTTTTTATTCGCCGCCGCAGGCGGCAAGCAGAGGGCACCTGAGTAGTTACCAGGGATGAGTTTCCGTTAGATGGGTGTTCACAAAGAATAGGTATGTAGTACAATTGTTCAATAAGGCATGTGCAAAACCAGTGCAGGCAGTGTACTGACGTATGTTGTTGGACCAGCGCCACCGCTGGACAGTTCATCTCTGAAGGTGAGATCTATTATGGCATCGTTAATGACTGATGAGCAGCGCTTAAAAGCGCTTGAGGCATATGATCCTGGCAAACATCTCATTGAGGTTGCAAAGGATAGGAATCGGCAACCAGTTCTGTACTATCCTGCAAATTGGCGACTTTACGAGCTGTCTCTGCGGTATCCTAATGCGAACCTGGACAGCGAGATTATTTACCAGGATGATAAGGGAAACATTGTTGTCAGGGCGCGACTCTGGCTTGGGAAAAATTACGAGGAATCCGAGAAAAAAGCTTCGGCCATGAAACAGGGTAAGCTTTCAGAACTGGATAAAGTCGAGAAGAAGGCCAAGGCCAGAGCGGCATCTGATTTCGGCGTGGGAACAGAATATGCGCTTGATTATGATGATGTAGACAAGGTTGCTACAGTGGAAACATTGAGTTCACAGAGAGCCAGCAGGCCCGAGAAACGCGAGCAGGTGCGAGCAGAAACAGAGCAGCAGCGCAAGCCAGTAGATGCAGATACTCCTATGACTAATCAGCAGTGGCAGAGCATTCAGATGCTTGGGGAGCGACTTACCAGGCCACTTCCATCTCAGGATGCGTTGAACTACGTCAGCGCGGCAACTCTTATCACTCAGTGGAGTCAGGAGTATCGGCAGACCCAAAAGCAGTCAGCATAGCAGGCCACCCCATCCCCTTTTTCTGGCGGCTGCGCCGCCATATCTTCAGAAGGAAAGGATGCGTTTGTCAGCAGCGAAGCTGCTGACAAACGCATCCTTTCCTTCTGTCTTTTGAGGGAGGAGGCGGTGTTACAAAGTGCAGAAATAGTAGGGATGACTCATATCTCTCCTTAAAACACGACGGCGTGGCCGCCAGAAACCTGAAGAAGAGTGCTGCTTGGGTTGAACATCTTTACAGATTATTCCATAATGTAAGCAACCAGGAGATGTCAGGAGCTTTCTGCTGGGAAAATCAAAGGAAAAACAATCTCATGAATAATGTGTCCGTTCCATTGTCTGTTGTGAACCAGTTAAGCGCGGCAACGTTTCATGAGGATGTCGCGTTTCTGGAAACACAATGGCAGCGTGTCACCGTAGCTGGCGTCGATCTCCCATTGCTGGATCTAGGTACAGGGAGTCCACTCGTTTTTGTGCCGATCCTTGAACATCTGGAATTTGTCTATATTCGTCAGGTGCGCGAATTTAGCTCCTCCAGGCGTGTCATTCTCTATCGTCGGCAAGAGTCGCGCACCCGTTTCTTTGGTTTGCACGAGCGTATCGAAGAACTGCTCCGGGTTCTTGATACCTTGCATATAGCTACTGCTGATTTTATAGCTCATGGGGACGCAGCGATGGTTCTGTTTGAATTTGCTCTGCGCTATCCTGAGCGGTGTAGTTCGTTAATAATTGTTGCCCAGGGAGCCGACTATCGTATTGCGCCCCATCCTCTAATCTGGCTTCTGCATGAACTGTTTCTCCGTCTGCCTGTAGAGCGTCTGGTACCTGCTGCCTGGCTGCGCCGCACCGTTATTCGCTATATAACCTCTGCCAGACCATTGACTGAGCGGGATGATCTCTCGACGTTGACTGAGCTTCCAGCCTCTCTCATTGACGCTCAGTTTCGCAAAATTGCCCTCTGGCCGGCAGTCTACCGCTATTCTGTTTTACCGGTCATTCACAATTTTGATATTCGGGCGCGTCTTGCCGAACTAACTTTGCCGGTTCTCCTGATCAATCGTCAAGATGACGCTCTTTCCCCTGAAGTAAAAACACGCTGGCTGGCGCAAAACCTTCCTCAATGTGCTGGTTACTGTCTCATTCCAGGTCGAGAACGTTTTTTTCTCTATTCCGAAGCAGAGCGCGTGAATCCGCTCATCGAAACGTTTCTCGCCACGTATTAAATGGAGAGGGGATTGAAGTGTATTCTCTGACCAAGTAGTTTCCAGCAAGATTCACCAGGAGGAGGTAATTCATGCATCTACGGCGTGTCGTTATTACTGGTCTGGGTGTTGTCGCACCCAATGGACACGGAAAAGATGCTTTCTGGCAGGCATGTTTGCAGGGACGTTCGGGGATTCGTACGATTACGCGTTTTGATGCTACCGCGCTCCCAATTCGCATCGCAGGCGAGGTAGAGAATTTTTCTCCACCTGTCTATGGTTTGACAGAATTTGAGAGCAGGGTTCTGGATAGAAGTGCGCAATTTGCTATTGCGGCGGCAAATATGGCCCTGGACGATGCCGGATGTTTAGCGCTGTCGGAGGTGGAGCGCGAGCGGATGGGGGTCTATATGGGCACGGCTATGGCGACTGTGGATGAAGGATTGGCCTGTTGGTCGCGTCTGACCAGTCATGGAACGCATGCGCCTCGAACCTTGCTTGAATATGAAGAGTCTATTGCACTTATGTTGAGCTATACGCCCTCGGCGGCGGTGGCGGCTCATCACGATCTGCGCGGTCCCAGTCTGACCCTTTCAACGGGCTGCTCATCGGGGGCGGACGCGATTGGTCAGGCCTTCTGGCTGATTCAAGAGGGACGTGCCGAACGTATGCTGGCCGGTGGCTCGGATGCCGCTATCAGTCCGTTAGGCATCGGTGTTTTCAGCGTGATGCGTGCGTTGAGCACGAATAACGCTGAACCTGAACGGGCTTCACGTCCTTATGATGTCCGGCGAGACGGATTTGTTCTCTCCGAAGGGGCTGCCGTGGTTTTTCTTGAGGAGCGAGAACTGGCTTTAGCACGTGGTGCGCATATCTATGCGGAGCTTTTGAGCTTTGTCACAAATGGCAATGCCTATCATATGACTGCTCTCCCCGAGAACGGAGTTCCCCTACAATCATTGCTCCTTCAGGCTATGGAGGAGACAGGGATTTCAGGGGAACAGCTTGGGTATATCAACTCACATGGAAGTTCGACTCCCACCAATGATATCGCGGAGACTATTGCCTATAAAAGTGTTTTCGGGACACGCGCATTCCATATTCCGATCAGCTCTACAAAATCGCTCATTGGCCATACGCAGGGTGCGGCGAGCGCTATTGAGGCAGTGGTTACGGCACTGGCGCTCGATCAACAGATTCTTCCACCGACCATCAATTTAGAGCAACCTGATCCGTTGTGTGATCTGGATTATATTCCACTGTACCCGCGTCAGCTTGACCCACAGCATCCATTGTTGTTTGCACTCACGCACTCCAGCGGTTTTGGGGGCGTCAATACTGCTTTAGTTATGGCAAAGCATGAGGTTTCAACTCACACATTTCAAATGAGATCATCAGTTGAGATGCAACAACAACCTGTTTCTCCGTCATCTGGACATCCCGGACCATTTTTGCGTTTTGTTGATCTATCTCTACGACGGGTAGTTGTAACTGGTCTGGGCGTCGTTGCGCCAGGTGGGGTTGAGAAGGAGTCTTTTTGGGAGGCGCTGTGCGCTGGGAGGGATTGCAGGAGACCTCTGGCACGCTATAGTGAGGCTGAGCCTCAACTCCATGTCGCGGGGAAGATTGAGGATTTTCGACCTGGTGATTATCTTGATCGAAAACTGATTCATCGTACCGTTCGGATGACTCATCTGGCTCTGGTCGCGAGCCAGCAGGCCTTGCGAGATGCCCAACTGCTGCTTGATCGAGAGGATCCCCGCCGTATTGGAGCGGTGATTGCTAATGCGTTGGGTGGTGGTGAGTATGTCTTGCAGCAGATGGAACCCCTTTATCGGCGTGGTCCGAACTTTGTCAGTGTTTATACTGCTATTGCCTGGCTCCATGTTGCCAATATCGGACAGCTTTCAATGCGCTATGGTCTGCAAGGGTACTGTAAAACACCGGTAAACGATACTGCCAGCGGTCTGGACGCGCTGGGCATGGCTTATACTGCGATCAGACGTGGGGTTGCGGATGTTTTGATCACTGGTGGAACAGAGGCACCGCTCAATGCTGAGGCTCTGCATATTCTTGGAGCCAGCTTGCCGTTTTGTAAGGAGGATTTCTATCGTCCTTTTGATCGGCGAGCTGATGGCATTATGATTGCCGAAGGTGCAGGGGTCTGTATTCTAGAGGAATATGAACATGCAAGACGGAGGGACGCGCCTATCTATGGGGAGATCATTGGCTACGGTCAGACCAGTACACCGCATATGATGGGACTGCCGGTGCAGTCAGATAGGACCAGTGCAGTGCGCTCGCTTCGTCTGGCGCTGGCCGAGGCGCATCTGGAACCGACAGAGATTGGTCAGGTCTATCTGGATGGACGGGCCATAGCAGCCTGGGATAACTTGGAGACCGATGCTTTGCGTGAGGTTTTTGGGGATGTGTTTAAGGATCTTGCGTGTAGCGTGCCGCGTACACAGTTTGGTCATGCGCTCGCGGCAGCCGGTGTACTCGACACAATTTCTGCTTTGCTGGGAATGAGAGAGGGGCTTATCCCTCCCACCATCAATTGCGATGAGCCCGATCCGCAAAGCGTGCCGCCGGGTCTTGTGCGCGATCAGACGCGTGAACAGCGTAGAGGTTTGCAGGAAACCTTGATCTGCTCCAGGTCCCTGGGAGGGAGCCATGGAGTGCTCGCCCTCCGTAATATATGAATATGCAAATGTATAAATAGAACAGACAGGGGAGAGAAGGACATCGGACAGGAGAGAGGAGAATTGACCGGTATGCGCGTTCCAGTACTGATTGTTGGAGCGGGTCCGACGGGTCTTGTGGCGGCAAACCTGCTGGGCCTGTACGGCGTGCAGTGTTTGCTCGTTGAGCGCAATCTTGCTGTGAACGAGTTTCCGCGTGCCATTTCGCTTGACGATGAGGGGCTTCGTATCTTGCAGGCACTTGGCCTGGAGCATGAGCTACTGGAGCATATGGTACTCGACCTGGGAGCGGAATATCGTTCGCGTGGACGGCTACTGGTGCGGGTTCAGCCCACCAGCAGGCGCAATGGCTATCCACTCATCTCGACCTTTGATCAGCCGCGCCTGGAGGCAACATTGGCGCATGGACTCCGACGTTTCCCCTGCGTTGAGGCTCGCTTTGGAGAAGTACTGGAGGATTTTAAAGAGACCGAACAGGGAATAGTTGCCCATGTGCGAACCTGTGATGGGAGGTTGCAACAGATTACCTGTGCCTACTTGCTGGCCTGTGATGGTGGGAAGAGTGCTATTCGTCACGCGCTCAATATCCCTTTGCGTGGAACAACCTTTGCGCAGCGCTGGCTCGTCGTGGACGGTCTATGCGAGGAGCAGACTCCGCTGAGGCATATCACTTTTTTCTGTGATCCCGCGAGACCGGCTGTCAGCGTGCCCGCGCCGGGTCAGGGCTGGCGTTGGGAATTTATGCTCTCTAAAGATGAGGAGGATCGGGGCGAGATGCGGGAAGAGGTCGGACTTCGTGAGCTCCTGCGACAGATTGGGGAGAGTCGCGAGCCACAGATCCTTCGTCAGAGCGTCTATACCTTTCACGCCTCCTGTGCCAGCGCATTTACGCGTGGGCGCGTCTTTTTGCTGGGAGATGCCGCGCATCTGCTTCCACCTTTTGGGGGACAGGGTATGAATTGTGGACTACGCGATGCCCATAATCTAATCTGGAAGCTTGCGCTTGTCCTACGGGAGCGGGCCAGGATCGATCTCCTTCAGACGTATGAGCAGGAGCGCATCCCTCACGTTGCTCAAATGATCCGTTTCTCAGCCTTCCTTGGCAGCGTTGTCATGCCGACTGGTCGTCTACGAGCATTCCTGCGCGATAGTGCTGTGCGGACGCTACTTTTGTTCAAGCCTCTTGCGCCCTTACTTGAGGAGATGCGTATCAAGCCGGATTCCTTCTATAAACGTGGTTTTTTGCTCTCAAATAGGAGGGATCGTCTGGCTGGAAAACTGCTCCCTCAACCTCTGGTTCTTGAACAGAGCGGTCAATCTATCCTGCTCGACGAATTGCTCGGTCTGGACTTCGCCCTGCTCCGTCTCTCGACCAATCCTGAGGAAGCCTTCAATCCACTTCAAGCTGAACTTTGGCGGAAATTAGCCGTACGCTTTCTCTGTATTCTGCCATCTGGTGAACATTTGCCGGAAACGACCGACAGCGTTTCCTGTATCCTGGATCAGGAGGGAGCGTTTGCCCGGTTTATGCGTGGACGGCGCGACCTCTTTCTGCTTGTTCGCCCGGATCGCTATATCTATGGGGCGTTCCGTAGAGAAGATGAACAGCGTTTTGTGAAAAAGCTGCACAGACATTTCTGCGCGAGATAGTTTTATCATGAAAGGTACGTGGTCCTTATGCCAATTGACAACGACCTCTACGATCGACTGAGTACAACCTGGTGGGAGGAAACGGGAGCACTTAGTATTTTACGCACCTGGTTCAATCCTATTCGTTTTGGATACTTTCGACGTATCCTTCTTGATGAACTACAAATCGATCTGCATGAAAAACAGGTAGTGGATATTGGATGTGGCGGTGGACTTTTGGCAGAAGAGTTTGCCCACTTGGACTGTCAGGTCACAGGTATCGATCCCTCTGTTGCCTCGCTGGAGATCGCACGTGAGCATGCGCAGCAATCAGGCTTGCAGATCTTCTATCAGAAGGGAGTTGGTGAGCAGTTGCCCTTTGATGAGCACACGTTCGATATCGCCATCTGTTGTGATGTCCTGGAACATGTCAATGACGTGGGACAGGTGATCCGAGAGATTGCACGTGTTCTGAAACCGGGCGGCTTCTTTTTCTATGACACCATCAACCGAACCTTTCTCTCCTGGCTGGCAGATATCAAACTGGCGCAAGAGTGGGAGTTGACCAGTTTTATGCCTCCACATCTGCATGAATGGGACAAGTTTATCAAGCCAGTTGAGTTGAAGAAGATGCTTCAACAGGCCCATTTAGAGCATCGGGAGATCAAAGGTATCAGTCCCAGAACGTTACCACCTGCAACCATTCGTCTCTTCATCCAGCAGAAACGGCGCAAAATAACCCTGACAGAGATGGGAAATCAGATGAAATTTCATGAAAGTAAAGACCTCTCAACCTCCTACATGGGATATGCACTGAAAGAGAAAGCCTGATCTATGAGTCTTTCCTCATTTTGCTACCTTTGGCGAACGTCCTTTGCAGGCGCAAGTCCCCTCACAAGGAGAGGGTTTTTTGCCGATCTGCTGCCTTGGCCTGGCAGGCCACCTCACCCCATTTAAAAAAGAGTAACTGGT
>DAOTTL010000292.1:0-7295 GCA_034438135.1 Ktedonobacteraceae bacterium | reverse complement strand
CAGATAAGTCATCCCTGGTAACTACTCAGGCGCTCTGTCAAAACCGCCCCACCCCACAGGTAAAAAGGTGTTTCGAGCAAAACAGGCGGGCTTCCCGCCTGTTTTGCTCGAAACACCTTTTTTATTCGCCGCCTGTGGCGGCGAATAGAGGGCACCTGAATAGTTACCAGGGATGACTCATAGCCTTTTTCCCAGGAGAAGAAGGAGAGGGAAAGAGAAACAAATCACATCATTGGACCTGTCTCACCAACCAACATATCCTGGTAGTCAGATTCATGAAAGAGTCTGAATTGATCGATCAGAGATCCATGAAGATGGACAGGCAGATCAAGTAGTGGGGGATAGATCATCGGAAGCAAGAGTTCGAGTTGGAGATCATCAAACATCTGCTGCAACTGAAGCTGGACATTTGAAGGCAGGTACGGCTCGAAATGGAAAAAACATCCCAGACTCTCCTCGATCATTTTTTTAATATGCTCGTCTCCCTTTTTCTCATGAAAATGAGGGCTTTTCGAGAGATACTGTTCAAAAATGACCTCTCTATCAGGTAGTTCAACAGCTTTAAAGAACAGATCCAGCAATTGAAAGGTCTCGACAGAGAAGCCAGAAGAGAAGCGTAAAGAGATCGCAGTCTTTAGAGACATTCCTTGTTCACCTGCATTGGACGAACTGATCGTCTGATCACGTATCCCAAACCATCCTTCCAGCAAAGACTCAAAGAGCGGAGAAACCACTCTGGTCGTGCGACCCATAATCCTGGTTTCCAGACTTTTTCCGGCCTCAGGCTTCGAAGCCCAACAAATGCGAACATTGTGCAGATCAGGACCCCCCTGCATCTCGACCTGATGCCTCATCAACAGTGTATCATCCTCGCCGTAGAGCGCAGATGATGGTGTTGACATAAAAATCTTACTCATCGCCATTGTGTACTCAAGGAGTGCGCTAGGGACAAAATTATCGGCATCGTAGAAGATGATCCATTGTGGATAGTTTAGCTGATAGGCGCAGAGAGTACCGATATACATTCCCTCGCCTTTGCCATTGACGACTTTTCCATCGTCGCCAAGAATGTGGGAAACGCCATAGAGGTTGAAGAGATGAGCCAGGCTCTCATCCTTCTGGTGAACCAGGTAGAGTTTCTGGTGGTGCGCCATGCGCGTTTTGAGGGCGGTCGCGAGATCTTCTCGTTCCCTTTCTGGACAGTTGGTAACAACAATAGTTGGGCTACTAATAGGAATGTACCAGATCACCTTGAGGAGGGTTTCGATGCTTTCATTCTTATGCGAAATCACAAAAGCAGTGCGAGATAAAAAATCATGCAGCTTCTGGAGATCGCCGCTTTCTAACATGTGGGCAAACTGTACAGTGTGAATATTCACGTTGCGCGACTCCACTTCTCATCTAAGTAGAACGTTCGGAATTTTTCGTCACGCACCTGTCCAGGGGTGAACAGGTAACAATGTGCCGCTCCCTGTATGGGGCGAGATTAATGCTTGTTTGTTGTTTGTGTAACACAAAACATACCAGACAACTGTTGACTGGCTTCTACAGGGATAGACGCAACGGCGACGAAAGTAGTTAAGTGCAGAGAAATGAAACAATCACTGAAAGCGTGATAGCAAAACGTCGGGATAAACAAAGTATCCCTTAACTCTATCATCTCGTCTTTGGAAAAGATGATCGTTGATCGAAACGGCGATCACGTGGATAGAGTGACAATGATAGTATAACCAGCTTTTTTGAGGTCCGGGCAAAAAGCACACTGTAGGTAGTACTTACGTCTGAGCAAGTGGAGAGCGAACCAGTTTGCTTCTATGCCAGACCAGTTTCGTTTCTTTTGGGTGACCAGATAGGGCGAAAAGAATCATTGATTTGTCTTGATTGTGGCCTATACTATGCTTATTGAACAGCAATGTGCCGTTCTTTGCAACAAGAGGAGTGAGTAGTTTGTTATGGAACAGATACCTGAGCCAGCTTCCTTAGGAATACCAATGCCGGGCAGTTCTCGGCCTATTGAAACGATTCTTTTTGAGCAGATACGATTAAGCAAGCTCGTGCTAGATATAAGCACGGCATTGGTGGGTCAAGAGACATTGTGTGAGTTGCTTACATCGTGTACTGATGCGTTTGTGCGCCATATGGATGCGGCATTCGCAAGGATCTGGTCACTGAACGAGGAGGAGCAGGTCCTGGAGTTACAAGCCAGTTCCGGTATGTACACTCACCTGGATGGTGGCCATTCACGTGTGCCCGTGGGAAAATTCAAGATTGGCTTGATTGCCGCCGAGCATAGACCACATTTAACAAACTCGGTGCCAGATGATCCGCGAGTCAGCGACAAGGAATGGGCCAGACGCGAGGGGATGGTGGCCTTCGCCGGGTACCCCCTGCTTATGGGTGATCGGTTGATTGGTGTAATTGCAATGTTCTCAAGACAAACATTATCAGACGCGGCACTACAGTCTATGGCGACGGTAGCAAATGGGATCGCACTGGGGATTGTGCGTGTACAATTACGGGAAGAGCGCACGAGCTTGCTTGAGTTGGAACGGAGCGCACGAGCAGAGACTGAACTGGCTCGTAAGCGTCTGGAGGAGCTGAATGCAAGTTTAGAGGCTCAGGTGGCAGAGAGAACGATGGAGCTTCAACTGGCCAATATAGAGTTGAAGCGCAGCAATCAAGAATTGGAGGCGTTTGCCTACGTAGCTTCTCACGATCTTCAGGAACCACTACGCAAGGTTCAAGCTTTTAGCAATCTGTTAGAGGAGGAATTCGGGGAACAGATCGGTGAGGGGAAGATGTACTTGGAACGCATGCGCCAGGCAGCCGCGCGTATGAGTATTCTGATCAATGATCTGCTCACGTTTGCAAGAGTGACAAGTCGAGCACAACCGTTTACGGGGATTAATCTGACACGGATTGCTCAAGAGGTGATCGGGGATCTGGAGAGCCGCGTCCAGATGATGCAGGCAACAATTGACCTGGAGACGCTTCCAACAATCGAGGCTGATCCATTACAGATGCGCCAATTGCTCCAAAATTTGCTGAGCAATGCACTGAAGTTTGCCCGCAACGATATTCCTCCCATTATTAAGATCTATACACAAAATGAGTCGTTTGAGCCTGCTGCAAATGAGCCGTTCCTCTCTGGACCCCTTTGTCGGTTTGTTGTGGAGGACAATGGAATCGGCTTTGATGAGAAATATACTGATCGTATTTTCGCTGTTTTTCAACGCTTACATGGAAAAAATGCGTATCCCGGCACTGGAATTGGTCTGGCAATTGTTCGTAAGATCGTTGAGCGGCATGGAGGTACGATTGGGGTGAAGAGCAAACCCTATGAAGGAGCATCATTCATCGTGACTTTACCTATTCACAATCCCCATGGGAAATGACGTTCCCATCTCCTAGATGCTCAAAGAGCAGAAGCAGTACTTCCGAACGGTTTTACTCTTTCCTGACGGCGCGATTACCAAAAGAAATCTGAGGAGATTTCCCTATCTCATTGAGCATAGACGGAATATAATAAAAGGTGAAATCTGGTTGTTTTCGGTCCCTTCAAAGAGACGGGAAACAATCATGGTCGCTATCTACTGAGAAAGAGGATGCATCATGAGGACCAGAGAGGTCTAAATAGAAATGCACTAAGGGATACTAGAAATTATGGACGAAATTCAGTCGTCGTCAGGGGTTCGATCGACCAGTAGTCATGATGAACTCTTGTACTTTTGGGCGCTGGGCGATCTTCACTACTATGATGATGCGGCCTGGCAGGCTGCTCACGCACCGAGAATGAAAGAAATTTTTCAGGATCTTTGTCCGCTTTGGACGCAGGAGGGAGAGCCAGCATTTATCGTTTCTCCTGGGGATATCGTTGAGATAGCTGACCCTGAACACTATCAACTGGCGCGTGAAGAGTTGAGACAGGGTTTGGGAATGGTCCCGTTCTATCCTGGCGTAGGCAATCATGAGATGATCGCACTCAATCAGGAGAGTACGTCAGAGATGCTCGATGAATTTACAGCTTTTTGGGAGAAGCCTCCACGCTACTACTGGGTACTTGGGGAAGTGCTCTGTATCATGTTAGACGTGATGGGCTACGGTAAGCCAGTACTGACGCCGGATTCGCTAGCATTCCTGGAAACTGCACTTGCCAAGCATCCTGAACATGTGGCGATTATTTTTGCGCACTGTCCTCTCTATGGAACGGTGCTAGACCGCGATGCTGAGCGAAATCTGGATTATGACTCTTTAGAGCCTTTTTTTTATCTTGAAAATTCTGACGAGGTGCGAGATATACTTGCAAGACATACCAATGTCTGCCTCTATCTTTCTGGTCACACTCATGCAGGATGGACCTCACCCCATCTGGTCTTTACCGAGTCCCTGGGGAATCATCCAGTAACTCATGTGAATCTCTCCTCCCCGTGGTATACCGGCAGAGGACATGGCGTTCCGAGGCTTACAAAGACGACTATGGGCTCTTATAGTCCCGACGATCCCGATATGGTGCTTTCGTGGGCAATACATGTGACACGTACCCAGGTACGTTTACGTCTGCGCGATCACCGGGCCAAAGGCTGGCTGGCTGAATGGGTTGTACCTGTTCATTAGTCAGAATTTTGAGAGGATGGGCCTTCCCAATATGCGCAATATCGGAGAAGTTTTTCTGCCTCCAGAGTGGTACACTACGGGTAATCTATTCTGAATCCAAACTGATACACTACGAGCAATGAACAGAAGGAGTTACTATGTTTACAAAAATCGGTACAATCACTATAGGTGTTAGCGATCAGGACAAAGCTCTTGATTTTTATGTTAACAAGCTCGGCTTTGAAAAAGTACAAGACCAGCCCATGAGCGAAACTGAACGCTGGCTTGAAATTGCTCTCCCTGGCACACAGACCCACCTCATGCTCGGCCTACGCGGCCAGAGTGGCGGGGACAAAACGGGTATGACCGGCTTCGTCCTGCATACAGACAATATAGAAGAGACCTGCGCAACCCTCAAGGCTCACGGAGTCACTATCACCCAGGAACTCGCTACTGAACCCTGGGGTAAATGGGCTCAGCTCGCCGACCTTGATAGCAACGAATTCGGTATCTGGGCACCTGCCTGGTAGGAAGATTCTCTCTATGAAAGGATACCCGATTGTGAGTGATGAGATTGAGAACAAGACGGCTATGGTGATCATGGCTCATCCTGACGATGCTGAGTTCAGTGTTGCAGGCACTGTGGCAAAATGGGTGAGTGAGGGGTGGCAGGTCTATTATGTTGTCTGCACTGATGCTGGCAGCGGCGGACCAGACGAGGCAACAGAGGTAGGACCGGAGGCACGCCGCGTAGTGAGCGAGACACGAAAAGCGGAGCAACTGGCGGCTGGCAAGGTGCTGGGTCTGAAGGATGTTATATTTCTGAACTATCGCGATGGTGAGCTTCAGCCAACGCTAGAGTTCAGGAGAGACATTGTACGGCTCCTGCGGACATATAGGCCGTATCGGGTGGTGTGCCAATCTCCTGAGCGTTCATGGTCGCCCCAGATGTTTATTGGGCGTTACCATCCCGATCACCGGGCCTGTGGTGAAGGGGTTATCTCGGCACTCTATCCGGCCTCACAGAACCCCTGGGACTTTCCTGAACTGATGGAAGAGGGGCTGCTCCCGCACAAGGTAAAAGAACTGTACGTTGTGGGTGCGCCTGTGGTCAACAATTGGGTTGATATCACAGAGACAGTCGGTATCAAGATCGAGGCATTGAAGGCCCACTCCAGCCAGTTCTTTGGTCGCTTTGATGATGTTGAAACGCGTATCCGTGAACGCCTGGCTGAAGTGGGTCAGCAACACGGCGTAGCCTACGCAGAAGAATTCCATCTCTCTGAAAATCGTTAAGAGTTTAAGCTGACCTGCCCAATGGATAAGTCATCCCTGATTTTGGAAGATCAGCAGAAAAGGCTTTTGGCCTGCTATGCAGACCGCCCCCCTTTTTCTCAGAAGAAGCGAGGCTGGTTGGCGGGGCGCATGCTCCGCCAACCAGCCTCGCTTCTTCTTTTTCCGGGGAGAGGAGGGGCTTTGCAAGCCCCAATAAAAGCCTTGCACTTGACATGAGGCGTTCTTCTATCTTATCCTTCTCTCATGAGTAAGTTGTTTAACTAACTCACTGCGGGAGGTTTCTCATGATCGCTACTCCAAAACGAGAACGTCTTATAGAAGCGGCTAAAGTAATATTTTACCAGCAAGGAGTCTCACGCTCGACGCTGGCGGATATTGCTCAGCAGGCACAGATTCCTTTGGGAAATATCTACTACCATTTTCGTACAAAGGAGGCGCTAGTAGACGCTGTTATACAAACACATATGCAGGAACTTCAGGCACAGTTTGCTCAATGGGAACACTGCGCTGATCCACACCAGCGTTTACTAGCGTTCCTGGAAGCAAGTCGCTCAGGGGAGAATATAATCGCTCGTTATGGTTGTCCACATGGAAGCCTCTGTCAGGAACTCGGCAAAGATGATAGACAATTTACTACCGTAGCATCTCAGCTTTTTCAGATCTATCTCGAATGGACGCAGGCACAATTTCGGCAATTAGGCAAAGATGAACAGGAAGCAAAAGCTTCATCAATAGATATAATTACATCCTTACAGGTAACGTTTATACTAGCCAACAGTTTTCACTCATCTGAGCTACTGGAACAGAAGCTCCAACGCCTGGAAAAGTGGGTCTGCTCTCTCTAAGCAAGCCCGTATTTTTTTGTTGAGAGTAAGTTAGTTAACTTACTCATTAGTACCTATCTGGAGGACACCTTGAATTTAACCAATGGTCAGCTTTTTCCTACGATTACGGCTTCGCGTGTGGGCGGAGATGAAATGACAGTTCCCCAGGCCTTAGAAGGGAAATGGTCGGTTTTACTTTTCTATCGAGGGCACTGGTGCCCCTATTGCCGTCAGCAACTTATGGATTTTCAGCGTTCGTTGGAGCCGTTAAAAGAAGCGGACATCGAAGTTGTCGCCCTTTCGGTGGATCTCCTTGAGCAAGCGCAACAGACCGTTGAGCGGCACAAACTCACATTGCCAGTCCTTTATGGACTCGATGCTCATAAGGTGGTAGAGCAGCTCGGCTCATTCATAAACGAAGATCCGCTTTACCTTCAAGCGACTGGTTTTGTACTTCGACCTGATGGAACGATTGCTGTCGCCGTTTACTCCTCTGGCGCGATTGGCCGTCTCGTGGCTGCCGATACTATGAACTTTATTAAGTATCTACAGCAGCAGGGGCATTAGACTTTCAAGAAGAAG
>DAOTTL010000291.1:0-5360 GCA_034438135.1 Ktedonobacteraceae bacterium | reverse complement strand
GGAGGCCCCAAGGGCTTTCGCGAAAAAGCGCTTGGCAGCCTGAGCATCGCGAGTGGCACTCAGATGGAACTCCAGGGTGTTCCCTTCGGAATCCACCGCTCGATACAGGTACATCCACACCCCTTTGATTGTCATATACGTTTCGTCTACCCGCCAGGCATCCGTCGTCGCCTTGAGATGGGGACGGCAACGCTTCTCTAACTCAGGCGCGTAGCGCTGAACCCAACGATCGATCGTGGTGTGGTCCACCGAGAGTCCTCGCTCCGCCATCATTTCTTCCAGATCCCGATAGCTGAGCGAATACCGCACATACCAGCGCACGCAGAGTCAAACGATCTCTGCTTCAAAATGCCGCCATTTGAAGGGGTGTTGCTCGGTCATGGCTGGTCCTCTTTTTCTGCTTTTTCACCCACTGTAACAGATCAGCTTTCTTTTTGCAACACAGCCTTATATTCATACTAAGATTGCTTCTCCTATTCATATCCAAAAGTACTATTGTACATTTTGTAACATTTGCACTACTTTTGTCATGACACTGCAATGGTTTTGTGGGTTTTAAGAAGATGGAGCCGCTTTCTTCCTTTGTTTAGCGCATTTTGTTTCTTGTGTATATCGTTTACATCTATTGTTACGATATAACCATATCTCTTGTTTCTGGTCGAAGAATCAACTATCATTAGAGAAGTCGAAGAGATCGATGGTGAGAAATACAAAAGAGCGACTTACTACATTCTAGAATGTGTTGGCAAGCTTTAGCCGAGTCCTGCAACGTGATTCAGAATGCGAGTCGCTCTTCTTGTAGCTCACGTCAGCCAGTATGCGCTGTGTGAGTTTTCGTCCCTACGGATACATTCTCCCAGAGCATACCTCATCTGTCTCTGTTTGGCAAGCATGTTTTCTCAGGGGATGTACGATGATGTTTAGGAGACTACTTGCTACTTTGGCGAAAATAATGTGGCGTGGATGTCCTAGAGGAGGGAGTATGACTCCATTTGAGTGGGCCAGCCTTTTCTTAGCTGGAGCCGCAATCACGCTTCAGGCAGTGAGCATCTGGTGGAAGCGCGATCATGGTAATGACAAGCAAAAGCACGACCCATAGTTTTCGATGTGCTCCATCATCTGGTGGGGCACATCCTCTCTTTACATTTTTAGCTCGTATTTTCTTTATTTCTTTTCCTACTGCTTGAAGTCACTTATGAGATTGTTCACTTTCATGTTTCTTACGAATGTGTCATGAGCATTCGTTCTGTTAGAAGACCATTAAGACATGTTGATACAAAAGATGGAAGCTTCCTCGATTGTATATGGATCACTGGACTTATTTCAGCTTGTTTCTCTATCTCTCGATGGGTGTCCATTTGAACGTATTGCCAATTCCACCTGATGACATGAATGGGACTGTTGTTGTCCCGGTTTGAGGGCTCTCGCAACTTCCGTTCTCCCATGAAGCAGCTTGTAGGAATCGTTGATGCAACAATTCAAACTTTTTCATAGCCATACATACTGCGTTTGGTATACTTGATTTTATTGATTTGCCACTCAACTGGACCGTTTGAACAAACTGTCAACTACACCCGGTAGCATGAATGGGGGACAGTCCTTTACCATTATCCATCCCTTTCATCCCCTCTGCGGCCACCGCTTTCTCCTGCTCTCGCAGAGCCGAGCCTGGGGAGAGGAGCGGGTTTTCTTTGCGGACCCGCAAAGCCATCAGATCCGCTCTCTGCCCCTGGCCTGGACCAGTCTCGCCCTTCCTGATCCCTTTCTAGTTGTCGCAGCAGGGAAAACACTGCTTCGTTTTGAAGACATACTACACCTCAACCAGATGCTCAAAGTTCTCCCGGCTCGCCAGAAGGAGGATCACGAAGATGGCTCAACAAGTCAGCGCTCACCACCTCAGTCGCCTAGCATATCTGTATGTGCGGCAGAGTACACTTCAACAAGTCTTTGAAAATACTGAAAGTCCTGCCCGCCAGTATGCGCTCCGCGAACGTGCGCTGGCACTTGGGTGGAGCCAGGAGCGTATTGTCGTAATTGATCAAGACCTGGGCCACTCAGGAGCCTCAACGGTCGATCGTCTGGGCTTCCAACGCCTGGTGGCTGAAGTCGGCCTCGGACAGGTCGGGCTCGTTTTGGGATTGGAAGTTTCTCGGCTGGCACGCAATTCTCGTGACTGGCATCAACTCTTGGAAATGTGTGCGCTTACCCGCACTTTGATCCTGGACGAAGAAGGACTCTCTGATCCAGCAACTTTCAACGATCGGCTTTTGCTCGGTCTGAAGGGAACCATGAGTGAGGCTGAGCTTTTTGTCCTGCGTGCTCGGCTACAAGGCGGTATCCTCAACAAAGCACGTCGGGGAGCTCTCAAATTGACCTTGCCCATTGGGTTTGTCTACACTGAAACAGGTGCGGTCGTACTTGATCCCGATCTCCAAGTACAAGCCAGCATCCGCGAAGTCTTTCGCAATTTTGCGCACACTGGCTCGGCTTTTACGACCGTCCGTCACTTTCGCCAACAGCATTTGCTCTTCCCCCGCCGCCTGCGTCGGGGAGCACATCGAGGAGAACTGGCCTGGGCAGAGATTGAGCATCATGAGGTGTTGCGCCTCCTGCATCATCCAGCCTATGCAGGAGCCTATGTCTACGGGCGCACGCACACGACGAAGACTGCCGATGGCAAGCTCCACATTGCCGATGTTCCTCGCACCGACTGGGTCGTCCTTGTGCGTGACGCTCATATGGGGTACATTACTTGGGAAGACTTTGAGAGAACCGAGGCACAACTCGCTTTGAACAGTCAAGCCTATGCTCCCAAGCGTTTTTCCCCACCACGAGAGGGACCAGCACTCTTGCAAGGTCTGATCCTTTGTGGGTGCTGCGGCGAGCGGATGACCGTGCGTTATCACCAGCGCAGAGGCCAGCGTCTTGTCCCAGACTATCTCTGTCAGAGCCGAAGCATTGCCCAGGGGAATACTCCCTGTCAACGTATTCCTGGGCAAGACCTGGACCAAGCAATTGGGACGGTGCTCCTGGAGCGCATGACCCCTGAGGCGCTGGCTTTGACCTTGGCCGTGCAAGAGGAGGTCAGAGAGCGTGCCGATGAAGCCCGTTGCCTACGTCATCTGCAAGTAGAGCGAGCACACTATGAAGCAGAATTGGCCCAACGCCGTTATCTCAAAGTCGATCCCAACAACCGTCTGCTGGCAAGCGTCTTAGAGGCGGAATGGAACGCGAAGCTGCTCGCGCTGGAGGAAGCACGAGCTATTGAGGAGCGCCACAACCAGAGCGACCAGCAGCCAGCGAGCACAGAAGAACGTGCGGACATCGAGCAGATACCGGAACGATTTCGCCAGTTCTGGAATGACTCCAAGACCACAGCGCGAGAGCGTAAACGTGCAGTCCGGCTGGTAATTGAAGACGTGACGGTTCACAAAACGGAGCATATTGTGGCGCATATTCGCTTCAAAGGGGGGGGCCATACAGACGATTGCCGTGGCGCTCCCTCTTCCGCTCGCCCAATCGCGCTTGACTCCTCCAGACACGCTGGCAGCCATGGATCGTTTCCTGAATGAGTTTACAGATGCAGAGGTGGCTGAGCAGTTGAACCAGCAAGGCTTCCGCACCTTTGAGGGGCTGCCTTTTCACAGCACGCATGTCTATCAACTCCGCCGCCATCATGGTCTGGCTGATCGGTACACCCGCTTGCGAGCCCAAGGCATGCTCACGGCAGAAGAACTCGCGCCCTCCTACGGCGTCACGGCTCAAACGATTTGGCGCTGGTATCGCCAAGGGGGTATTGCCGGTATGCGATACAATGATCGAGGATCGTGCCTTTTTCCTCCTAAGGGAAGCCAACCACTTCTGACCGACCCCAAATGATATTGATCTGAGAGACGAGGTGCATTATGCAACGTGATCGTTGTTCTATCTCAGAACCAATTCGACTTGGATCGCCTGGTGATCATGGCACAATTTCTTCACAAACGCTCATAACTCTGGGGCAACATGGAAAACAGCTTGAAGCCACTGATCCAGCTCTTCGCCTTGAAGATCTCGGAGCATTTGGGCAAATTGCTTGAACAACGCATTGAGACGCTTCACCTGGGATAGATCTGGCAAACTAGTCGAAGAGCTAATCGTTCTTTTTCGATGGATGCGCTGCCTAGCTTCCTTCGATCCCTCGTTGCTCCATACGACGGAGTCCCAGCAGGAACTGTTCAATCGTCATGTGTGATCTGTTATGTCCAAGAGATGTCACTTCGCGGAACAAGCCTACGGCATTGCGTTCACCTTCGACTCGACCTGTTAGCAGATAGGTTTCATAGGGAGCCAGAATGCCTGGGCGGGCGTGTTGACCGTTCTGTTCGTTCGGGAAACGTCTCCGCGCGAGCAGAGCGAATCACAGGTTCTCTCTGCTGACGAAGCTGGTGCAAGATTGCTCAGTGCGGGCATCCCTGCTTCATCAGCCACTGGACGGTTTCATAGCGCTCGACGAGTCCTGCCCACGCTCGTTTCTTGCCCTGTTAGCGTTCCGGGCGAAGGTGGCGCAGCAATGCAGAAGCCGAAGTCTGCGCTTTGACTAGGTGAATCTTTTTGATCGCCCGGCGATGCTTTCCAATCACTTTTTGACCACTTCTGCCAGATTGCGCAGGACATGAAAGCGATCTGCTGTTTGCAGAGCATCTGGAGCGCCTTGTCTGGCTCTACGGGCAATCTCTCCTCCACGATCGTGGCTGATACGTTGAACTCCCGGATGATTCCTGCGCCAAGTTTCTACAGTGGCGGCTTGATGATTCGCTAGCAAATCGACTGGCGATCCGCTCTCTCAATCCACAAGAAGAGTACTGTACTTTTTCCCAGGGCGATACGCCCACACATCAATGCCGAGCATCTTTGGGGTTGCGCTAGTGGTGTCGGCGTTTGACGCACAATTCTTAGGAAGTCATATGGTTAATTGGCATCAGAGAAAGGCACTCAGAATAGCTCCGGCCTTCCCTCCCAGTGCTCGCCGACTTCGAACAACGCTTGAGTACAACGTGTAGTGCGGTGAGCATACACGCTGGCCAATTCTGGGAACCGCTCAGCGAAAAGCTTCCGCTTGTAGAGAGTATTGTAGCAAAAGAAACGACATACCTGGAGATGCAATCGGAGCGTTTTTCCGCCATAGGGCATGTCCTGAAGCGTACGAACATAGTGCCTGTGGACACGAGAGTCTACCTTCTGGCAAAGAGGGCAGGTAGCCTCAGCTCGGTCGCGCAAAAGAGACAGTGGGAGAACCAGCTCTGCAATTTCGATCCGCGTCAGACGCATGTTTCCTTCTTTGTCTCCCACTTTACCAAATCAGCTCTCTTTTTGCATTA
>DAOTTL010000290.1:0-17384 GCA_034438135.1 Ktedonobacteraceae bacterium | reverse complement strand
CCAGCCAGCATATTGGGTTTGGGACTGTTAGTTGCCAGATATATCTGGCACAGAAAGCAACTGCGCTATATCCTCATTCTCGTGATAGGAGCGGGATTGATCGGAACGGAGGCCTGGCTCCGTCGAGGCAGTCCTTTCAATAGTGGCTACGGAAGTCAGCCGTTCAACACACCCTTTGTTCTTGGTCTGGTCTCGATTCTCTTCTCATTTGGTAAAGGCATCTTCTTCTTTGCCCCAGGACTATTGTTACCACTCAAGAAAAGTCTTTTCAAAGGACAAGGACCCAACCAGGAGCAGATCTACACAACGTATACTATGTGGCTCTGCTTTCTTGCGGGACTGGTGCTCATCTACTCTTCCTGGTGGGCCTGGGATGGTGGCTGGTTCTGGGGGCCTCGCTTCTTTCTCTTCGCGGCTATTCCTGCCTCCTTTGTCCTGGCCGTTCGCCTGCGCAATCCTGCGGATAGCTTCTTCTCCAATCTCTTCACTCTATTCATTCTCGCCTACTCCGTCTGGGTAGGTATTGATGGAGCTGTCTTCGATACAGGAAGTCTAGGTACCATCTGTCAGGCAAACCAGTATGCACAGAATTATCGGTGCGATTTCGTGCCTGCTGATAATGTACTCTGGCATCCCTTTATTACTCAATCGGTCATCTCGCGTAACGAGAAAATCTACATGTTGTACTGTCTGGGTATCTTTCTCTATCTCATTGCTCCTCTGGTCATTACAATGGCAAAGCAGGCATTTGGAGCACTCCAGGATATGCAAACTGATTCGCTCAGTCCAAAAAACTGGCACATTTAGCTGCATTTAACGACAAAGCATAAGAAGAGGTAAGTCTCTTGCTATGAGTCATCCTTGCTTTTGCAAAAGCAGGACAAAAGGCATCTGGCCTGCGTAGCAGGTCGCCCCACTCCCTTCTTCTGTTTTATGAGTCATCCCTTGTAACTACTCAGGTGCCCTCTGCTTGCCGCCTGCGGCGGCAAATAAAAAGGGCGTGTCGAGCAAAATGGGCGGGGCACCTGAGTAGTTACCATCCCTCAAGATTCTTAAATGTTATAATAGATGGTAAGTATGCAGTTCAAGCAGAAGTGCATCCCCCGGATGCCAGACTTTCAAGTAGCGCTCAGGAAAGGCAGAAACTCTCTCTATGGCTGACACGGTAGTTTCCCACAAAGTGCAGGTACCATCTCCCACTGATCTGTATAATATCGATCGCCTTCTCAGTGAAGAAGAGCGCATGGTACGCGAGACGGTGCGCAAATTTGTACAGGAGCGCGTCCTGCCCATTATTAATGACCATTTTGAAGCCGGCACGTTTCCGCGCGAACTCATTCCAGAACTCGCTGACCTGGGTTTATTAGGTATGCATCTGGAGGGCTATGGGTGTGCTGGCTTGAGCGCTGTATCCTATGGTCTGGCCTGTCAGGAACTGGAAGCGGGCGATAGTGGACTACGCTCCTTTATTTCGGTTCAGGGTTCTCTGGCAATGTTTCCGATCTGGAAATTCGGGTCGGAGGAGCAGAAACAGCGGTGGTTACCGAAAATGGCCAGTGGGGAAGCGATTGGTTGTTTCGGTCTGACCGAGCCGGACTCTGGTAGCGATCCAGGAAGTATGTTGACCAATGCCAGGCGCGATGGCGATTCATATGTTTTGAACGGTACAAAGATGTGGATCACCAATGGCAGTATCGCAGACATTGCAGTCATCTGGGCAAAAACAGAGGATGGCATTCGCGGGTTCCTGGTAGAGGGTGGTACTCCCGGCTTTAGCACAAGCAATATCCACCAGAAACTTTCCTTACGCGCCTCCGTCACCTCAGAACTGCACTTTGACGACTGTCGGATACCTGCCGAAAATGTATTACCCAACGTGCGCGGCCTGCGGGGTCCACTGTCATGTCTGGATGAAGCTCGCTTTGGCATTGTCTGGGGCGCAACAGGCGCGGCTCGTACCTGCTACGAGACAGCACTGGAATACGCAAAGACCCGCGTCCAATTCGACAAACCCATCGCCAGCTTCCAACTGGTTCAACAAAAGCTGGTTATCATGGCCACAGAACTTGTCAAAGCTCAGTTGCTTGCTCTCCAACTGGGTCGATTGAAGGATGAGGGACTGATTCATCCGATGCAAATCTCACTCGCCAAGCGTAATAATGTGCGTGAGGCGATCAAAACAGCCCGTGAGGCACGCACAATTCTGGGAGCAAATGGCATCACGCTCGAATATCCAATCAGCCGACATTCTAACAACCTTGAGTCGGTCTTTACCTACGAGGGCACGGACGATATTCATACCTTAATTATCGGCCAGGCCTTGACCGGAACAAGCGCCTTCTCCTGATTGCTTAAGAAGAAGCGAGCATGTCTGGGGGAGGAGCGGCTTGCAAAGCCGCCCCTCCCCTCCGAAAGAAGAAGAAGTGAGGCTGGTTGGCGGGGCATTCGCCCCACCAACCAGCCTCACTTCTTCTTAAGAAAAGGGGGTGGGGTAGCCTGCATAGCAGGCCGAACTTTTCTACGGCTTGCAAAGCCGCCCCTCCCCCGAGAAAAGGGAGAAATGGCTGAGTTTATAAGCGGCTTTGCCGCTTATAAACTCAGCCATTTCTCCCTGAAAAGCTGGCGGGTCAGCCGCCAGCAAGAGCGTTTGCTCATTTTGCCAAAATGAGGGATGACTCATGTTTAGCTTACCAGGGTTGTAAAAACGACCAGCCGTTGATCATATCCATGGCCTGTCCAGACTCCACTACAGGTAATCAGGTTCAGATTGTGATCGGTTGAAGGACCGAAGATAGCACTCATATCATCTGAACTGGTAGCCGTTGCCGGATACGCCTTAACGCGACTGACAACAAAATGCAGTGCCTTCCCCTGCATAGTAGTCACAAAAACGTCATTGCCAACGGTCAGATCCTTTAAAGACCAGAATATGGCCGGGTCTCCACCGACCCGATCGACGTGTCCAGCGATCACAGCATTCCCCTGCTGACCGGGAATAGCTCCAGGATTATACCAGAAAACATGCGTCCAATAGGGAGAGTTCACCGCCTTGGAGACAGGCGCATCCATCACTCCCTGGCTAGTTCGACCTACACTCATCACCGATGCATTCACCCGAATTGAAGGAATGCGCAACTGCGCTGGCTGCAAGGGAGTAGGGCCAGTCGTCTGAGTTGCCGGAACCGTGATGTGACTTGTAGAGTTATAGACCATCACACCAACGATAACAAGCACTGCCAATATGCAATACAGTAAAAATTTTCTCATATGAACGGCACCAGTTACTCACAGGCAGCACGAAAGATACGTCATAGACACCTTATTTGCATGTCGGTGGTGCAGGACCCAGGTCGCCTCCGTAGCCGGTAATACTCCAGTCGCCTGCGGCACTCTTCTGCAAATTCAAGCGCATCTGGTAAGGTTTTGATAATTTGTTGCGCGTAATCATGTAGGTGAAGCTCTGAAAATTCCCATCTGCTGAACTCGTCGCACTCCCCGCAAGTTCGCTATAACCAGTTATCTGACCATAGCAATGATCGTCAGCCTGAGCCTGGTTCATGAAATCATTTTTGCTTAACTGAGCAGTAACCGTTCCATCCAGATCGTTATAGGCCTGCTCATAGTCTGCAAGCTGTAAATTCGACAAAAAATCGCTTGCCGTATTAGCGGGACCAGAACTAACGCCAAGCGCGAGAAAAAAGTTTGTCACGCCATAGGCAATAATTCCCACCACAAGACCGCCAACAAGCAGCCCAATGATCCAGACGAGTACCCTTCTTTTGGATCGTCTTGGTCTGCCAGGTCGATAGGGCGGACGTGAGACACGACGGTTTGGCGGCGGTTGATCGAAACGCTTCAAACCAGGTGGACGCTTTGGAATCGCACGGTGTTTCCCCGTAGCATCAGCGATGCGCTGTCTGACCTGTTCATCCATCTGATGCTCACCCGTCTCACCAGAGAAACGATGAGAACCTGTAGCAGAAGTGTTCCATGAGTCCCAATTATCATCATCCTGGCCGCGTCGTCCATGCATTTAAAGCCCTGCCTTTCAAAACACATGCAATCTTTACAGATCAAAGGACTCTACGGATGAAGCATTATCAAGCCAGCAAGCTTTGCCTGAGCCAGTTGTAACTGCTCTTGAGCCTTTTTGGCCTGGGTGCGTGTGGTCCGTCCCACAATAATAGTCAGCACTGTTTGCTCAACCAACGTACTGAGAATAGATGCGTCGGCTCCAGATAAAACTGGTGCACTATGATAAATAACGATCCCAGACTGCTTTTCTGAAGAGGCCAGGATATCCTTCAAACCACTGACAATTGTCCTGAAATGTGGAGACAGCAATGAAATGGCCGATTGCAGGCCCGCGGAACCTGCGCCGAGTACACTCAAGTTTGGCACAAACGTCGATTGCAAACAGTTTGCCAACTGTGGTGCAGATGGAGCGTCTTCCACTAACAGATCGCTGAGTCCCGCCTCTTGCGTCAAGCCAAACCGTTGATGCAGCCCCGGCTTGCGTAGATCCGTATCTACGAGAATTGTTTGCATCCCACTCTGTGCAGCTACAATAGCGAGATTTGCTGCAACTGTAACCTGATCCTGATAATCTGAAGCTCCAGTCATAAGCAGAGAATGGACTTGCGAATCTGTAGACTTCGTCTTTTCGGCTTCCCAACGAAAGCGAATATTTGCAAAAAGTGTATGAAATGCCTGACTATAGTCAGTTGTATGATCATAATCGGTGAGCAATGCGAATTGCTCCTGCGCACGTGATCCCACAGGACAAAACTCCTCTAATTTCTGA
This sequence comes from Ktedonobacteraceae bacterium, assembly GCA_034438135.1. Taxonomy (GTDB): domain Bacteria; phylum Chloroflexota; class Ktedonobacteria; order Ktedonobacterales; family Ktedonobacteraceae; genus Paraktedonobacter. The sequence goes on along the minus strand of DAOTTL010000290.1, from coordinate 12,580 downwards.
ACCACGCGTAAGGTCAGACCCTTCGGGCGTTACAAGTATACCATGCCTGACACAAACGCGAAAGGGAAAGTATATAGTAGCTCCAGGATTTTTCAAGCGAGAACAGGATTCTCCTCGGCAATGAGCATTCTCTTCGTCAATTAGCCTGACTCTTATGCATCCCTGAAAGACGGGCATGACCCGGAACAGGTGCCTGAGGTACCTCTCCCAATACGGGCACTAGAAGAAGATCTACTACATCCTCTTCTCTATACACACGGTCATCAAGATAGTTCAGCAGGAAAGCCAGCGCAATGCCCACAATTAAGGCGATTATCGGAAGCAGCGCAATTTGTGTCAGCTTACTGGAAGACGAAACAGGAGCAGCTTTTGACAACAACGCTGCACTGATAACACGAGCAGATACTTCAGGCTCAGAAGCATTCACATTTGACGAGGCATGAGTATAATCGTTTGTGATGACGTAATCCAGATAACGTCCGATATGTGAGGTGCTAATTTCGCCAACAGCGTTGGCAATGGCCCAGGCCCCGGCGGGGGTACTCCAGTTTACACTCACTATGACGAGAACATCAGCACGTTGCGCACTGAGCGAACTGGCAATAGCGGTTACATTCTGGATATCGCCCAGGTCAGGATTTGTTCCGTAACGCTGCTGTATCTGGCTCCCATCCTGAGCCACTTGATGAGCAATATCGCTTGAAAACGCTTGAGAGGAGAGAAGCGAGCCGCTCACCAGCGTATCAGCCAGCGTACCAGCCACATTCACATTATCGTCAGGAGTGATGGTGACCTTATTAGAAGCTGCCAGGCCAATCTGAATTGAGATGCCTGAAGTAAATGAGCTTACTTTTGGCAACTTGTGATATTGATAACCAGCGTATACAGTCACAATTCCCACCACTACCACAATGAGCCAGATATATCGCCAGATAATTTTTCCATAGATTCGGAGTTCCACGACCTTCATTCCCTTTCATCATGAGTCAGCGAGCCGGCCCTAAAATCGCAAGCAGCCAGATCCTCACAGCTCATATGGGTCCACGTAAAGGAAAATTCACACTCTCAAGAGCAAATAGAAATACACTTCGCAGTCATATCTAAACCGCGTAAATAGAAAAGAGTCTACATTGCCCACTGTCTATCTTCTTAGGAGACAGGTTCGTTCGCGGGCGAGTGCCATCCTCGGGTACTTACCCGGTCTGCACTCATTTTCGCCTCGATAAACTGCATAATACGGCGCTGAAAACGCGGTTTATCAAAATCCAGAGCATGATTACGGATCAACTGTGGATCATATCGATGTTCATCAAATAAAGCAAGCGCAGATGCCAGAGCCTCCACGGTCTGTTCGTGGAAGAACGTCCCTGTCATACCTTCGACTACTGAGACCAGGGCTCCTCCCTCACCAAAGGCGATCACCGGACGGCCAGATGCCTGGGCCTCCAGGGGAGTGATCCCAAAATCTTCTTCCCCGGGAAACAAGAATGCGCGACAGTGCGCCATATAGTGTAAAATCTCACTATCGGGTAGCCGACCCATAAAGCGGATCGTCGGACCAGCCATAGCTCTTAACGCCTTCTCATCGCGTCCACTGCCAATGATCATAAGTGGTAACTGAAGCTTATTACATGCCTGAATCGCCAGGTCGATCCGTTTATAGGGTGCCAAACGGCTCACAATTAGAAAATAATCCTCTGGCTTACTGGACGCGTCAAAAAGGAAACGGCTGGCATCTACTGGTGGCGGAATCACCACTGATTCACGTCTATAGTACTTTTGAATACGATCCGCCACTGTGGGGGAATTAGAGATAAAATGATCTACCCTCATTGCACTTGTCTGATCCCAAACACGTAGCCAGGTGATCAAAAACGGTAAGATACGCCGCGCCATCCCCCCTAATTGCTCACGCTCAACATACTCGGCGTAGTTCCAACACCAGCGCATCGGCGTGTGACAATAACAGATATGCGTCGTACTCGGTTTGACTATCACTCCCTTGCCAAAGGCACTGGAACTACTCAACACCAGATCGTAGCCACGCAAATCCAGACTCTCCATGGCAAATGGGTAAAAGGGTAGAAAGGGTTGGTGATGTTTCATAACAAAAGGAAACTTTTGCATAAAAGAAGGACGAATATCGATCTTTTGAAAAGCTGGATCAACGAGCGACGGATCATAGATAGAGGTATAAAGAGGGGCATCGGGAAAAAGCTCATGAAGAGCCAGAACTACTCGCTCCGCCCCACCCATTTGGTTAAGATAATCATGAACCAGAGCAACCTTCATTAATACGCTCCTCGACTAAAAAGGACCGCCGGTATTGTACGCATCAAGGTCTGATAGTACAGACGCAGAGACCAGTTCTCGATGTAATACAGATCCATCAGTACTCCCTCATCAAATGAAACATTACTGCGCCCCCTTACCTGCCACAAACCAGTCATCCCCGGCTTCATCGCCAGACGTCCCCTCTGCCATGGCTCATATTGCGCCACCTCCGTCGGCAGCGGTGGACGCGGACCCACCAGGCTCATCTCACCTTTAATGACATTCAATAGCTGAGGTATCTCATCCAGGCTGGTACGACGCAAAAACTTTCCAATCGGCGTAACGCGTGGATCATCTCTCATCTTGAACATCGGTCCCTGAGCTTCATTTCTTGCCATCAAAGAAGCCAGCACCTGCTCTGCATTTTTATACATAGAACGAAACTTATAGCAGTGAAACAGACGCCCGTCCAGTCCCACTCGCGCCTGGTAAAAAATCACCCTTCCAGGTGAAGTAATCTTGATTAGGATCGCAAAACAGAGCCATAGAGGAGAGCCAAGTAGCAACACCAGCGTTGCTCCCACAATATCTGTGAGGCGCACAATCACTCGCTGGACTGTATTCAGAGATTTTCTTCTGATACCTAGAAGCGGTATGCCCTCGATATCCTCCATATCAATACGCGAAAGGCTCAATTCATATAATTCCGGCACCAGTTTAAATGAAGCTCCCAGACGCTCACACAGGCGCACGCTACTAATGGTTTGCTGATGAAGCTCCGATGGCAGGGCAATTATCACCTCATCAACTCTCATTGAGCGAATCACCAGGGCCAGATCATTGAGTGATCCCAACATCCTGAAACGTCCAAAATCCCCAGGAGGCTCATGCATATCATGTAAAAAGCCTACAATCGAATAGCCCAGGTTAGGGTTAGCCACGATATGCTGCATAATCATCTTCCCCAAACGACCAGAACCCACTACAAGGAGTCGTGTTTCACCCAGACCCAGACGGTAGAGCACACTAATCAGTCTCTGGAGCACTATTCTGCCCAGACAGAGCATGACAATCGTCGCAATCCAAACGAAGGGAACCAGCAAGCGTGAATTGGAGGGGGGACGAAAAACGAAGTAGTACGCAACAAGAATAGTCAGACCAATCGTCGCCGAGTTAACAATGTGGCGCATCTGTATAAACAGGCTGCTGGCGAGACGCACAGCATACAGACCACGCAGAGCAAAAATCAGGATGGCCCCAACAATAATGCCAATGGCCAATGGCTGAAAGCTACTCAATGTCGCAGCCCGATCTCCTTTTATCCCATCATCCAACACATTATGGCGAAATTGTGCTATCAGACTACTCTGAAAGAATACTGTATAACGCAGATAATAGGCTATATAAAAAGCTGCATAGATCAGAATGGCATCTATGGCAACGGTCAAGACTACTTCAAAGATACGCCACTGCCGACGGTTAGAGCGACGAGCTGAGATCACTTTTGTGATCTGCCCTGTTGCTCCCCCGGTGGGTATTTCTGGTATCTCGGTCTTAAACGCACTCTCATGCTGGCCGGAGGGTTGCGATAATTCTCTGCTGTTCACGAATTGAGCCATATCCTATTTTTCTCTACTCAATGTATTTTATTATGAGGACACACTGCGCTGCGTTACAGGCATTTTGCTGGCCTGCTCATACGTGGCTATGGTTTGTTTTACCATGGAGGCCGCCGAGAAGCGTTCCAGGACCCTGGGGACGTTCGCACGACATAACTTCGCGAACTCCCTGTCAGTCAACGCTCGTTCTAAAGCCCCGGCTAGAGCCTCGATATCCTGAGGATCAACTGTCAGCGCTATTCCCGCACCAGCCTCAGGCAAACTGGAAATGGTTGAAGTGACCACCGGAACACCACAGGCTAGAGCCTCGGTCACTGGCATACCAAATCCTTCATACAAGGAGGGAAACACAAAGGCCGCAGCCGCATGATACCACAATACTTGCTCACTATCACTCACAAAACCTGGAAACATCACCGCCATCTCCAACCCCAATTCTCGCACCCGAGCAAAGATTGACTCATAGAGCCACCCCTTTCCTCCTGCCAACACCAACCGAACCCGTGTCCCCGTTTTCTGACGCAGGCGAGCATAGGCCTCCAATACATTCGGAATATTCTTCCGTGGCTCCAGGGTTCCCATATAGAGCAGAAAATCTTCATCCAACCCTTGTCGTACTCGGAACGATTGAAGTTCCTCATCAGTCACCGAGCGCGTAAAACGCTCATCGATACAAGGATACACCGTCGTAATGTGCTGCGGGGAGAGTCCAAGTAGCTCGCTCGCGTCTCGTTTCGTGCTCTCAGAAACCGCTATAATTTTTTTTGCGCGTCGCAAGCTACGGACAGTAAATGTCCGATGGTACATCCGTTTCGGATACGTTAAAACCTCTGGCATACGCAAAAAGGCCAGATCATGCAATGTCACTACCCCGGCGCATTCACTCGGCAACAACTCCGGCAGAACATTGGCTGGCGAGTGCAAGACCTGAATGCCTCGCTGGCGAATCAACGCTGGCAACGTCCATTGTTCCCAGGCCACGCGTGCGCCGGGTCTGTTCTCTGGCCACATTGCAGGCACAAACGTCAGTTGAGGATGCGAACCACCCAGCTTATCGGCAACCTCTTCCCCATTCACAAACACCGTATACTCGTGCGAGCCTGGATGCCGCATTAACTCGGTCAAGAGCACACGAATATAACGACTTATTCCTCCATTACGATAGCTCTGGCTAAATGATAGTAATTGAGCATTGATACCAATATGCATTCCGCCTCCTCATGGCTCTATAACGTCCCTGAATTTGCCAGGGTAACAGCCATAGCCTTTTTTTTGCCGTCAGGCACAGCTTCTGTCATGAAGATATCAAGTGCTGCTTTTCCGCTGCCACACAAGTGTATTGTCCCGTAGAAGTGGAGACACCTCTCCACGAGTAGAGAGTGCGCTAAGCGCTGCTTGTACAGTCGTATTAGAGAGGACATATTGTGTGAGGGTTGAAAGAGTTACCCTCTGAGCTAGAGCTACAGCTTGCAATATATCTGACCCACTACGGGCATCCCCATCCGCTAGAGCAGCCAGTACCGCTTCCAGTATACTCTGCAAGCGTTCAGAGGTATAGTGAATAACCCGCCTGGCCTGTTCTGAGGATGTGCTTATTTCCCCATGTCCAGCAACTATATGCTTGAACGCTGGATTTCCTCTTTTTGGTGTATCTCCCTCCCCTTCAGCCGTTCTAGTAGGCGTTGCATCGCTCAATAGCTCCGCAAGCCGCTCTAAACTTGCCAGACCAGCAGTGATATCCGCATAGAAAGGGATGCCATGTTTATCAAGAATGTCAGGGGTTAGATAGGCATCTCCTACAAACAGCGTTTCGCCATAGGCCAGACCAACCTGCTCACTGCTGTGGCCTGGAAGGGGGAGCAGTTGTACAGGAATCTGTTCGATGCTTTGCTCATTCCCGCTCAAAATGACATCAGCCAGACAGGGCTTTGCCAGAAGAAACTTCTGCTGTAATTCCTGCGGTGGCTGCGCTCCGCTAAAGAGATAGAGCGGTTCCAGGATGGGTCCAGCCATAACCGAGGCCTCTACGCGGGTGGCATACACCTTCAAACCAGTCTGACGTACAAGATACTGCGCTCCCCCAAAGTGATCGGCATGCGCATGCGTCACGACCAGCGCGTCAGGCGTCAAACCCAGCTTCCGCAACTGCTTGAGGATCTCACGACCCACATCTTTATCCATTCCACTATCAACGAGCAGACAATGTCCTTCATGCGCAATGACGCCAATATTGGCCCCCCCCGCAATCACCCAGGTATTCTCATGAAGCTGTATCAACTGCATAAACCATTCTCCTTTCCTGACTCGAAAGCTTAAGCGTATCCAACTACTACCTTCCTGAGAATGAACATCGGCAACAGCCATTTCTGTCAGTAATACATCTCTACTACCAGTGCCAGCAAAAATAAAAAAAGAACATTCCAGGGAAGACCAATCGGGAAGCAAGTTTCTCACATTCTTGTCATATCACGTGTCGTCTTCCATGAGTTGGCAAGAGAAAAGACAAAAAAGTGTGCCTATTCTGTCAATTTAGGAATTATTTATCTTGCATGCAGCAATATGACAAGGTATACTCATGCTGAGCGATGTTACTGCGCTGGCCAAATATTCTCGCGTGAACAGATCACCATAGTTGTGATAGACAGTCAGTCAACAGCGTCAAAGAGCGGCTTCATCCCATGTCAGGGCGCGATGTATACATTTACAGCTGTCTGCATTTAGAATAGGCCAGCGAGACTGACAACTCTGATGTAGCCCTGACCAAAAAAAGGAAGTGCGTTGCGTTTTTCTCTGCATCGGTGTATTATAGCCTAAACCTTCAGCAACTGGTAGTGGTAATACACCTTGATAGGTAGCGAAATTTCGCAGCGAGCGAAAGGGCAACCAAACGGGTGGCCCCTACATTATGGGAGAAAAGTGCGTGGCGAAACTACTTCGTCTCGATGTTGCACAGCTAACCGACGTTGGCCGTAAGCGTGAACATAACGAAGATAATATGGCCTATGTCATCCCCAAAGATCCGCTGGTGATGGCGCACAAGGGGGCGCTGTTCATTGTGGCCGATGGGATGGGTGGACATGCAGCGGGAGAGGTGGCAAGTGAAATTGCTGTGGATACTGTGAGCAATGCATATTATCAAGATGATAACGATGACGTTCCTACATCATTGACACAGGCTATCCGACGAGCAAACTCTGCCATCCACCAACGCGCGGCGGAAAATATGCTCCGCAGTGGTATGGGAACAACCTGTGTCGCTGCGGTTCTGAGGGGCAATGTAGCCTATATCGCAAACATCGGAGACAGTCGAGCTTATTTTATCCGTCAGGCGCGTATCCGGCAGATTTCCCAGGATCATTCATGGGTGGCTGAGCAGGTGCGTGCTGGCTTGTTAACTGAAGAACAGGCGCGTACCCATGCACAACGCAACGTCATTACTCGTAGCCTGGGAACCCAGCCAGACGTCGAAATAGATCTCTTCCGCGAGGTCCTGGAGGACAGTGATACGCTGATTCTCTGTAGTGATGGGCTTTCAGGGCTGATCAATGATGAGGATATGCTCAACGCGGTCGATCAGTATATGCCTCAAGAGAGTGTCTATCATCTGGTTGAACGTGCTAACGAGAATGGCGGACCAGATAACATTACCGCTATTGTTGCCCGCGTGCAAGAACTGGGTGAGGAGCCACCAGGATTGCGTCAGCCGGTTCCTGCGGGCAACCATGAAGTCAGCAACGAGGATACAGCCCGTCTCTTCGCTCCGCTTGGTTCGGGTGCGAATATAGCGAGTCACAACGGAGAAATGTCCACACCCAGCGGCCCATTCTCTTATAGTAGTGGTCCCCTGGCGTCTGCGGATAGCGATACTGCGCCTCAAACAGCACTTCATTCCCAGAGACGGCGCGGTCGCCTTTTTTATCCTACGCTTGTCCTGCTGCTGCTCTTTCTTCTAGCTCTAGTTGGCGGAGGAGCTTATTATTTTGTGCATACAAATGACAGCCAGACTGTTGCGCAAATTCTTGATAGCTCAAATGAACTGATCAATCAAGCAAAAGGCGCATCTATAAGTAATCCTGGTCAAGCTCTCCAAAATCTCGCCAGTGCTCAACAGCAGTTGCGAAACTTGCAACAGAATCATACCCTGGATACAAACTCAAGCACACGTCTGGTAGCACTCCAGAGTCAACTGGTGAGCGAAACAAAGATAGCTATCACTAACTATAATCAGCTCGCCAAAATTTCACTCTTGCCATGTGCAAATATTACACCCAATAATTTGAATACGGGAACCACGGGTACACTGATTCAGGATGTGACCTCGTTGCAAAATAATGACGCAGTTCTCTACTATGCGTTGGGTCAAGACGGCAAGATCTATGATCTGGTATCGACAAGCAATCTTGGCAATAGCACAACTGCGGCGAAAAATGGACAGTTTACCAGTATAGTGAGCGATGGAAAACGGATCTTTGGTCTGAGCCAGCAAATAACCAATGGTATACCTGATAATTTCGCGATCACTCTGCTCACTTCTGGAGCACATGATACGCTACAAATTGCTACCAATCAAACTATTCCTACAACTTCGGACGGAAAAACACCTGCGTTCATCACCACCTGGCCCGCTGCCAATGGGACTTCGGATGTCTATGTGGTTTTATTCTCAAAGGCCGCCCCCAACAATGTTACGATTCTCAGTTATAGTGTAGATGGCAAAAATAAGTTCAGTAGCGTCAAACAGACACCGATCTCAGTTTCTGCCGGCGTTATTGATACCGCATCTTTCGGCAATCAACTCTTCTTGTTGCTGGCAGATGGCTCAATCTGGAGCTCACAAATAAAACCCGATCTAACGCTCTCTACACCACCAACGCAGGCCTTGATCAATATGCCTATTGCATTGCCGCTGGCCGCTGGCGCTCAAAACTTTACCATTACTATGCCCGTGCCAACTGCGTCTCCAAGCGGACAAAAAGGGAGCGGCTCACTGACTATACCTATGCCTTCAAACACCAACCCCGCTACAATTAGCGCTGGCAAAGTCGGAGACAGTGGCTCGGTCCATCTCTTTATCGGAGATCCGGCAAACCATCGCGTGCTGGATCTAACCGTTCAGCCAGCGGGTAGCAGTTTCGGCCCCGGCTCAACCCCCACGGCCACTGTAACGGGAACGACTGAAAGCAATCTGACTTTCACTCTTTCCCAACAATACGTCTCACCAACTTATTTTAAGGTGATCAAGAGCGCGGAAACTGATCCCAAAGGAGCATCACTCAATATTCTGTCTCAGAATGCGGCGAATAATCAAAGCCTGATGGTGGTGAACCCCAGCGCTCAGCAGGTTTGCGCCTCTTAATGTAAGATCAACAAAAACCTTTCCCCAAATTGCGTCGCCCCTGCCAGATGTCAGGGGCGTGCCTTTCTTGCAGGTGAAAGAAAGGCGAAATAGCTGCTTTTTACATCATTAAGTATTTAAGAAGGAAGCCTTCTTAATGAGAGAGAATAGGAGCATGAAATCGTGGACCTTGAGGTGCATTACCGCACACATACATGTGGTGAACTGACCAAAGAGCATGTGGGCCAACGAGTGACTCTGGCAGGCTGGATCAATCGGCGACGCGACCATGGTGGCCTTATCTTCCTGGACATACGCGACCGTTATGGACTCACGCAGGTAATTTGTGATCCTGAACAATCTCTGGATGCCCACCGCATCGCGTCCGGACTCCGCTCAGAGTATGTCACACAGATCACTGGAACAGTGGTCGCTCGCCTGGCAGGGACGGAAAACTCCAATCTCGCTACTGGAGCAATCGAAATCGCGGCTGAGCAGATTGTTGTACTCAACCCCGCAAAAACTACACCCTTTCCCATTAATGACGAGATCAACGTAGATGAATCTTTGCGTTTGAAGTATCGTTACCTGGACTTGCGTCGGCCTCGTATGCGCGACAATATTGTTTTACGCCATCGTGTCACGAAATTGATGCGCGATTATCTGAGCGAGCGGGATTTTCTGGAGATAGAGACTCCTATACTCATGAAAAGTACTCCTGAGGGCGCACGGGACTACCTGGTTCCCAGCCGTCTCTATGCAGGTGAATTTTATGCACTCCCTCAATCTCCTCAGCAGCTCAAACAGCTATTGATGGTCTCTGGTCTTGACCGCTATTATCAGATCGCACGTTGCTTCCGCGATGAGGATCAACGCTCTGACCGTCAGATGGAATTTACTCAATTGGATGTGGAGATGTCCTTTGTCAGTGAAAAAGATGTGATGGCGCTAACCGAAGGGCTTTTGATCGAGCTTATCGGTAAAACCACTGACAAACATATCAGACAACAGCCCTTTCCGCACATAACCTATAAGGATGCCATGGACCGCTATGGGACAGATCATCCCGATGTGCGTTTTGACCTTCCCCTGGTAGAGATTTCAGATCTGGCTACCGCTGGCACCTTTGGCGTATTCCAGAATGCCCTGGCCGCCCACGGACTGGTTAAGGGTCTTAGGGTACCCGGTGCCAGCGGCTATAGCCGTAAAGAGATAGAAGCTTTGAATGAGTTTGCACGCTCACTAGGTGCAAAAGGACTGGTCTCCCTGACCATCCCAGAAAACGGAGAGGTTAAATCGGTCCTTACAAAATTCATGTCTGACGCTGAGGTCCAGGCTATTATAACGCGTATGCATGGAGAAGCTGGCGATCTCTGTCTTTTTGTCGCGGATACTGCTAAAGTTTGTAACGACGTGCTCTTTCGCTTGCGTGTCAAACTGGGTGAACGTCTGCAACTCATCGACCCCAATGAAATGGCCCTCTGTTGGGTCATAGATTTTCCTCTCTTGCACTATGATGACGAATTAGAGCGCTATGACGCCGAACATAATCCTTTCTCAGGTATGGACGAAAATCATCTGGAACGGCTCGACACTGACCCGTTAAATATCCGCGCTAAACAGTATGATATTATCTGCAACGGGTATGAGATCGGCGGAGGTAGCGTACGTATCAACGTCGCTCAAATTCAGCACAAAGTCTTTTCGCTCATGAAATTAAACGATGCTGAGATCCAGGAACAATTCGGACATATGTTGGAGGCCTTTGAGTACGGAGCTCCTCCTCACGGTGGTATAGCACTGGGCCTCGACCGACTGCTCATGCTTCTGGCAGGTGAGGAGACCATTCGCGAAGTTATAGCATTTCCGAAGACACAGAGCGCTCTAGATCTGCTCATGAACGCTCCATCGCTTGTCGAGGAAAAGCAATTGCGAGAACTCCATCTCCAGATTCGCAACCCGGAAAAACAGTAATTGTTTCGACGATCTCTATGTAAAAAGAAAAAAGAGCGAACGCTCTTTCTGGCGGCGTAGCCGCCGAGACCTTCAGGAGAAATGGATGAATTCGCCAGCAGCAAAGCTGCTGGCGAATTCATCCATTTCTCCTTTTTTGAGAGGGTGAGGGGCGGTTTTGCAATTCATAGAAAAATCAGACACTGCTCATATATACACTATAAAGTATATTAAGATAGAATATGCTCTTTTCATATTTTGAGAAGCTATAGTTTATATAAGAGCATTGTAGCCTAAAAAATTATCGATCGGCATATGCCTAGCCCCTAAATTTGGATGCTTATGTATAATGAATGTAGGTCCTCCCCAGAGACCCAATCGTTGACAAGATACCGGATGGGAAGATGGTAAGGAGAAAGTAATGACATCAATGAATCAGATAAGTTCGACTCGAACAACCACAGCAACTGCAAGCTCAGCAATTGCAGGGGTTTTACAACACAGGCAAGCGCCGACAGGAGTAGGGGTTGTTCCCAAGTTTGTCCCTACCCTTACGGAAGATGAGGCGGTCAGCCAGGCTCGCCTTTTAAAAGCACTGGCAGATCCTACACGTCTACGTATTTTGAGCTTACTCAGTCGTTATGAAGGGGAAGTATGCGTCTTCGAGATTGTTGAAAGTTTCACTTTAGAGCAGCCCACTATTTCGCATCATCTGCGCATTCTGCGCGATGCGGGCCTGGTGGATTGTCGCAAAAAGGGGCTATGGGCCTACTACTATGTGCGGCGCGAAGCTCTAAGCCGCGCTCAGGAAGTGATCAACAGCCTCGCATAGGGGGTCGCTGTTGGGCTTGTGATGGATTGCGGGTAATGTAGACGCATGCCACCCCGCAGATGCCAGACATGGGAATATGTCGGAGCATACGGGGCCTGCTCGTTGCTGATCGAATCACGGAGTAGCAAACGTTTCGCGGGTGGCGTGCCTTCTTTTGTGCTCTTTCATTCGTGTTTGTAGCATAGGCATATTTCTAACTGAGAATATATCTACAGAACGACTTGGGTTTAAGTAACCTCATGCAAAATATGAGTCATGCCTGATTTTCCGAAAGCAGGAGAAAAGGCTTTTGGCCTGCTATGCAGGCCGTTCCACCCCCTTTCTTTAAGAAGAAGCGAGCCTGTGTGGTTTGCGCCCCGGCACACAGGCTCGCTTCTTCTTTTTTTCGGGAGAGGAGCGGCTTTGCAAGCCGCAGAAAAGTTTGGGATGACTCATATCTGGTGGATGCTCCGCCATATCTTCTATGAGTCATGCCTGCTTTTGCAAAAGCAGGAGAAAAGGCTTTCGGCCTGCTCTACAGGCTGCCCCTCCCCGAGAAAGGGAGAAAAGGCTGAGTTTGCCAGCAGC
>DAOTTL010000289.1:0-8232 GCA_034438135.1 Ktedonobacteraceae bacterium | reverse complement strand
CTCCCTGCGATGGAAAGCTATCCCAATAGACCTTTGCAAACTTTTGTCTCGTTGTGTTATAATTTCATTGGTACAGTAACGAGAGACAGTAGCAGACGGGATGAACTGGATGAACAAAAAACCACCGCCCTCTGTTTGGGAAGCGCTAGGCCTGGTGGGCGCACTGGGATTTATAATAGCGATACCCCTGGCTCTGGGTTCCTACCTCGGAAATTACCTGGATGGCCGGACGGGTCACCAACCTTTATTTTTACTGCTCGGGCTGCTGCTTGGCCTGATTATAGGCATATATGGCGCTTACCGTTTATTTGCACGCTTCTTCTAACCCTGGAACAGAGGATAGACGGACCCCACCTATAACAGAACTATACATTGGTAGCAGACCAACCTATTGGAGGATGCTGCGTGTTCTGGAAACTCATCGAAATTAACATCCAGCCAGACGTCCTTTTTACCATTCCTGGGATTGGCCTCCCTGTGACAAATACCCTCCTATGTACCTGGATCGTGATTGTGCTCCTGATCGTGTTCGTAATTCTCATGCGCCGACGAAAGGACCAGGTACCACACGGATTTCAGAATTTTGCAGAGTGGAGTGTAGAGAGTCTTCAGAATCTGGTTAAAGGGGTAGCTGGCGAAGAGCGAGGGCGGAAATTTTTTCCGCTGGTCGCTACACTATTCGTTTTCATTCTTTTCTGTAATCTGCTCGACGTAATACCTGGAATCGACACAATTGGCACGGTCCATGGAGATGTTCTTTCGGCTAATCCGCTTGTCCTGGGTCCGATCCATTTCCTCACTAGCAACCAATACAATGTGCTGACCCCCTGGTTTCGTCCTCCCACCAGCGATCTCAACTTAACCTTCGCAATGGCTCTGATCGTAGTCATCACCTGCCAGGTCATGGGCTTCACAACCCTTGGCGCTGGTGCACATCTATCGAAGTATTTCAGGTTCAAGGAACTGTTTACCCATGGGATATCGGGACCTATCGAGTTCTTTGTCGGACTGATTGAAGTCGTGACAGAGCTCTCGCGTGTCCTCTCATTTGCCTTCCGTCTCTTCGGCAATATTTTTGCCGGTGGCGCGGTCCTGGCCGTCTTTGGATTTCTCACTGTGGGCATCGGCAATATCATCTTTATCCCTCTAGAACTTTTCGTAGCCTTTGTGCAAGCTCTGGTGTTCGCGCTCTTGACGCTTGTCTTCATGCAGATGGCCGTTTCAGGACATGAGGAGGATTTTGATAAAGAGACTGAGGATGAATATGAGCAGAGCAGGGAACGCGACCTGGCTGCCGCCCATTAGTCGCACATTATAGAGAGTGGCATCCCTTCCCTTTTGCCAGGTTCTTTGCTGACCAGGTACTGGTAAAGTTCTAAACCACTAGCGGTCGATTGGAACACGGCAGAAAAGCCCCATGGGTCTCGGATTGGGAGTCCTGTCCACTTCGCCCTTACAGGCACATTTACGACGATTGCTACTCGTCAGGATGAGAGTCTGAAGATTTCTCGCCGCGATTGCATAAATCACATTTTACTAGTTTTACGTTTTTTTCCTTCAAGGAGGTTTTTATCATGGACATTATTGGTGTAGCTCTGGCAATTGGTCTTGGTGCTATTGGCCCAGGCATTGGAATTGGAATCGCTGCCGGTCAGGCATTCAACGCCATCGGACGCAACCCTGAGGCCGCTCCATTGATTCAGGTAAACATGTTCATTGGACTGGCTTTCGCAGAAGCTATCGCCATCTACGCACTGGTTATCGCTTTCGTACTCAGCGGCCACTTAAAGTAGACTATTTCCACGATGAGCATAGAGAAGTTCCATGTGCTGTTCCCTTCAGTAGAGGAGACAGCTGGTGTTATCAGGTACCGTTTGTCTGTGATTACAAAAAAACCCGTTCTCTATGCTTTATCGCGGCATATAGACTACTATTCCTCTGAGGAAAGGAGGCATCCCTGGTGGTTTTCTCTTTTATTTTAGCTGACGCTGCTGCCGGTGGTAGCTTACTCGATGGCTTCGGCGTCAACCTATGGGGCTTCGTCTCCCAGATTGTCAGCTTTGCAATTGTCTTCCTCATTCTCGCAAGGTTTGGTTTTCCAGTCATTCAACGCATTCTGGATCAGCGGAGTGCGCTGATTCAGGAGGGCGTAGAAAACGCTAAGCGGGCAGAGCGCGATCTGGCCGAGGCCAGGACGAATGCCGAAGAACTTCTGCGTCAGGCACGCATTCAGGCTCAGGAGACTATTGCACAAGCCACAAAGGTTGCAGAGAGAGAGTCACAGCGTATCGCTGAAGAGGCTCAAGCTCATGCCGAGCAGATCACCCAGCAACAGGAGGCACGTATTCAGCAGGAAGCATCTCGCGCCCGCGCTGAACTTAGCCGCCTTGTAGTTAATCTCTCAATCAGTGCCGCAGGCAAGGTGATTAGTAGATCCGTCGATACGAACGATAACCGCCGTCTGGTGGAGAACTTCGTGCACTCTAGCGAGACAAAGGAACAGTAATGCTTAAAGGAGCGATAGCGCGTCGTTACGCGGGAGCCATGTTTGAACTTGCGCTCAGACAGCATACACTGGATCAAACTCTTGACGATGTGCAGGGAATCGCTCAGCTTTTCTCGAAGCATACGCTGGCGTATCTCCTGCGCGAGCCAAAGGTATCATTGCAGCGCAAAGAGAACGCTTTGCGCGAGTCACTGAGCAGCAGAGTCCTACCAATCTCGCTCAATCTTGCCATGCTCATTGTTCAGCGCGGGCTGGTTGAGTTAATGCCAAATATCGCAACTGAGTTGCAACGCATGGTTCTCGATTACAATAATCAGGCGATCGCCGAAGTAACTACAGCCTCACCCATGGATGACGCGCAACAGGCTGTTGTCAAACAAGCGCTTGAGCAGAGGACAGGCAAACACATTCTATTGCAAACACGGGTGAAACCTGAGATTCTCGGAGGGGTGGTGGCACGCGTGGGCGATCAGGTTATCGACGGCAGCGTCCAACAGCAACTACAGGTTCTCCAGCGCCAATTGCTGAATGGGATCGCCACGATTCATACCGAGCCACTTGATGAGGCACAAGATGATCAGACGACCGCCTATCAACCTCAAGCTCAAATGTAATAGTTCCCTTACACTGGTGGGTAAAGAGCGCAGGGTCTTCCCCGCCGGGATCGCTGTCTCTGTGAGAAAGCACCCAGAACCGGCGGAGGGGTGACGGTAATACTAACACTGGTGCCCTCGAAAAACCCTTTTTGGAACGTGTTGAGGAGGGGGTCACGACAATCCATAATGAGAGATATCGCAGTAGTTAGCATACAGTAGGCTCGCGTGGTGGAGAGGTAATACACACTACCATCCATCCATACTCCTACAATTCGGAAAGGCAGGACGACGATGGCATCTTGGGCTGATGAAATCAGTGCCATCATAGAAAAAAACATCGCAGGCTTTGGAGGAAGCGAGACCTCTACCGCAAGTGTCGGCACTGTAATCACGGTGCAGGACGGTATCGCTCGTGTCTATGGCCTGCAAGATGTGAAATATCTGGAACTGGTAGAGTTCACTCGCACTGGCACAATGGGTCTGGCATTCAATCTGGAAGAAGAGTCGGTAGCCTGCCCAATCCTGGGTGAATACACACATATTCGTGAAGATGACGAGGTACGCACAACTGGACGCGTTATCTCGGTTCCCGTGGGTGACGCCCTGATCGGGCGCGTGGTTAACGCCCTCGGTGAACCACTTGACGATAAAGGTCCGATCGTGACCGATAAGACTCGTCCAGTCGAGCGCGTGGCTCCCGGTGTAATCACCCGTCAATCGGTGAATACACCTGTCCAGACAGGCATTAAAGCCATTGACAGCATTATCCCTATTGGTCGCGGTCAACGTGAGTTGATCATTGGAGACCGTCAGACTGGCAAAACGGCTATCGCCATCGATACTATTCTGAACCAGAAGGGGAAGAATCTGCTCTGTATCTATGTGGCGATCGGCCAAAAAAACTCTTCCGTCGCTCGAACGCACGAATTGCTAGAAGAGCGGGGCGCGATGGAGTATACGACGATCGTTACGGCCAGCGCCTCCGACTCAGCCCCTCTGAAATATCTCGCTCCCTATTCCGGTTGCGCGATAGGAGAGGAGTTCATGGAGTCTGGACGCGATGCACTGATCATTTACGATGACCTGACCAAACATGCTGAGGCATATCGTAACATCTCGCTGATTATTCGCCGCCCCCCTGGCCGCGAGGCGTATCCAGGCGATGTGTTCTATCTGCACTCACGCCTGTTAGAGCGAGCTGCACGTCTGAACGAGGATTACGGCGGCGGATCTCTGACAGCCCTGCCGGTCATTGAAACCAAAGCCAATGACATTTCGGCCTACATTCCCACAAACGTGATCTCGATCACCGATGGACAGATCTTCCTGGAGACCGACCTGTTTAACTCTGGTCAACGGCCCGCGCTGAGTACCGGTCTCTCGGTTTCGCGTGTGGGAAGTAACGCTCAGACTCGTGCCATGCGCCAGGTCGTGGGAACCCTGAAACTTGACCTCGCACAGTTCCGTGATCTGGCCGCCTTTGCCCAGTTTTCTTCAGATCTGGACAAAAATACCCGTTCTCGGATCGATCGCGGTCGCCGTCTGATGGAGATTCTCAAGCAGCCCCAGTACCAGCCAGTTCCAGTTGAAAAACAGGTCATGATCATCTACGCAGCAACCAATGGCCACCTGGATGATGTGCCCCTGGAAAAAATTTCAGCATGGGAAACGCAGTTCTACCGTTTCATGGATACAACTCACCCTGAGATCGGGCAAGAGATGGTTGAAAAATCGGTGAACGCTCGCAATACCATGTCCAAAGAACTGCTGGGAAATCTGAAGGGGGCCATCGAAGAGTTCAAGCAGACAACCGGACCAAGCTAGGAGACTGATAGATGGCCTCAACTCGTGAAATCAGGCGGCGCATTGGCGCGATCAAAAATATCGGACAGATTACGAAGGCCATGCAAATGGTCGCAAGCAGTAGAATGCGCCGCGCCCAGGAACGTGTTCAACAGTCTCGCCCTTACGCCGAGCAGTTACGTGGCATGGTCTCTCGCCTGGCACGTGCGGCCAGCGAGGAGGTCGGGAGCGGAGCCGCGTTGATGACCTCGCGTCCGGTCAACAAAGTTGGCTATATACTTATCTCGCCCGACCGCGGTCTCTGTGGCGCATTGCCCAGTAATATCAATCGTAAGGCGCTCAGCTCGGTCAGGGAACTCCAAGATTCGCTCTTCTCCTCAACCGGACAGGAGAGTGAACGCTTCGATTTTGTCGCCGTAGGCCGTAAAGGGCGCGATTTCATTACGCGCAGTCCCTTTAATCTGTTAGCCGAGTTTATTAACTATGGCAACGCACCAACGCTGAACGATGCCGCGGCAATGGCCCAGGTAGCAGTCGACGCCTTTCTCAAAGGCGAAGTAGATGCTGTTTACCTGACATACGCAAAGTTTGTGAATACAGTGACGCAAACCCCGACGACGATTCAGCTTCTGCCGGTGGAACCTCCTAAAGAGGAAGAGAACGACGAGAAAAAGAATGTCGAGTATATCTATGAACCCGATCCACAGAGCCTGTTCGAGGCCCTCCTACCGCGGTACGTAGATCTACAGGTTTACCAGGCGTTGCTCGAATCGCTAGCCAGTCAGTATTCCGCGCAAATGATCGCCATGAAAAACGCGACCGATAGCGCCAAAGATTTGCTCGACGATCTCAAACTTACCTATAACAAAGCACGCCAGGCAGCCATTACAACCCAGATCCTGGAAGTTGTCTCTGGTGCCGAGGCTCTAGGATAAACACACAGACAGGGACGACCAGTTCGGTCGTCCAAAGCAGGAGAAAACGATATATGGCCACAAGTGTAGGCACGAAGGGTACGGTCGCGCAGGTCCTGGGGGCCGTTGTAGACGTTGAGTTTCCCCAAGATCAACTGCCTGAAATTTACAATGCACTCCACGTCTATCTGGAAGCAGACAATGAGAAGTATCTCACGTTGGAAGTTGAACAGCACCTTGGCAATAACTGGGTTCGCTGCATCGCGATGGGACCAACTGATGGCATGCGGCGAGGAATCGAGGTCACTGATACCGGCGCTCCCATCAGTGTGCCCGTAGGACCTCTTACACTGGGCCGCATCTTTAATGTGCTCGGTGAACCCGTCGATAATAAAGAGGACGTGCCGGATGCTCCTCGTATGCCCATTCACCGCGAGGCTCCTACCCTGGAGGAACAGGCGTCGGGCATCGAGATCTTTGAGACAGGCATCAAAGTTATCGACCTGATCTGTCCCTTCGTCAAAGGTGGAAAAATTGGAACCTTCGGTGGTGCTGGCGTCGGCAAGACGGTTATCATTCAGGAACTCATTAACAATATCGCCAAGGGACACGGCGGCTATAGCGTCTTCGCAGGCGTAGGAGAGCGCACCCGCGAGGGAAACGACCTCTATCATGAGATGCAAGAGGCCAAAGTCATCGACCGTCTGGCCATGGTCTTCGGTCAGATGAACGAACCTCCCGGTTCCCGCCTGCGGGTCGCGCTGAGCGGTCTGACAATCGCGGAATATTTCCGCGACGAAGAGGGCAAAGATGTACTGCTCTTCATCGACAACATCTTCCGCTTCACCCAGGCCGGTTCAGAGGTCTCGGCCCTGCTCGGTCGTATGCCCTCTGCTGTAGGCTATCAGCCTAACCTGGCTGAAGAAATGGGTGCCTTACAAGAGCGCATTACCTCGACCAAGCGTGGCTCGGTCACCTCGATGCAGGCGGTCTTCGTGCCCGCCGACGACTATACCGATCCCGCTCCGGCAACAACCTTTGCCCACCTGGACTCGACGATTATTCTGGAACGCTCTATCGCCGAAAAAGGTATCTATCCCGCTATTGACCCGCTGGCCTCAACCAGTCGTATTCTTGATCCCAACGTGGTGGGACAGGAGCATTATGACCTGGCCCGTGCCGTCCAACGCATCTTACAGCGCTATAGAGAGCTACAGGATATTATCTCCATCCTGGGCATCGATGAACTTTCAGACGACGACAAAGTGACCGTAGGACGAGCACGCAAAATCGAGCGCTTCTTCTCACAGCCATTCACCGTCGCCCAGGCCTTTACGGGTCTGGAGGGCAAATATGTATCCCTGAAGGACACGATACGCAGCTTCAAAGAGGTGATCGATGGCAAACACGATCACATAGGCGAAAGCTACTTCTTTACCAAAGGCGCGATCGAGGATGTCATAGAGGCCTATGATCAAGATCAGCAGAAGGAGTAAACGCCATGTCCACTATGCAGGTCGCAATAGTCACTGGCGAACGCGAGATCTACCGGGGAGAGGCTGAAGAGGTCGTGGCACCCGGCAGCGAGGGAGAATTGGGTATTCTTCCTCATCACGCAGCCCTGCTCACGGCCCTAAAAACCGGTGAGATGCGCATCAAGCTACAAGGGGCCGAAGATGATCTCTTTATCTCAGGAGGCTTCCTGGAGGTCTATGAGAATACTGTAACGGTACTTGCCGATGCAGCTGAACATGCAGAGGACATCGATGAGAATCGCGCACAGGAGGCACGCCAACGTGCGCAGGAGCACCTGAACGAGGTACAGGATAGAGGCGAACGCGAAACCTTTAACGCGGCGCTGGACAGGGCTGTCGGACGCCTGCACGTCGTTGAGATTACGCGCCGACGCAGCAACCGTCGCATCCAGATGCCAATCTCGTCGGATCAGTAATAAGCTAATCAGAAAGCTTCTTTATAAGTCATCCCTACCTTTTCTGCGGCTTGCAAAGCCGCAGAAAAGGTAGGGATGAAGAATGTCTCTGGCTAGAAGTTGCCGCCTCCGCCGGAGTTACCACCGCCACCACCGCTCCCGAAATCTCCTCCGCCTCCTCCGCCAAAGCCCCCACCACCTCCGAAGCCTCCACCGCCACCAAAATCTCCTCCACCTCCATTGCCAAAATCTCCTCCACCTCCGAAGTCACCACCACCCCCATTACCAAAATTACCGCCTCCGCCTCCGCCAAAATTACCGCCATCCCCATAATTTCGATCCTCTTCACGCCGCCCCTCTTCTTTACCCAGTTCATATCCCAAAAAGCCACCTGCGGCAGCGCCCAGACCACCGGCAGCCAGCGGATTTATGCCGCCACCGCCCTGGTTAAAGCCACTCTGATTATAAGGATAGCCTTGATTA
>DAOTTL010000288.1:0-3519 GCA_034438135.1 Ktedonobacteraceae bacterium | reverse complement strand
AAACGATTAAAGAATACTGGCCCGGTGCTGGCAATCACAAGGTGCGTCTTCCTGGTGGGCGGTATGTCAAGCCAGGCTTCAGCCAGCAGTGCAAGCTGTATGACGCCATTGGTGGGCTGCTTGCCGAGACTCGCCAGGAGGCCGCTCGTGCATTGCTCTTGTACCAGACTCAGGCGATCATTGTTCCAGTCTATCCGCCTGACCCTGAGCCAGAACCGCCACAGAGCACAAGCAAACGAAAGACGAACAAAGACACGAGTGACGTTTCACTGCGCGATGACCAGGCGCATATAGATGCTCGTTGGCAGCGGCAATCTGAGAACCACGGCGACAAGCACTTCTGGTTTCAGTTCACGCCTCAGCAACTCGCAGCGTGGTACAACGAGCGGCATCCCATCGAAGCACTGCTTCCACCTGAGCGCAATGGGATGGGGCTGGCAGGCTGGCGTGGAGAACGAACGGCCAGCGTGGGGTATACGAAAGATGGGGAGGGTTGGGTTGATTTTGGAGCCAGTGCCAGGCGCGGCGACGGCACGCAGGATGGAGGAGATGCCCTGGAATTGGTGAGCAGGATCAGTGGGCAGGAGAAGGCAGCCATCATGCGTCAGGCTGCTCGTGAACTGGTCGCCGAGGCCCGTGCCTCCTTGGAGTCTGCGGCACAACAGGGGGTCGCACCTCCCGCGTGGGTTCAAGAGATTCTGACTTCAGCGGGCAAGGCGCACTATCAGACATTGCTGCTCCAATCGGCGATCATTCCAACTCAGGAAGCATTGAGCGTCGCGGAAGTTCCCTCTCCAACAGTGCTTTTTACCCTTGAGTCGCCTGTACAAGAGACAGAATGTGCTGGTTCTGATGCTTTGTATGATGCGCCAGGTGTGTCGATAGGACCCTATCCTCCGCCGGCGCGGGCGTCGTATTGTTGTGGATCAACCATGTGGAGATGGGAGGAGGATGAGGAGCGGTATGTGTGTGGTCGGTGTATGGGGAAAGATATATAAAACCACTTATTGTTTCTGACAAGCTTTCGATTTACATGGCCTTCAGCAATGGAGTGAGATAGCTGAGGCTATGTGAGTTATATAACAGTGGCTAATCTTTTCTTGCTTCTCACTATCTCTTGTTATTTGTCTTCTTACAATCTCAGCAATCACAATGCTTCTGTAAGTAAGTTGACACTATTCACCGTGAAAGGGCAAATCAACACATGTGCGAACATATTCATTTTGTCTCTGGTGAAGAAAGCTGAGCACGGCAAGACTAAGAAACTTTAACGACGCTCCCAACATAACTCAAACTCCACAGAGAACCTTCAATTTGTCAACCTCTCAATACTTTTATTGTATGATACGCACCTTGGGAGTTGTTTTGCATTTCGTTTTTATTCCTGGATGGGGGACTTCCTTACTTCTTTTCTTTTTGCCGAATGAGGTAGTAGTGGATTTGTTCATCGACACTTGTCAGCACATCTTGTACCTCGTAATGAAGTAACGCTCGCCACAGTTGCGGAGCCATTTGCAGCACTCCTTCATCGGGAGCAGAGAGAAAAAAGTTTTTGATCAGAAATCGCTCCAGCGGATTGGTCACGATGAGGGATTTGATGTCCTGGTCACTGGCTTCTGTCGGAGATGCCATGAGCGATCGATGGCGTTCTAAAGGCTCGCCTGCTTCTTCTTGCTCGATATAGTAGGCGCGAAATTCCCTGACCAGATGGGCCATTGGGACTTTGCCCTCACGATCAACCAGTTTGAAGAACGCTTTGAGCATGACAGGTTTGTATGATCTTGATAAATTGCGACTTTTGGCAAAGTCCAGAAACTCCTGTTTCCATTCTTCACTGGAGGCAGGAATATTCTCCAACCCATGCTGGACTCTGAGGGCCGCGATCCGATCCCGCCGAAAGTAGTAGCTCCTGCGCTCGCCAGAGAGTTGAGTCGCATCAGGATGCAGGGTGTCGTTTTCTACCCACCGTCGCACACGTGTCGGATCGGTTCGTAACGCATAGCCTAAGGCATTCAATGAAATGAGGTCTTGCTCAGGCCGCAGATCAATCGTCTGCCCTTCCTGTGATTCATGTGCATCCAGACCAGAAGAGCCGATGGTATACTCTGGCGAAGCTTCTCTGACCTGACCAGCAAGGAGGGTTCTCATAGCCTCGAACGCAGCAAAATAGTCCGGGTCAATTTCCAGGTGTGGTGCCTTGAATTGCGAGAGCTTCAGTCCAAGGTGATGTTCAACCATGACAGAGACCACTTGATCGCCATCGAGTGTGAGGATACGAGGAATGGATGTCGCAGCCTTTTGAAGCGCCGCAGGAGCATAGTGTGCTGTGGTGAGAAACAATCCTTCGGAAAATCGCTTCGATAATGCGCCAATAAACCGGTCGATATCAGGACGTTGGACATTGTTTCGGTGTCGCTTCACCTGTATCCCAACGGGAATACGAAAGGGTCCAGTGACCAGGTCCCCACTGGCGTCAATCCCGCCATCTCCGATATAACGGGTCACCGAGACTGCCTCTAGCCCGACATAGACGAGGAAATCTCCTGCAAAGAACTCAAAACGTCTGGCTGACAGGGCAAGGAGCTGCTGCTTGAGTTCGCGCTTGATGTCAGGGTGGAGCGGTGGAGAAGAAGCAAGCGAAGGCATATCTTTTTTATCTCTCCTTCTGGCGTTTCTCTCTTCACGCACTTTTATTGAAGTATATCACCATGGAAGCAGAAAAGCGACGAAGAGAGCGAATGAATCTTTTCATGAAGTTGTAGGGAGAAACCAAAACATAGGAATCGTCCCGCTGTATATGGAGTTAGACACGCTGGCTTTTGGAAAGGAGAGAAAGGTTCTGTGAAAAATAGTGCCTCTACGATTCAGCTCAGCAAATTTGTTGGAGCGTGAGAGAAATAATCTATGGCAATAGCTTTGTCTTTTGAGAACGCGCGGTTCGCTCTCGCCTTCTTCTCAGATGCTTATTCGCACGTTGGAACAGAACGATTCCTCCCAGCGTTGTGCAATATGGGAGAGCGTTTTATGAGGGAGTGTTTCCTGGGAGTGCACGTCCCAATTGCACCGAGCGTAGCTGATATCTCCCCTGATAATAGGGATTATCGCTATAACTGCCAGGCGGCTAGAGCAAAGCTTTGAGCAAGTTAAGATAACAGAAGCATCGAAGGCGAAGCTCTTTTTATAAATATTGTTCGATCCAATAGATTAGAGAAACAGACCGGGATTCTGGTTGCGCAGGAGTTCTGCTCCCAGCTCCGCTACCTCTGGCGTTTTGCCATAGGGCGTCTCTTTCAGATCCTGATAAAGTTCATGGATGCGATCAATCCTGAGCTGAGAGTGAATGGGACCGGCAACTGTCAATGCGTCGAGTGCTGTTTGCGTTGCCATCGGCAATTCTCCACTCTCGAACCAGGCACGGGCCTGAAGATAGGAACTATACGAGTAGCGCCGTTTCCGACTCTCATCTACCGGGACCAACGTGAGCATATCAAGCGCGTGAGAAGAAGATCGCAGTTCTCT
>DAOTTL010000287.1:0-4024 GCA_034438135.1 Ktedonobacteraceae bacterium | reverse complement strand
CCGGGTCGTTCGGTCAACAGCAGGATCACTCTCACATATCTGGCCCAGTACATAGTGGCACTGCACCACACAGGCCAGAACGAGCAAGCTCGCGAGGTCGCGACGCGTCTGTTTGCCTTGACCGAACCAGAGGGCTACCTGCGCGTATACCTGGATGAAGGCGAACCAATGCGTCAGGCACTTGAGGCACTGCTCACTCCGCACTCCCAGCAGCATGAGTGGGCTCTCTCCACCGGAGCCTCCATCTCAAAGCTGCTGACCGTTTTCGAGCAGGAGCGGCAAAGCGCAGACCCATCCCCGACAGCACCCCCTCCCAGGTCCGCTCTTCCCTCTACTCAGCAGGCAACGGCTGTTTTCTCCGCGCCGACTGCTTCCCTGACCCGGCGTGAGCAGGAAGTCTTGCGCCTGCTGGCCACCGGAGCCTCCAATCAAGAGATCGCCCAGACCCTGGTGATCGAGCTACCCACCGTCAAAAAACACGTCAGCAACCTGCTCGGCAAGCTACAAGCCTCTAGCCGCGTGCAGGCGATTAGCCGGGCACGTGCCCTCTCACTGCTCTAACTCGATTCCTCCCAACAGGTGGCCTTTCTCCTCATATAACTACTCCCTTTGGCATCCTTTTGACGACTGTGGAATGGCTCGCGTTCTGCTATGCTTGTCGTAGACGCGGTGTTCAGGAATGGTGATCTTCCTTCCGAGCACGGCGCAGAGACAGTGAAACGCGCGAAATACGGAGAAGGCAAATGTACTACGCGATACATGTCCAGGGACACCTGAGCCCATCCTGGCAAGACCGCTTTGGCGGACTCTGCATTGAGCAGTTGGCGACCGGGACGACGCGGCTTTCGGGAACGCTGCCGGATCAGGCCGCGCTACATGGAGTGCTCCTCCAGATCATCCGTCTCGGTCTGACCCTGCTCTCGCTTGAAACGAGCGAGGTGCCGAACGAGACAGGGGACGGTCACTGAACAGCGCGTCAGCGGAAAAGCGCGAGAAGGATACAAGACACGCTATGTTACGATATGTGAAAGGCAGGTTATGACAATGGCTGATGAAAAAATTCTTATGGTGATGATGGCAGTCACCGATATGGCGAAGGCTAAAGAGTTCTACGCGGAGCAATTGGGGTTTCAGATCATCACAGACTACGGAGAAGGCGATCAGCACTGGGTCACGCTTTCGCTCCCAGGAGGAGGAGCTTCGCTGACGCTATCGACGTTGCATGGAAATATGCGACCTGGCACGATGAGGCTCTACCTCTCGACTTCCAACATTGAAGCGGCATACAACGAACTCAAAGCAAAGGGTGTCAAGGTCAACGACGTGAAAGATGACCTGTATGGTCCGGGTTCTGGTGTCAAGTGGTTTGACCTCCGTGATCCCGATGGCAACGTGTGGCAGATGGTTCAGTCCTAGTCGCCTCCGCTATCGCGCAGCGCGATCATCATTGCCATAATCGCAGTGACCAACCGTGGGAGCGGGCAGCCACTCCCAACAGACAGGGAGTAGATCAGAACTGTTCAGACGCGTGCCGCCGGGCACATCGGCGCAAAACTAGATCATGCAAGGTGTCGCGCCGGTTGATGCCAAGTTGAGCAGAAAAATCAGGAGCATGCATGAAACAGTCCTGGCAAGATTTTGCGCTTACTGAACCAGAACTCTCCGCAGTCGAACTGCGGCGAGTTTTCCAGGCCAGGTCAATATACAAGTCAATATATACAAGGAGATTTTTATGAGCCAGACTGAAAAGAAAGACCCGCAGGAGTCCGCCACTAGCACCACCGCAATCGACAAGAAGTCCCGGGGATTCACAGATGAGGAACGATCCGCGATGAAGGAGCGCGTCAAAGAGCAGAAGGCGGAAGCACGCGCCAGCAAGAACAAGGGAGAAGGGGAAAGAGACGTGCTCGCAAAGATCGCCGAGATGCCGGAACCAGAACGCTCCATGGCCACGCGGCTCCATGAGATCATCAAAGCCAACGCGCCAGTCCTCTCGCCGAAAACCTGGTACGGGATGCCCGCGTATGCAAAAGACGGCAAGATCGTCTGCTTCTTCCAGAGCGCACAGAAGTTCAACACGAGGTACGCGACACTCGGCTTCAGCGACCCGGCGAACCTCGACGATGGCTCCATGTGGCCGGTCTCCTTCGCGTTGAAGGAGTTAACTGCTACAGAAGAGGCTGAGATTGCTGAGCTTGTGAAGAAAGCGGTGAGCTGAGGAATTCCCCACAACCGACAATTGGTAGTTATGAGTCATCCCTCGTAACTACTCAGCTGCCCTGCTGAAACCGCCCCACCCTACAGAGGAAAAAGGCATGTCGAGCAAAACGGGCGGGATATCCCGCCCGTTTTGCTCGACATGCCTTTTTTTATTTGCCGCCGCAGGCGGCAAGCAGAGGGCACCTGAGTAGTTGCGATCCATCATCGTATGTTGGCAGTGTCGAACTATTTCTATACAGATACCTGTCGAATCATATTGTAATCTATTTTGGTTTGATTACCAATTTACTGCCTATGGGCAAACAGGATTTTGCAAAAGTCGTTTCTTTCCCCGCCCACCCTTTTACACAAAAAAGGAAATCAAAATAGATAACCCCTATCATCACATATATTAGCATTGAAATATCGTGTTGCCTACGGTATACTTTAATAAGTTTCAAGTTTGCTAGTGCATCTGCTCTTGAGAAAAGAGAGCCAGGGTCAATTCAATCCTGGCAGTAAAAATGCTTATGGCAAGCGTGAAAGGAGGAATGCAGTCGAGGAAAAGCCCACTCCTTAGGATGAGAGAGTGGCACACCGAAGCATCGCTTAAAGATGGAGTATTCAAGGAGGAAACAAAACGTGAAAACTATGAAGTATCTCATCAGGTTTGTCGTAGTCCCCATTCTGCTACTGGCCGGTCTCGCCATTACAAGCTTGAACAGTGCCAACCCCAAAGCGTATGCAGCCTGTCCACCCATCGCCGGTTACCCTACATTTGGCTTTGATACAGGGCGCAGCAGCTACAATCCATTTGAATGTGTCATCTCGCCAGCCGTTGTTCCACCCTTGAACTGGGTGAGTCCACTTGCATTGCCCATTGCTCCACGTGAAGGTATCTCGACGGATAACGTCAGGGGATATGTTGGTCAGGGCAATTC
Organism: Ktedonobacteraceae bacterium; assembly: GCA_034438135.1. Lineage (GTDB taxonomy): Bacteria > Chloroflexota > Ktedonobacteria > Ktedonobacterales > Ktedonobacteraceae > Paraktedonobacter. Next base: position 884 of record DAOTTL010000287.1, on the reverse strand, counting down.
CCTGGTCGCCTTTTCGCTCGCGACAGGAGCACTTGCCTGGGGGTTTGCAACCCCTGGTCCCGTTGTCGGATCCGCCACCGTTTTCTTAGGAAACATCTACTTTGGTTCTCAGAATGGTAATTTTTACGCCCTAAATCCTGCGGGCGGTCTGATTTGCACCATTGCGTTAGGTGGACCAATCTCCACCACTCCACTTGGCTTCGGCAATACTATTGTTGTCAGCAGAGATAATGGAGTCGTCTTCGGGATCAATCCTGGAAACTGTGCAGTTATGTGGGCAAGTCCCGTTATTGGAACTGCCATCTCCTCCCCGTCTCTCTCTGGGAACACCCTTGTGGTAAGTGCACAGGTCAATCCAAACCAGAGTGATGTTGTTGGCCTCAACGGGGCTAACGGAGCTGTGGTGGGAGTAAGTCCCCTATTCCCTGGAACCTTAACCGCGCCAGCAGTGGCCGGTGGAAAGGTTTTTGTTGGATGTAGTAACCCTGGAGTCGGCGTGATCAGCCTCGCCATTCCCGGTTTCGCCGTTGTATGGAATCGCCCGATCGCTGGCGAACCAGTTCTGGGCAAACCAGCAGTCGATTTTCCGAAAGCACCAAACCAGGTTTATGCTGTTTCTGCAACTACTGGAAGATTGTTTGCGCTGAACGCTGCGACAGGTGCCATCAACTGGGCCTTTCCCGCTGCATGTGGGCCACTGTATAAAGCAGCCGCACCGACGGTTGCCAATGGTGGAGTCTCTGTTGGAGGCAAGGCCTGTATGAACGCCTTTAAGACATTGGGAGGAGCAACCTGGGGACTTAACGTGGGTGTGCTTGCGGACTCGCCCGCAACAGTCGTCAACGGTCTCCTGCTCTTTACCGCCAATGTTGGTGGAGGAGAGC
>DAOTTL010000286.1:0-3992 GCA_034438135.1 Ktedonobacteraceae bacterium | reverse complement strand
GAAAAAATGTGTCAAATGCTTTTTTCCTAGTAAAGGGTACTCTAAATAGTATCTCATGATTAAGTAGAGATTGTTATATATGTAAGCGAAACGATTGAAATAATGTAACCAGTAGAATACATAGCGAAATCATAAATTGAAATTGTTATAAGCATTGAAAAGATGCACGTGCGGTTAAAAAAGAAGGGCATGATTTCTTGTCATTGACAAACACATTCTAATTCTTTATGCTTTATTCGTACAAAGAAGGAAAGGAGGGAATAGTTAAGTATGCTTGAACAATTGCTTATAGAATGGGCAGCGTTACTTCCAGAAAACTCAGCTGAATTCGCAAGTGAGGTTCTCTAGTATTCGCACGTCTTCCTAGCGTCCAGCCAGGCTCTCTGGTAGGCACCCTGAACGTTGTTCTGGTTGCCCTTAGAGTCATGTCCGGGAGTCTGAGCTGGTTCAGCAGATAACTTATACCACGCGCGTGCTTCCAAGTTTACATAAAGGACTGAGTTGACGTGCTAAAGCTACGTACTATTCTGTTTGACTACAACAATACATTAGCTTACTTTCCAGATGACGAGCAAATTATACGCTTCTTCAAAGAAGCGGATCTGCCTTTTTATGCTGAACTCGCGCAATCTTATGATCTAGACCTCCAGGATGTAGTGTCAAAGATGGATCTCTTGCTTATGCAGCAGATACAAAACGCACGTATCAAGCAAGAACTCACGCAAGCAACCCTGGAGGTCATTGTTGCAGATACGCTGGCGCACAATGGATTGGCTGCCTCTATGGATTGGGTAAATACGTTTGCTCAGTCAAAGTATAGAAGTTTGTGTACTCTGGTGCAGGCAGCACCTGGAGCGATTAATTTATTGCAGATCCTGCAAAAGCAGGGATTTCAATTAGGTCTCGTTTCTAATGGATTTTTCCCGCCTCACATGATACGGCAAAATTTACAGTACCTTGGTCTACTTCCCTTTTTCGCTGGCTGTATATTCTCTCAAGAGGTGGGCTATTCCAAGCCAGATACGAGAATCTTCGAAACTGCTCTGCACCTTTTAAATGCCGACCCTGCTACCACTCTTGTGGTAGGTGATGAACTGCTAAACGACATTGCTCCTGCTCAGGCTTTGCACTGCTGGACGGTACAAACGGTGCAGTTTATCCGAGATGTGTCAGAGACAATCCATCCGCATGCTACTATTGAGGAACTGACCCGGCTTGGGCCTCTGGTGAGAGATAGCAATAGTCTTTTATTGACGCGTGGCTCTTGATGTCCTTATTTGTGTGGAACTGGCATCAAGAGTTGTGTTCTGGCTGATTCTGGATAAGGAGAACTCTCAATGACCCTGGCAGATCAAGTAACAAAAATCAGAAATAGTCTGCTCCCTGGCACGTTAGAATTTGCTGTAAATCACTTTCCGTACTATGAAGAGACAATAGGCTCAACCTATAAAGATATTACGACGATCGGAGATCTCAGGCATCTTCCATTTCTCGATAAACAAACGCTTATTGATAGGCAAAGCGATCTGATATGGAATTCACAGGTGGAAGATGTGCTCACGTTTACAACGGGAACGACCTCTAAAATAGGTCTGATGCTCAGGCGTAGCGTTGCAGAATTGCATGAGATCAGAAAATGCTGGGAACTGGCTAACAGGCGCACTAAACAGGATACCCAGGATATGCCGCTTATTCTTGAATTGAGTGAGGACTTTCATGGCATCTCTCAGGGCAATGGGACGCGGAGTGCAAACGTTATCCAGGCTCCAATTTCAAGGGAGAGTCACTATTATTGGCTCACTCAATTACTGACGACCGAGTTTCATCAGCCAGGGGTGCAGTCGAGAATTACCGTTATTCGTGCCAATATCACTTCATTCTATTATTTTACGGTGTATCTTCTCCAAAATGGCCTGAAGCCGGGTGATTATCATATCAATAAGGTCGCTTTAACCGGACGATATCTCAGTGAAAATATACGCACATTTCTTGAGGGACATTGGAACGCCCTGATTACAGATTCTTACCGCCGTTCTGAGTTTGCTGTGAATGGGACGATCATGAGTGAACATCCGGGGTATCAGCATTTTGTGCTGCCAATCTCTATTCCTGAGGTTGTTCATCCCATTACTCTGGAACCGCTTGAGACAGGTCTGGGTGTTCTGGTGCTTACAAGTCTTTATCCATTTGCACAGCGACAATTACTCTTGCGCTACTGGACAGGTGATCTGGTCTATCGTGGTCCTAAATCGGACAATGATGATGTAACTTTCAAATTAAAGGGGCGCATGTTCCAGAGTCTGCTTCTCAAAGAGAACGAGCAGATTACCCCTTTGATTTTACCCTTTGATGTGCAAGATATTTTTGGGTGGTTGCCCGATCTCTATCGTCCCGTCGATCATCATTCCTTAAAGAGACTCTGGTTTTTGGACTCCGAGTTTACGCGGCTGACTCTCTCTCTGCCGGTGCGCTATACACTTCAACATTCAGAGGATGGCAAACAGGTAATTCATTTTGAAATAATTACCAGTTACGTGCCCGAATTATACCCCGACCGCATAAACGAGCTAAAGCATTCGATCACTGCGGAATTCTGTCGGAGAAATCCTTTGCTTGCACACCTCATGCGGGAGGGAAGATTAGAGATAGATTACCGTTTCCTGCCTCCTGGTGCATCTCTTCCTTCTCTGAAGGTGTAGTCTATTTCTGCTGTTGTAAGGAGTAAACAATGCATCTCGATAGCCTGCAAAGATACCTCCGGGAAGTACTTGATCCAACCCTCGAAGTTCTATCGTTACAACCAGCCAGTGCTTCAGCATTCAGAGCAGAGAATTTCTCCGAAGTTTACTTTGCACTTGTGCGAGATAGCACAAATCAGGAACAGCAAATAGTCATTAAGAAAGTCATTGCAAAAGGATTTGGCCTGGATGAGCCTGCGGACCGGGCCAGACATCTCCTCTGGTGTTATAGTGCCTACACGGCTCTACCCAGACATCCAAACGCGCTGGATGTAGGATTTATTCGATACGATGGCCAGTGGGTCTCAATGGCGCAAAGCCAGGATTACTTTCTTATAGAGGAGTTCGTGGAGGGTCGGGGCTACTATGAGGACCTGGCCGCTATCCTGGATCGACATCAGCTTACCGAACAAGATAACCTGCGGGCCAGGGCACTTGCCTTGTATTTAAGCGAGCTTCATCAAGAGAAGAAGCTCGATCCAATAAGATACACACGAGCGCTACGTGAGTTAATTGGTGGAGGAGAAGGCATTATGGGGCTGATAGAGGCCTTTCCAGCTGATTTTAAGCGGCGACATTTTGACATATTACTCGCGTTACAAAAGCAATGCCTGGAGCGAGTATGGCAGATTGCGCAAGCGCCGAGACCTCTCAGCCAAACCCATGGTGACTTCCATCCCTGGAATATCCTGTTCCGCTCAGGAGATGATTTCTCTGTGATTGATCGAAGCAGGTCGGCCTGGGATGATCCAGCTGTGGATGTTGGCTCTATGGCCATGAATTATCTGTTTCTTGGTATTCGCGAAGGAAATCTAGCGCAAAGTGCGGGGAGACAGCTCCTGACACTATTCCTGGAGACCTATCTTTCTCATTCGCGGGACGATGGGATACTGACAACACTTGGACCCCATCTTGCTATGCGTGCTACCGCAGTCGCTTCACCTATCTTTTACCCGTTTATTCCAGAAGCATTACGCCTGCAACTCTTTGCTATGGCACTGCATCTGGTGCAGCAACCTGTTCTCTCACTCGATGTTCGTAGCTGGACTTCTTCCATTGCATGACTCGCTTTTCTGCAAGCGCTCCCGGTCGGACCAGAGGCTTACAAGACTCTGTTGCCGAAGTCTTTTCCTGATCGAAACCACCCCACCCATAGACATGAAGTTAGCAGAAGGACGACCTCTGCACTCCCTTCTATTTTGCCTCTAAAGCTGCGAAATAGAAGAAAAGGGGTATCCCAAACCCCGGCAGGGA
>DAOTTL010000285.1:0-11948 GCA_034438135.1 Ktedonobacteraceae bacterium | reverse complement strand
GGGCACCTGAGTAGTTACGAGGGATGACTCCTATAAGAGAAGAGGAGGAGAACAAGATGGATGGTGCCAGCGCGTTCGCGCTGGCACCATCCAAAAAGGGTGGGCGGCCTGGGAAAGAAGTGACTTTTGCGAAATCCTGGCATTTATTGGATAGACTCTATAAATCAGGTGCAAATAGTGTTAGAATGAGGAGCACATTTCTGGAGGAGAATCCGAGGTTTTATGACTGATGAACGTGACATGCGTTTACAACGCTTGCAAACTCTGCGCGAACGTGGGGTCAATCCCTATCCTAATCGGATGGAACGCTCTCATCTGATTGACGAGGCTTTACAACATTTCGATGAATGGCAAGGTGAAGATCGTACTCTAACTCTTGTCGGGCGTATCCGCTTGATGCGCGATATGGGGAAGGCGGCTTTTGCTCATATTGAGGACAGCTCTGGCCGTATTCAACTCTACTTTCGTGTGAATGATATTGGAGTGGAGGCTTATAAGTCTTTAAAGCTGCTAGATATCGGCGATTTCATTCAAGTTTCTGGCTTTCTCTTCTTGACTCGTACACAGGAGCGTACTTTGCATGTGCGTGAATTGCGTCTGCTTGGGAAGAGTCTGCGCCCACTGCCGGAGAAGTATCATGGCCTGGAGGATGTGGAGATCCGCCAGCGCAAACGCTACCTTGATCTTCTTGCTAATGGTGATGTCGCCCGTAACGTTTTTATTACGCGCAGCCGTACAATTTCAGCGATGCGGCGCTATCTAGATGAACATAGTTTCATTGAGGTGGAGACGCCTATTCTGCAACCTCTCTATGGAGGGGCCACTGCCCGACCTTTTACGACTCATCACAATACGCTTGATCGCGATCTCTATCTGCGCATCGCTGTGGAACTTTATCTCAAGCGCTTGATCGCTGGCGGTTTTGAGCGCGTCTATGAGATTGGACGCAATTTCCGCAATGAGGGCATTGATCGGAGCCATAACCCGGAATTTACCGTGATGGAATGTTATCAGGCCTATGCAGATTACAATGATATTATGAAACTGGTCGAGGAGATGTTCTGCTTTATCTCTGAAGAGGTGAAGGACTCTCCCAGGATCACTTATCAGGGGACCGAAATTGATCTCACTCCTCCCTGGCCCAGAATTCCTCTTTTTAAGGCCATTCGCGATTATATTGGGATCAATGTTGAGCGCTTCTCTGATAAAGAGAGTCTGGCCTCTGAGATGCGCTCTCAGGGCTATGAGGCCGATCCTCGCCTTGGTCGTGGTCGCTTGATTGATGATCTCAAGGGCTTGATGATACGCAAGGGTCTCCCAGCTCTCAAACAGGCAATTTTCTTGACGGACTATCCGTTGGATGTCTCGCCTCTGGCAAAGCAGCATAGCGAGATTCCTGGACTGACGGACCGCTTTCAGCCTTTTGTGGGTGGTCTGGAGCTGGGCAATGCGTTCACGGAATTGAATGATCCTCTGGATCAGCGTGCTCGTTTTGAGGATCAGGCTCGTCAACGTGCTCAGGGAGATGAGGAGGCTCAGGTGCTCGATGAGGATTTCCTGGAAGCTCTGGAGATTGGGATGCCTCCCACCGGCGGTCTGGGTATTGGGGTCGATCGCCTGGCTATGTTGATGGCTGATCAGGAATCTATTCGTGATGTGATTCTCTTCCCTACTATGCGTAAATCTGCTGATGAGCAATGATAATAATGGAGGAGATGGTATGTGTTGCGGTGCTGAAGCGCTGCAACACATACCATCTCCTCCATTATTGATTTTCCTCTTTTATCTGACCTCTGCACGAGGTGCGAGGGGAGAGAGTCCATAATCGTGGGAGATCAGTCCACTGGTCAGTTTAGCTGAGAGCAGAACTCCTGGAATGCCTGCTCCAGGATGGGTACCTGCTCCTACAAAGTAGAGTCCCCCGATAGCATCGTCTCGATTATGGGGACGGAAGTAGGCCGATTGGGCCAGGGTAGGTTCAAGTGAGAAAGCAGCTCCCAGGTGACTGCGCAACTCACCCGCGAAGTCGAGTGGGGTGAACATATGCTCAACGACAATATTCTCCGCGAGTCCTTCCAGTCCGATCTTCTCTTCCAAAAAGTGTACAATGCGGTCGCGCAGCAGTGTCGTTGTATCGGACCAGTCAATCCCGTGAGCCAGATTAGGAACCGGAACGAGCACATACAAACTTTCGCCGCCAGGAGGAGCCAGGGTGGGATCCGTGCGAGTCGGCGTATGTACATAAAGCGCGAGGTCGTCGGGGAGTCCCTGGCCATCGAAGATGTTGTGAATAAGCTTACGATAATCCTGTGGCATTACAATAGTATGGTGGCGCAGTTGCGGGTACTGACGCTGAATTCCTAGATAGAGCAGAAAGCAGCTCATAGAGTAGCGGGAATGTTTCAGTCGTTCAGTGAGGATGCGAGGTTGCTGCTTTTGCGGGAGCATGTGCAGGTAGGTATGTGCGACATCGCTGTTTGCGACCACTCCTTCGGAGCTGAGTACCGTGCCGTCCTGTAGTAGCACTCCTGTGACCTGGCGTTCGTTCACCAGGATCTGTTCTACGGCATTGCCACAGCGGATCTCTCCTCCTAATGAGCGTAGCAGGTTTGCCAGTGCCTCGATGACGGTGTACATGCCACCCTGGGCGAAATGGACGCCGCCCTGACGTTCCAGGTAGGGCACGATGCTGTAAATGGCGGAGGCGCGAAAGGGATTTCCTCCAATAAAAAGTGGGTGGAATGAGAAGACCATGCGTAAGTAGGGGTTACTGAAGTAGCGCGAGGCAAATGAGTAGACGCTGCGATGTGCCCCGACTCGTAGAAGTTCCGGGGTGACGCGTAACAGGCTGTTCAACGTGAGAAAAGGCTGTGCTGCCAGGTCTACAAAGGCGCGTTCATAGATATGCTTTGTGGCGGCGAGGAATGCTCGATACCCTTCAACATCTCGTGGCTCGAAGCGTGCAATTTCGGCCTCGTCCTGAGCTTGTTTTCCCCAGTAGTCGAATGAGCGTCCGTCGTGGAAGATAATGCGGTAGAAGGGACTGAGTTCTACCAATGAGATATCCTCATGCATGCTGCGTCCGGCCATCTGCCAGAGTTCTTCTAACAACTCAGGGGCGGTAATCAAGGTCGGTCCCATGTCGAAGGTGAAGCCCTGATCTTTAAGCTGATAGGCTCGTCCACCCAGATTTTCACGTGCCTCGACCAGGGTTACCTGCAAGCCAGAGGCTTGTAGACGTATGGCGGTTGCCAGACCTCCGAAGCCGCCGCCGATCACCGCTATGTGTTTGCGATGTGTTTTGCTGATGGGTGCTGAGACAGTGCTAGATACTGTCTGTTTCATAGCGCAATGCCTTTTGTATAGTAATAGGCGCGGGCGATAACTCCTGCGCGGAAGATCTGGAAAGTTCTTGTACCCGCTGCTCAACGGCGAGGGTTAGTTGTTCTTTATTCTGAAAGTCGCGCAGGAAGAGAGCCTGCCCCAATCGAAGCGTGACCTTCCAGCGTTTGCCAGGTACATAGTCAAATCCCACCGGGAGGATCGCGACCTCAGTTTTTTTATCGTGTTCAGCCAATTCGATCAGGCGAGCGAAGCCAGAACGGAAGGGCAGAAAGCTTGCACTGCTGGCCTTGGGTGTGCTGGCAGGATCAATATTGGGATAGGCCTCAGGAAAGATGACCAGCATTTCGCCCTGGCGTAAGAGTTTGATCGTCAGTCTGACCGCCTGACGCAAGTAGTGAGGGAGTTCGCTGGCCTTATAGACGCTTTTCGTCGTCTCCGTTGAAGAACTGTTCAGACGTTCACCGCGTAGCACGATGGGCCATTCGACCAGACCACAGATAAACTCCATAAATGAGCGGAGACGGGGGTGTTGTATCCAGTCCAGGGCGATGAGAATATGTATTCTGCGTGGCATAGTACTGAGGAGCACACATCCATCATACAGATGGTGGAAATGGCGTGCGACCAGCAGGACTGGACCATCGGCGGGCACGTTTTCCAGTCCCTCAACTCTATACAGCGTATTTCTACGAGCGACCACTTCGCTGCTCTTGCGCAGGGTTAGATGAGAGATAGCGCGGATCAGGGTGCCCCCACTCTTGCCGCCAGATTCGCCAGGACTTGAAAAAAGCACCAGGGAGGCGGGTAGTAGTCCAAGCACGATCGCGATAAGAGACGGTTGCCAGATGCCAGAACCCAGTGCCAGGACAATCGCAAAACAGGTATTGGCTGCGTATACCCCGAATGGCAGCCAGGAGACGAGCTGTTTGGTGTCCAGTTGACCTCGCCAGAGCAGGCGACTGACGCTCATATAGATCAGTCCAGTGATCGACCAGCCGATGAGATTGCTTATCGGCATGCCGAAGTAGGGTCCGGCCTCGTGCCAGACCCAGAATTGAACTGGGAGAGTGTTACTGGCCATAGAGGGATCGAGTGCAAGATCCCAAACAGTCAGAAAATAAGCGCCGAGCAGTAAGGACCAGAGCGTCTGCCTGCGCCAGCCCATACGTTGAACGAGCAGATTGGCCAGCAGATAGGCAGTAAAGCCCATATAGAACCACGAGAGTGGAATAGAGTAGGGCACATGGTCCAGAATTTTGTATCCCAGGAAATCGGTATAGGCATAGGGGCCGAAAGGAAATCCTGTACTTGTGCCGAGTAGCTCCATGCTTAACGAAATGGTAGTTGAGGCAACAAAAAAGATCAGCGTCTTTCTGACACCGACAAAGAAGAGTCCAAAGCACAGCATCGTAGCTGCGCCGAACAGGATATGCAGTGAACCCGCATAGCGAATACCAAAATTGAACGCTTCTACGCCTGCTGGATTATTGCTCCAGAATTCAGGATGAGGCAGGGCAATTAAAAGGCCAGCCAGTCCAAAAATCAGTGCGGCAATATGGCAGTAGAAAAGAATCTTAACGGTTTTCATTCTCCCCCTCCACGAACAATAGTGCGACCGCGCCAGGTGTGGCGACGGCGCAAGGCGCTAATGCCAAGTTTGCAGGCAACCGGGAGGTCGCACAATGGCGAGAGCCAGTATGACCAGGGTCGATAGCGATAGGCACGCGCCGTACCAAAAAGGACGCCTATACGTAGGGCAATATTACAAGCGTTCAAGAGCAGCAGCCAGCGAGAGCGAGTGTGTCTGGCGATGAGTAGCAGGAAAAGCGGGAGTGGAAGTGCTTGAACTAGAACCACCTCCAGGAGACCGAGCAGTGTTTCCCCGCGTGAGAAATGATCGTACATAGGCAGTGAGCGTGGCCAATTTTGCCAGGTCTCGCGCCAGGTCTCGTACATCCGCACACTTATCAGCTCGCGAGCTTCATAGAAGCCAACGGCATGTCCGGCATGAACCAGGGCACGTGCGATAGTGACATCTTCGCAGAGAGAGGTGCGTGTAATCGCAAAACCACCACACATCTCAAGGGCCTGGCGTTGAAAGAGAAAGCATTGACCATTGGCCTGGACCTCGCTCACTTTGTGGATGGCACGACCTGGTGCACCGAAGCGATAGACCAGGGTAGTCAACAGAGAGGGATGCAGGAGTCCCTGTCCAAAGCCTGTGATATCTTGAAGCGTGGCGATGCTGAGCGCGTCCAGTTGGGCCTTGCGTGCCTGTTCCAGGAGTGAACTGGTGAGCAGGGACATAGGATAGACGTCCGCATCAAGCGTAAGAATCCAGTGGATATCAGTAGAGATCTGTTGTAGTCCGGTATGAAGTCCCCAGGCTTTGCCATTCCAGCCAGGAGGAATAGGGCTGGCATCAATCAGGCGTATACGCGCATTATACCGGGCATATTCCTCAACTAACTGCTGTGTGCCATCGCAAGATCCGCCGTCCACGATCAGGATTTCCGCGATAGCCTGGCGTTGATTGAGCAGACCCTCCAGACAGGAGGTGAGGCGTTTATACTCGTTCAGTACAGGAACGATAACCGCGAGCGGTTCACTGTAACTCGCTGGAGCGGGACGAAGCTGTACGCCGCTCGCGGTAGACAGTAAGCGTTTTCCAACGCGCAAGCTCAGACACAACTGGGCGAAACCGACGAACATGAGGAGAAGCGCCTTAATCTTCATGGGAGAACTCCATATCGAGTACGATATGCGTCTCGCCCCGTCCCCACAAATGATCAAGCAAGAAGACGATGCCAGCCTCACGTAATTTTGTAAGTAAGTTTGTTGCGGCACGTTCGCGTAGCACATCATGCTGTTGGTCTTCGATTTTTGTTAGAATGCATTGATAGAGACGACCAGCCAACAGAATGGGTAGACGGCAGTCGGGTGCGAGAAGCCAGACCCCATGCAGGCCTTTGACATAATAATAGCGAGCGCGTTTAATCTGGTAGCGCATCAGAGCGCAGAAGCGTTCATCGGGTCCCTGGCGTTCTTGATAGAGTTGGTGCAGGCCATGAGAAGAAAATCCGAAGCGTTCCAGATCGTCGATTGGAAGATAGATGCGCTGGGCGGCCAGATCCTCGCCGACGTCGCGTAAAATATTAGTCAACTGCATAGCGATGCCAAGATCTTTGGCGGCAGCCATCGCCTGTTCAGAGTTTCCACCAAGGATATGGGCCATTGCCAGTCCCACGGTACCCGCGACCTGGTAGCAATAGTGATAGAGTTCCTGAAAATTTTGGAACTCTTTTGGTTCGAGATCTGAGACAAGGCCGTCAAGAAAATCGAGAAAGAGAGTTACAGGTACTCGCCGTTCTCGCAGAATCAGGGCTAGATCAGTTCCAAGGGGTTCGCGTGGGGCGCTGGTTGAAAAATCATTGATAAACCACTCGCGCCAGGCTTTCAATTCTTGCATTACCAGCTCAAGCTGCCAGGACTCAGAGCGTTCATCTACGAGATCGTCCAGGGTGCGGAAGAAAGCATAGAGGATGATAACGGCGTGACGGTAGGTAGGGGGAAAGAAGCGTGTCGCAAAATGGAAGGTTTTGCCATGAGTGGCGAGCAGTTTTTCAGCACGTTTATGCCGGAGCAGATTGGATTGAGAGGACGGTATTTCGAGATGAAGTAACGTATCTCCGCTACCACTGCGAGCGGTTTGATCTACTCTCCTCATGATAACCTGTTTCCTTCTGGTCTGAGTATTACAAGTTTCTGAACAAAGCTTATCAGTTGATAAGTTCTAGTAGAGAATTACGAGCTATTTGGTCTGACGAGTCCATGTAAGAGGACGCGAACGATAAGGTCGGCGGAATTGGCTGTGCTGCTTCTCTGTGTGAGTGCGGAGATTTCTTCTCGTCGTTGAGTTGCGAAGCGAGAGAGCATATTCATAAACAGGTAAGCTCCAAGTAAAGGAGCGATCCCGCCATGTTCCGCGTCTAGCAACAATCCCTGTTGAATGCCTGCTTCAAAGATAGTGGCGATAGGAATGATAAAGCCGCTATGAAATTGGTTATCAAGTAATATGCGGGCATCAGGAGTAACCTCGTAGCGTACATCGTGAAGCATCAAACCAAGATCGTACTGAATGCGATCCAGGATGAAGCTTGCAACGCTTCTCAGACATTCCGGTACTGGCTCGGAGCGTCGGGCGATGCGTTCGATGCCGACCTTGATCTTAGCGATTTCTGTTGTCACCACTGCCAGGTATAGCTCTTGTTTCCCTTTAAAGTGATGGTAGAGAGCAGGTTGAGTCAGGCCGCAAGCTCTGGCCAGTTGACGAGTTGTGACAGCACGATAGCCATATTTCATGAAAAGTTGTTGGGCAACAGTTAAAATAGTTTGCTTCGTCTCCTCAGAATTTTCGTATATTGGCTGCTTGCGAATCTTCCTGGCCATCTTTCTTTCATGCTCTTTTAATTATAGTGAAAGCCAGTAGCTTATCACATGATAAATGATAGCTTTTGGGAGAGGGATTGTCAAGGTATCTCAGTTCTGGCAGCGGGGTTTCGCAAAAGTCGCTGCTCAGCCATGGCCAGACCCCTCTCCAGGAAAAAAAGAGGCTGGGAGGCAGCGCGACCACGCTGCCTCCCAGCCTCTCTAAAGACTTTGTTGGCGAAGGAGATTCGCGGGCAAATGACCCTGCCCCCATTCTTTTTGAGGCATTGCGGGTGCTGAGCAACGCGCAGCGCCCGCAATGCCTCGTTTCTTCCTTTGGGGTCTTACAAGGAGAGGTTTCTTCTCGCTTTTCCCTCTGTCGCCTCTGGCGACAGAGCACAACAAGAGCAACTGGTGTGGAGTGTGGCGCATTCGCGCCACACTCCACACCAGTTGCTCTTGTTTACATGGGGTGGGGTGGCCTACCAGGCCGACGCAGCAGATCGGCAAGAAGCCTATACGTGTAAGGGGGCGGTTTCGATCGAGCGTGTCTTTCGCCAGCAACATCTCCAAAGGATGGGTGGGCGGGGAAAGAAACGACTTTTGCGCAGCCCTGAGAAGAAGGAAAAGAATGCTTGACTTTCAAGAAGGGTCCATGATATAGTAGGGCCTGTCTTCAAGGGCGCTTAGCTCAGCGGTAGAGCGCTTCGTTCACACGTGCGCCGTTGTGGGGCATTAATCCAAACCGGGAAGTCCGGTGTCACTAGAGAAACAGTGACTAAAGCGGCACCTAACCTTGCGGTGAAAGCCAGGGGGGACAATAGCATGGTGCTTCCAGGCGGAAGGGGATAGATACCTAAGTCCTGTCCGTCAGCTAATCTGTATATGGCTAAGGCTAAACTGCTTGAATCCAATCAGTGCGATCTAGCGAAGGTTCCGTGCCATCACGGTATTATTGGGCACGCGCGGTGTTCTGGTGCAGACGGTGTGATTGCATCAGAGTCTCTACACCACGGCAGGGCTACGATGAGTAGTCAACCTGAGAGTTGGGAGCCTAAGTACAGACGAGGATTAATGTTTAACTACGGGATCACCTAAAGGGGGAAACTCCCATGGTGACAGAGTACCCATAGTACTCAAATGCTCAGGGTAATGCCTGAGACACGGGGAAGGGGTACAGAAGGTACCATTCCCTGGCTTATCGAGGCTGCTCTGGATGGAGCATCAGGCCGAGAGAGGCTAGGAGACCCTAGCAACTGTAGGACAACCCATGTAGGGGGATTTCAGAGCGTAACTAAATAGTAGAAACAAAGGAGAAAACTCCTTTATGCAAGAGGACCCGGGTTACAAGGGACTTACGAGACTCGAAGTAATCCGCAAACTCAATGCAAAGAGTGATTGGATTAACCAGAGTCTCTACAAGTTGCTGCTCGACAAGGACATGTATGTCCTGGCTTACGAGCGAATGAAATCCAGGCCGGGTAATATGACTCCCGGAACCGATGGCGATACTCTGGACGGGTTTTCTGCGAAGATGATTGACAAACTCATTGATGAAATGAGAGCGGAAATCTACCAATGCAAACCTGTTCGTACCGCTTACATACCCAAGAGCAATGGGAAGACGCGCAAGTTAGGTATCCCATGCACGAGAGATAAGTTGGTACAAGAAGTGGTCAGACTACTACTGGAAGCTGTTTACGACAGCCCCCAGGGTCCCTACTTCCTTGAGAGTAGCCACGGGTTTAGACGCTCGAAAAGTTGTCACAGTGCGTTGAGGGAGGTTCAACGTAAGTGGAGTGGCGTTACATGGTTCATGAAGGGGATATAAAATCTTGCTTCGACGACATCGATCATGAAATACTGGTCAGTGTTATCGGGAGGAAAGTCAAGGATCAGCGTTTCATAAACTTGATCTGGAAAATACTCAAAGCGGGATATCAAGACCTGGATGGAACGAGACGTGACTCACTAGTGGGAACACCTCAGGGAGGCATTGTAAGCCCGATACTGGCAAATATCTACCTTCACGAGTTAGACGTTTACGTCGAGCAATTGAGAGTAGAGCTAGAAAAGGGTACTGCCAGAAGAGCCAATCGGAAATACCGATCTGTGCTGATAGGCGGCAGAAATTGGCAAAAGCTGGCAAGGCTGACACGGAGGAATACCGAAGTTTAGGCCAACAAATGCGACGTCTTCCATCACTGGACACACGCGATCCTGATTTTGTCAGAATTAAATATGTGCGATACGCCGATGACTGGCTAATAGGTGTTACTGGAAGCTACGAACTTGCCGATGAGATAAAAGAGAGGATCAGGACTTTCCTGATAGAAAAACTCTCCCTGACTCTAAGTGAGGAAAAGACCAGGGTAACAAATTCAAGGCTAGAAGAAGCCGAGTTCTTGGGATATAGAATTCGGAAAGGGCGTGGTAAAGACCAGAAGGTCACAGCTTCAACAAATGGCTCAGGAAAGACTTTCAAACGGCGATCGACCGGTATGGAGGTAATACTTAAAGCTCCTGTTGGAGAAGTCCTGAAGCGGCTACGGCAAAAGGGTTTCTGTGACGGAAAAGGTATACCAACGCACAAGGCAGCCTGGACCAGACTGGACGTTGACCAGATTGTAAACCTGTACTCCTCTGTTAACAGAGGGATACTACAGTTCTACAGGCCAACGGACAACTGGGGCGAACTGTGGAGGGTTCAGTACATACTGACATACTCTCTGGCAAAGACGCTTGCGCTGAAGCTCAAAAAGCCGATAACGAGTATCATCAAGCAACGGGACATTAGTGTAACGGTGAAACGCAAAGACAGCTTGATAAAAATCGTGTTCTACCGAAACACAGATTGGTCAGTCAAAAGGGATGCCTTTACAGACAACCCGACGGTTGATCTGGTTCGGATGAATGTCAGGTTAAGGACGCGATCTAAGTTAGGTTATCCATGCTGCATTTGCGGCGGGACAGAAGATGTGGAAATGCATCATCTCCGTCACGTCAGGAAAATGGACGGCCATAGACCTCAAGGCTTCGCAAGAGTCATGGGGGTACTAAACCGAAAACAATTACCAGTTTGCAGCACGTGTCACAGAAAGATCCACAGAGGTGAGTATGACGGGTTAAGGCTGAAAGACCTGGCCTACGACCCAAGAAAGCCACTGTAAATCAGGATGTTATCAGGTACCTGAACAACTGAATATAGTAACGCAGCCAGAGGAATTTGTTCTTGTCTGTCGCCGAGCTTGCTCGCCGGGAGGGCAGAACCTCTGGAAAACGCGAAACTGTATGCTTATGGCCGAGAAAATCAAGGGAAAGAAGTAACGGTAAGTGTCTCTCGTCTGTCGCCGAGCTTGCTCGCCGGAGAGACAATAGCGCTAAATGTACTGTGTGATTTGCGCTCCACCTTACATAGTACAGCCGTATGCTCCCAAGATAAACTCACCATAGTGATCTCAGCAGGTAGTCTCTTCAAGAGACTAACCAGAGGGAGACTCCATACAGTGATGTGCAAGCGTTAGTGTATAAGGTTGTAACTCTGGTTGTTAAGGTCTCCTAGGGAAAAGGTGCTTTTGGAGAGCCGGATGCGCGGAAACGTGCCTGTCCGGTTCGGAGGGGGGTGGCTGGAAACGTGCTCGTAGGAGTAACGCGCCGACCATCTACCCTATCGAAGAGGTCACTGGTTCGAGACCAGTAGCGCCCATATTCACACAAGGCGGGAAGCGT
The DNA here is from genome assembly GCA_034438135.1 of Ktedonobacteraceae bacterium. Classification (GTDB taxonomy): domain Bacteria; phylum Chloroflexota; class Ktedonobacteria; order Ktedonobacterales; family Ktedonobacteraceae; genus Paraktedonobacter. The sequence continues at coordinate 446 of DAOTTL010000285.1, read as the reverse complement.
TCTTCTAAAAGCGCTTCCCGCCTTGCTTTATACGTTCTATCTCTTGACTACACCACTATTTTGACTCTCAAATATAGCAACTCTGTAGCAAATGTCGCGCTGTAGAAAATGTAGCATTTAACTCGTTTTTACTCAGGTTGTTCATATTGTTGTATATAGTCTCCTGAAATATCCTGGATCTCCTATACCATAAGGATGTTATATACTATAAAACATCGCTAGATTTGTTGCCCATTCTGCGACTCTTTTTACTTAGTGTTTCGTAAAAGTCCGGGTTGTGCTGTGGCCAGCCCCCTTACAGGACTCTGTTGCCGAAGGCGAATCGCCCTACCCCCATGCTTTTTTGAGGTATTTCAGATACAGCTCTTGAGCACAAACGCATTCAACACTGAATGCACGTTGAACTGATGGATCATTATGAGGAGCATCGTTTGCCTGATGAGCAG
>DAOTTL010000284.1:0-3181 GCA_034438135.1 Ktedonobacteraceae bacterium | reverse complement strand
ACCCGCCGCGATAGAATTTAGCGTAGGCATCTACGCAATGTGCAACTTTGCTCAAATCTGCCTCCAATATCTTTGTGTAAATGTGCATGTAGTGCTGAACGGAGCCGGGATACATGGAATCGCCACGCTCCTGTTTCCGCAGGTAGGAGAAGAGAAACAGCGGATCGGTCTCCAGGTCGCGTGCGATCTTACTAAAATGTTTCCACTCTGGTTTCCCCTGCTTCGCGTAGGTGTCCAGATTGACCGTATAGATGCTGGTCAAAAGCTTCAATGTGGGCAAAAGCTTGTTGACGCGGACACGTTCACGATGAAAAAGGCGTCCCAGGTAGGGATGTGGTGCGTCGAGAACAACTGTCTCGCGAAACTCGCGTCCCGATGAGAACAGGGGCATAGACATCTCTGAAACGACGACTTTCGTATTAGTAATCAATGGCAGCGCCAGGGCCAGAAAGGCTGGCATCGCCCAGGTGGAGGTATCGTCGTTCGCTTTGCCTGCTTTGACGCCAAAGAGGCACATGCCTGGATACATTTCCTGCGTATACTTGAGATAGTTCAGGGCCTTTTTCTCATCGAGGTTTGCTGCGGCTGGTTCTTCATCTCCTTCCACTGGTATCTCAGCTTCCACGTCCTCTTCCGGCTCACCTGATAGCTCCTCGACATCCGGGTAGATATAAGGATCAAAGGTCTGACTACTCTTCTCCGGTGCGCCAAATGCTTCCAGTTTGAGCAGGGTGCTGACTCTTATATCCTGGCGATCAAGCTGACGACGGATCGTGAAGAAATTGATGTTCTGTAACTGTTCCAGGATGCCTTTGACAAGTGCTCCTGTTTCAGCGGTGAAGAAGAAGTTGGGATAGATGGCAACATATTTGGTCTTGAGTGCCTCGAACTTTCCCCCGGTCAGACGTAACTGACCCTCCAGCATAATTTGACGCAGCATCAACTCAAGCGAGCAAATCGCGCAGATACCGCCAGCGTTCTTCCCGGCATAGAGTGAAAGTTTGTTTTTATAGACCCACGGCTGGAAAAGCACCGTACTATCAGCCTGCTCCTCAGTAGGATAAGAACTATTGCAGAGCGTACAGATCAGAGAGGTATGTTTCCCCTTATTCTTGGCATTGATATAGCGCGTCAATTCTCCGCGAAAATCCGGCAACTGTCCCTGAGGATGAAGAGAGAGGGGAAGCTCAATAACGCTATCCAGATATTGCGTCAGGTGAGCCAGGTATTTTTGTGGCAGTTGCTTGCGCAATTCTTCTCCGGCCAGAGCAATCACAAGGCGCAACGTAGCGATAAAAGCCTCTTTGAGATTTCCCTTGCTATCCTGAAAAGTTGCGCCAGGATGATCGTGCAGATAACAGGCTGCCAGCCAGAACCAGCGATATTCCACGCCTCCCTTATTCGGAATGTTGAGCGACTGTTCCCAGTAAGGAGTCAGTTCTAAATGCTCAATGACCTTCTGTTCAACCTGCTTAGCCAGTGTTTGCTGTTGCTTATTGAATAGCCCCAGCACGCTGACAAACACGACGGAAAAGAAGCGACTGAGCTTGCCCAGGCGGCGTTCTCCATCCTCGGAGGGAAAATCAAGCGGCAAACTGGCGGAAAGCTCACCACGAATTTGCATCTGACGAAGCTTCTCCAGAGGACCGCTGGCGATATCGTTGCGAGTGCCTCTGATGGTGAAATCAACCAGCAGTATGAAGTATTCTTCCAGGCTCAGAAATTCAAAGTAGTAGTCGGGATGTTTAGCGATGCCCTGGATGCTAAATTTAAAGCCAGGAGCAGTTTCGCTAATGGTCTTTGTGCCAATGGTACGCAGACGCGCCTGCACCGTCTCAACAATCTGTTCTGGCTGGATGGTAAACTGGCAGGATTTCCGCTTGATATACACGACCCCATCGGAGAAGAAAAGATAGGGCCAGATTTCACCTTGACGACCTTCCTGAAAGAGTTCTATCAGGCCATTGTTGACGATATTGGTGAGCAGACCGCGCACCTCGCGCACCTGATGATAGGTAAAGACCAGTTCGTCGTCGCTGATCTCGGCCAGAATAGTGCTAAGTGTACGCGTTTCAGCACTCATCAGAATGTCGGCAGGCGACTGTACCAGGTAGGCAATCTGATCTGAGTAGGTGCAAAGGCGGCGTAACAACAACAGGCGGCGCTCTTTGAGTTGAAGCTGCCAGAGATAGGTGTGCAGATGCGTCCCGTACTTTTGTTGTGTATTCACCACCAGATAGGTAATATCTGCCAGATAGGTCTCGAAGGCTGGAAAGAATTGCTCAACATTGCACTTACGCAACTCCTCTTTGATGATTCCCTTCGTCTGTTCGATGGCTTCCGGGTCTCTGGTATCCAGGCCATGCGTTTCGACAATCTTATCGACATCATGCATGAGATACGAAAGAATATAAACCCGCCGCTCGACATCAGAAAAAGGCTGCGCACCCAGGTGCTCTTCCTCTAACCAGCGCAGCAGACGCATGGTAGGAAGAATGCCATTGATCAGATGACTGACCATGCTCTGATCACTTTTCGCCTCAAACTTGCGCTTTGTCTCTTCGTCTAGCTTATCATTCTGGCTATGATCACCTCCTTTCGCTGATTTTTCCGCGAAAGCCTCCAGCATATGAGGGAGCATGGTATCGATAAACTCGCGGGTAACCTGATCGCCAGGCTCAAGGGCCTGGGTCAGAAAATCCAGATAAAACACTTCCACTCCTTTCCATAGACAACACGAGTTATTTACGGTAATAGCGTTAGAGCATCATCGCACTGTCACCGTGGGTTCTGCGAAAAAACAATAACGAATCCAGCAAAAGAGCCTCTTCGCCAAAGGCCACAGTATAATCCTGCCCCCATCCATCGCGCAAACGATAGAGCGGAAAGATACCGCCTAGATTACCTTTTCGCCGTAGCTCTTCAGGCGTTTGGCGACTCAGCAGGCAGGTCAGGCGAAGAGATCTCAATCTCTTATTAATTTGATCCAGTCCTGTGAGCGCGGGTTCACGAACAAAGAAATCGGGGAGAACGGTAGCCTGCTCAATAATATGGGAATACTCCATCAGATTGTGGCGCAGGCCCAGCACAAGAGGCTGGCTTCTCTCTCCATAGTCCCATACTCGCAGGTAAAAATGTTTCTGGCGAAACTCGCGTTCATCCAGTTTACGGTTTTGTACCT
>DAOTTL010000283.1:0-6769 GCA_034438135.1 Ktedonobacteraceae bacterium | reverse complement strand
ACGTGTGTTCAGATATGTTGTCCATCCCTCATAACAGGTACGAATAACTCCAAGTGCATACTCGGCGCTAAAGGCTGTATCGTCACGACTCATGGGCCAGGCGCTCTGAAAATAGTAATATTTTACCTGTAGCACGCCATAGCTCTGATAACATCCTTTGCCATCCCAGGTGCCTGGGGGACAGTAGCTACGGTCATTTGTATAATCACCGACCTGGTTTTGATGCCAGTGGGACTCAACGACCGATTCGGCGCGGACGATATTTTCGTCTATACCCCATTTACAGGCAGCCCATTGGAGAATCTCGTTTGTGGTACCAGTAAAATTTCCTGTAATTCCCTGGAGGAGGGTATCGGCTTTGGGATCAACGCCAATGGTTGCGTCCCAGGGTGCCAGCAGTGCGATCTGCTCTCCGGTTGGTACATGTTGGTTTGCCACCGTATTATCTGGACGTGGTTCCCAGGAGGAACGATGGACACGCGTTGCGCAAGCCTGTTCCCCTGGCAGGGTTGCGCCGGCTGGCAGGGTGGTAAATCCGCCCGCGATCGATTGGGCGGAGATTGGTTTCTGGTTTGTTGAGGTGACGAGTCGCCAGAGTGAGGCCGGGCGATGAGTTGTAATAAATGTTAGCAACACAAGAACGATGATCAGAAATATACTTAACAATGTGATGATCAGCTTTTTATGGTCTGTTTTCGCTGATATTCTCATGGTTGCGATCCCTTCCCTATATCTACTTGTTTAGATCCATTTCTTTGAGTTTTTTCAAAGTGTGGCCTGGGGAAGTGAGAACTTCTTCCCCTCCCTATTGGCAGAAGACGAGGCCTTTTCTTTTCTCCCTTGTGTGGAGCTTCTCAATGATACACTTCGGCCAGCATGCTTTCAGCCCACTGTTGGCGTTCAGCTCCAAATCCACTATCATTGGGGTGAATAGTATCGCTTGAGATCAAATTCTGATGAGCTTTAAAGAAAGTCCACAGATCAGGACCGTGAATAATTTGAGGAAACGTCTGGTACAAGCGTAAGATTTGTGTATTCAATGCCGGGGCACAACGCTGGATATTAGGGTTTATGCCCCAGGGTATGAGTGGTACCAGGGGTATTTTCCCCTCGTGTAAGACATCTTGCACTATCGTAGTGTATGTATTATAGAAAGTCTCAGGTGCAACACAGTCGAGCGCGTCATTGGTACCATAACTTAGACCGACATATTTGCCGGGGAAGAGTTTCAGCCACTCATTGAGATATGGGGCGCTGTCGGCACTGGTCAGGTAACCGGTGCCCCCCGATTCTTGAATTGGGAAATGACTGGAGCTACTGGCGTGAATGAGTTGCGCGAATGAGGCTATGCCATTCAGGGTCTCATGTCCCATTGAACCTTCAGTAATGGAGTCACCAAAGAAGATCCAATCATCTGTGAGCGCTGTATTTGCATTATAGATATCCATATTAAGGCTTGCGTCAATGTTTTCAACCGAGCCATCAATAGCAGTGACATTCAAGCGTATCCAGTTATAGCCTGTCATGGTGATAAGATGCTGCCGCGAATGATAGTGATTTCCCTGGACGGTGACCAGGCTGATCCATCCTTGCGATGGAGGTTGGCCTCCCCCGGCTGCGGCGTTGACATCAACAGTATAGTTTTGCGGTATATTATATGCCGGGGTTTTGATAAGCGTATGATCGTAGTTGCCAGTTTCGTTGTACCAGACTAGCAGGATTTTGCTGCGCTGCGAAGCAGGTACCTGGGAGAGGTCATATGTTAGCCATGCCGGAGAGCCTTGAGAGCGCCAGGCCGTGTCGTAGCTTCCATCATCGGCTGCGGAAGCCGGATTATTTTCGGACGATGCAAAGGCAGGTACGTTTCGGCTGATGAGACCTGTCCCTGAAACGGTTTGTTGCGCTGAGGTGTCGCTGCTGTTTCCAGCATTCTGGTGTGTAGAAGAACTTCCTCCTCCGTTTGACGCCAGTTTCGTCTTCAACAGGTGGGCTGACCAGGGGAGTACCGCGACGAGAAGCACAATTCCACCGATGATGAGTGCTGCCAGGAGTAATTTTCTCATAATATGTCTCACAACGCTCTAGTTGATCTGCCAGCGACAATCTCTCATAGAGAAGAGCACAGTGTCGCGAACATATTGGCGAGAGCAGGCTTTTGATCGGCATTGCATTGCATTGCAGGGTCCTGAATGCGGATCGAAGAAAGAAGCTTCTTCTGCCTACCTCTCCACTGGCTCAACAGTACAAGAGAAAACCGATGAGGTCAAGGGATGTTATCCCAGGATTAATGTACCTCAATAATACGTAAGAAAAAGTCCTGGATCGTCACCGAATCGATATCACCACTGATGGCGAGAGCCGCTTTGTGTCTCGATGGCCAGTATCCAAAGCGCAGAAAAGGAGTATCCAGATGCTCGATTTTTTCAATCAGGGCGCTTCGCAGTTGGATCTGATCTTTGCGTTCTTGTCCCAATCCTTCTGGCAGATCCAGGTAGTATGCATATCTCTCCTGCTCGTTTTGGTCTACATTAGTGATAACAGCATAGCCCTGTTCATGCAGGAAACTCTCAACTTCAGGCGAGGTGCGTGGTGATAATGCCAGGGCAGGGAAACATGCTGCACTGATACCAAAGTCATAGCTTTCGATAATTTGCTCTGTACCAGACCATGGACGGGTTGCCTGGTCTTTTATCTCCAGGTGACGACCGAGAATGGTGGCGCGTGGTGTGCACGTTGCGTTAACGAACCAGCGATTAGAGCCGATTTGTGTAAATTTCAGGCGAAAATTTTGTCGTTCTTGCCACCAGGCTGCTACCTCGTGTAAGCGCGTAATCCATACAGCTAGAGGTTGCTGTCGTGCAAAGAGCAGAAGCTCTTCTAGCGCCTGTTTACAAAGGAGCCCGCGTTCGGGATGGATATTGAGTGTATAGATTCCCTCGTGTGCATAGACGCTCTGCATGACCTCGCTCCAGATGCGTCCTACTTCTTCAGGAGCTGTGATGCGCAATCGATCAAAGAGCATCTCATCATCAGGGATGCTGGTTGGGATCCGTGGTAGACCGGACTCGCAGTGTGGTCGTAGGGTATACGATGTACAGGGGATGGCCTGGAAAAGGGCTAATGATTTGCTAAAGCCACCCTGTAGAAGAGGTGAAAAGCTTTGCAAATCGACGACATCGTGTAACACTGCTTCATTGCTCTCGTAGCTAAAACCGAGGTTGCGAAAAATGTCAAGTGAGTCTTCCGTCCAGCCGAGATAAGGATTACGAAAACCTGCATAGTCAATTTTGGTTTGTGTGAAAACATCGATTGCTTGCTGCGTTTGGGCATATTGCTGCTCTGTACTAAGTGTACGGTAATCATTGTGTACATAGCCGTGGATGCCAATCTCGGCTCCACGCCGGGCGACTTCAGCAATTAATCTTGCGTGACGGCCCAGAACTACCGCTGGGATAAAAAAAGTTGGGGCGCTCTCGTAGGGTTGGAGTGCCTGGACCAACGCAAAGAGCGCACTACGCGTTACGCGATCCGAAAAACTGAAACGGGTAAAAACGGTGCGCAAGCGACGGACAAAATTGTGCGCTCCCTTCGTTTTGATCGAAAAGGAGACCAGGTTCATGAACTTCCTCCCAAAGCGAGATATTTCGTCTGTTGGTGCTAATCTCTCTTGCTAAGATAGGATGTGTGCGTTGCAAAGATGGTAGTGGGGAACGTTGCGAAGGTGTATTGATCTGAGATCAAAAGTGGAGGTTTAGAAACATATTTATGCGCTTACGCGTAGCGAGGAGAGTTGCAAAGGTGTTTTGGCCTCAGGCCAAAGGTAGAGATTTGGAAACATATGTGCGGGTTTGTTACTTGCCAGAGCATAAGTCGTCCTACCAGAAGGAAGGGTTTTGGAAAACTATTTTTGGTAAGAGAGTACTGAATCTATGGTTGACGAGGTGTATATTCATCCCCAAGCTGAAGTCTCAGCGGAGGCTAAAATCGGTGCAGGCACGCGTATCTGGCGGCAGGCCCATGTTCGTGAGTACGCAGTTCTTGGCGAGCACTGCAATGTTGGCAAAGGCGTCTATATCGACGCTCATGTGAAGATAGGTTCTCGTGTAAAAATTCAAAATCATGTCTCTGTTTTTGAGGGTGTGACTCTGGAAGATGGGGTGTTTGTAGGTCCACATGTGTGTTTTACGAACGATTTGTTCCCACGGGCCATTACACCTGAGGGCCGGCTTAAGAGCGCTGACGATTGGACGATTACACCAACTCTGGTGAAATATGGTGCTTCTCTGGGTGCGGGCGCAGTTATTCGCTGTGGGATAACGATTGGCTCGTTTGCTCTGGTTGGTGCAGGTGCTGTCGTGACGCACGATGTAGAACCTCACACGCTGGTTCTAGGCAATCCTGCTCGTCCACGAGGTTTTGTCTGCTATTGCGCTCGTCCTCTGCGGGACGTGCGCGAGGAGCCTGGTCGGCTGATCGGCTTCTGCGAGGTTTGCGGCAAAAGATCTATCGAGCGCTGACCTATGAGTCATCCCTCATTTTGGCAAAATGAGCAAACGCTCTTACTGGCGGCGTAGCCGCCAGCTTTTCAGGGAGAAAGGGCTGAGTTTGACAGCAGCTTTGCTGCTGCCAAACTCAGCCCTTTCTCCCTTTTCTCGGGGGAGGGGCATCTTTGCAAGCCGCAGAAACGTTCGATACCGTTGGCGAACTCCTTTTTCAAGCTCTCCTTGAAGGAGGGAGCGTGCTCGCTCTCTGCTCGGCAGAAGGGTTCGCCCACGGTATCAAAGTTCGGGATGACTCATACACAGGCTCACTTCTTGGGAGATGGGGGCGGGGCGGCCTGCTATGCAGGCTCAACGCTTTTTGACCTGCTTTTGCAAAAGCAGAGATGCTCATATGCCGGGCCAGCTGGCGACATTGACAGCGCGTAAGGACGCGCGATAGTATAAAGAGGTGAAGCTTCTGCTTTACCTTTTTTTGTTCTTTTTTTGGAGGAAGCATCTGTGTCATCTGTCTATTGGCTGGCGCGGGGAGGGAGTGCCATGGCACGCTGGACTCCTGGTTCAGTGAGGCATGCCCTTGGTTCTGCTATTAGTTCTGCGAGTTATCTGGGCTGGGAGTCCAAGCGCCTGGTTACTCAGGAGAATATGTCCAGGGTGTTGAATTTACCTGTCAGTGATCCACGTGTTCGACGTACTGCTCAGGTGTCCTGGACGAATTATGGCCGTTATGCTGCGGATTTTATGTACTTTCCCCATATGAATATGACTACTCTTGCAGCCAATATGCGCGATTTGACTCCTGGTGTGTCCTGGCAGACACACGGCAATCAAGCGTCTCAAGCAGGCAAGGGAGTTATTATTGCTTCGGCTCATTTTGGCAATTGGGATGTGGCAGGTGCTTTACTGGGGATGTATTTTCCTGTTTCTGGGGTGACTGAGACTTTTACAGATCCCAGGCTCAATGAGTTGTTACAAAATCAGCGACGAGAGAAGAAGATTGAGATTATTCCGATGGAGGGTTCGGCCAGACGGATCTTACGAGCGTTGCAGGCAAATCGCTTTGTAGCGATCGTAGTAGATCGTCCAATGACCCCTGAGTCGGGTGTTGAGGTGCGGTTCTTTGGGCGTAAGACCTATGTGCCAGCGGGTCCTGCGGCTCTTTCGCTGAAATCAGGAGCTGCCATCTTGCCTGGCTACGTCTGGTATGGTCTTCACAAAGAATTATATGTACGCGCCTTCCCCCCTATTTTTCCTCGTAAATGTCAGGGAACCGAGGCCCGCGACCAGGAAATTAGACGCCTGACACAGTGTGTCTATGACTCTCTGGAGGAATTAGTGCGCGAGTGGCCCACGCAGTGGTACATGTTTCGTCGGTTCTGGCCTGTCGATGACATAACACAGAAATAGAGGAGAGTATGTACTACCGTCTGTTTCTCTGGGCCTCTCGCCTTGTTCCTCTTCTCCCTCGCTGGTTGGTAGATATTCTCCCTGTCTGCATTGGTTTTTTTGTCTGGCTGTTTGCTGTAAAGGTTCGCAAGCAGGCGACACGTAATGCGCGGCATGTTTTGGGAAGAGAGACGCTCCAGGCTCCTGGGGGAGCACGTCAACTGCGACGTGTAGTACGCGGTATGATTCGCAATAGTATGAGTAATTATCTGGAAGCATTTCTCTTGCCAAAATTGGATAAACAGGAGATTCTGCGTCGGGTCATTATTGAGCATGCAGAGTATTTGCAGGAGGCGTTAGCTCTGGGTAAAGGAGTTATTCTTGTCTCCGCTCACTTTGGTCCTTTCGAGTACCTATCACAATGGTTTCCTGTCAATGGCTATCAGGCGGTAATTCCGGTAGAGCATCTCAAAGATCAACGCCTGCTGGACCTGATGGTTGGCCTGCGCAACAGACAGGGGGTGAACTTTATCCCTCTGGGTGGAAGCACACCGATGCGTGTGGTCATTCAGGCTCTACGCAAGAATCAGATAGTATTGATTACTGCTGATCGAGCGGTGGTAGGTGAGAGTGTCGTGCGAGACTTCTTTGGTGCGCCTGCTCGCCTTCCAATTGGTCCCGTGATGCTTTCTATGCGCACGGGTGCGCCGCTTGTTGTCGCAGCTGGCTGGCGTTGTCCTCAATCGCGCATCTCTGGCGAGTTTATCCGCTTGACTCTGGCACTTTCTGAGGAGGAGAGGAAACAATCCACTTTGATTGAGGGGGCAGTGATCAAAGAACTGGAACAGATCATCCGAGCACGTCCTGAGCAGTGGCTTGTTCTC
>DAOTTL010000282.1:0-12759 GCA_034438135.1 Ktedonobacteraceae bacterium | reverse complement strand
AGAGAAGGGTAATTGCGATGAAATCTGCGAAAATGATGTTACTGGGAATTGTTCTGATGCTGGTCGGGGTTGGAATGATGCCACAGGACACTTCTATGTACATAAGTAAAAATTTGGGGACGAATTTTCTCACTCATCACTATATTTTGATTTCGCTGGTCCTCCTATTTGTTGGTTTTCTGGTGGGGGTTGTGGGGTTTTTTCTGAAAGAATAAAAGGATAAAGGAAGGAAGCGGCATAGCCCGAAACTATGCCGCTTCCTTCCTTTATCCTTTAGATTGCATCTGGGGATTTTGAGTGCCATTTGTGGCGGGCTTGAATATAGCGGACCGTACCAGAGTGTGAACGCATCATCAGTGAGTGGGTACGTGCGCCCCAACCGAAATACTGTACGCCGTCGAGCAGGTCGCCGCTGGTAATGCCTGTGGCTGCGAAGGATACATCGTCGCTTTTGACCAGGTCATCGGTCGTGAAGATCTGTTGCAGATCGATGCCCTCGTACTTCATGCGTTCGCGTTCTTTCTCATCGCGTGGCCATATTTTGCATTGGATCTCGCCGCCGATGCACTTCAGGGCTGCGGCAGCCAGAACAGCTTCAGGAGCGCCACCCATGCCGATCAACACGTCCACGCCAGTATAGTCTTCCATGGAGGCCATAATAGCTGCGAAGACGTCGCCATCGGTGATCAGACGGATGCGTGCACCCAATTCGCGGATCTGTCTGATGATTTCAGCGTGGCGGGGACGTTCAAGGACCACAACCGTGATATCGTCAATTCGTGCGTTGCGCACATTGGCGATTCTTTGCAAGTTGTGAGAAATAGGAGCATTGATATCGATAACGCCTCTGGCGGCGGGACCGACTGCGATTTTTTCCATATAAAATACACCTGGAGGTGCGGAATACATCGATCCACGCTCGGCAGTGGCGATAACAGCAATTGCGCCTGGGAGGCCGTTAGCAAGTAGTCGCGTCCCGTCCACGGGGTCCACAGCGACATCGACATCTGGTGGAGAGCCATTGCCTACTTTTTCGTCGATGTAGAGCATGGGAGCTTCGTCTTTTTCCCCTTCGCCAATCACGACCACACCATTCATATCAACGCCATCGATGGCCTGACGCATAGCATCGACGGCTGACTGGTCAACTTTTGTTTTGTCCCCTGTGCCCATCCATCTTCCGGCTTTCAATGCAGCAGCTTCCGTCACACGCACAAGTTCCATGCCTAGATTGCGTTCTCTTGTACGGGAGTGTTCAAATCTTTCTTCATCTAACATAGGCGAGCACTCTGCTACCTTTCTCATACGTGGAGGTGAGTCCTTGTACGCAATAGATTGTTCCTGGTTGGTGTTTTTCCAGACAATCGAGGTCCTAATATGTGGTTAATCATCAGGGCCGCCTTATTTCCTTATCCAGTAAGGCGAAGGATGGCTTGCGAGAGCATGTGATAGGCGTTCACGTGTTTCCGGCAACATAGTCGTAAGTGTAGTTTGAGGCGCACTTCGTTGTGATTGGTAAGCTTCCCTGTTGTGCAGAGACGCGATATGTTGTACTCTACGCGTATTCAAAGTTGTGAAGGGGCCGATCTCTTTTTTTAATAAAAGAATACCGGCAGGCAATCATCTGAGTGATGGTTACTTTGGTGACTTCTTATCATTCCTTCATACATATTGTACAACATGCCAGCTATCCTGTGTCGTAAGTTTGGGTACCTTGTCAGGGTGATGGGTGTTCTGGATGTCTCGCCGCCAGTGGCGGCTCGGGGAGAAGAATGAAGAAGCTGGGGTCTGTACCCCCAGGCTCCCAGTCAGGAGGGCTGACCGTTCTCCTGCACCTCCTGCTTAAGGGAATTAATAGAGGGATTGACAGATGTATATTGATGCAATGACTCTGGCGGCCCTGGCCGATGAGTGGCGTCTTTTGCTGGCGCGTGCTCGTATCGATACGGTGATCTCGCCTACCGAACATTCGCTGGCTCTTCAGTGTTATGCTTCTGGTTCTGAGGGACAGAGTGGCCAGAATCGTTGGCTGTATCTCTCGATCCATCCGCAGTTTGCGCGTGCACATATCACGGTTCGCAAGCCTGCGAAGATCGTCAATGAGCCATCGGCGTTTGTGATGTTGCTGCGCAAGCATCTGGAGGGGACGCGGATTGAGTCTATTGAGCAGCCCCATTGGGAGCGTGTTCTGGAGATTATTGTCAGTCGTCCGGGTAGTGTAGATGAGGAGGAGCGTGTGCGTTCGCGTCTGATCCTGGAGATTATGGGTCGGATGAGCAATATTATTCTTTGTGATGAGCAAGGAAAGATTCTGGGAAGTCTCAAGCGTGTGGGTGCGGACGTAAACCGTTACCGGGTCATCTCGACAAATGTGCTCTACACGCCGCCACCGCCTCAGCAGCGTACCCTGGGGGGTCAACTCTTGCCGCGACTGGAACCTACGACCGTCAAAGCGAGTCACCTGGCAATCATTCCAGGCAACGAGGAGGAGGAGGGCAAGAGTTCAGAGAACACCAGGAAGGGTCGTCAATCCGTACCGAAGCTCTGGCAGATGTTGACGCGCAACCTGATGGGCTTCAGTCCTTTGCTTGCGCGTGAGGCTGTGTATCGTACTTTTGGGGTGGCAGAGGAGCTGCTGGGGGCTGTAAATGGTGATGAGCAATGGGAAGAGCTGGCCTGGAATGTGCGCGATCTGGCGGCTCTCTATGAGACTCATGCATGGCAACCGAGATTACTTATACGCCGGGCCGTGGGAAGTGGGACTCCTGCTGTTCCGGTGGCCTTTGCGGCGTATGTGTTGGAGCAGTATGGGGAGCAGGAGGATATTCAGGTTCGGCAATCGCCCTCGCTAAATGTGCTTGTCGATGAATACTACGAGGGAGTGGAATGGCGTGATGCCATGGGGGATGTGCGCTCGCCCATCAAGAAGGTTTTGCAGGGTCAGCGAGATCGGTGCAGGCGCAAGGCTGCTATTTTGCAGCAAGAGATGACCGCGACGGCTGAGGCCAGTCGTTACCGCTTACAGGGCGAGTTGTTGCTGGCCCATCAGAATGAGGTTGTGCAGGGACAGCTTGAAGTAGAACTTGATAATTTTTATGTTGATCCTGATACAGAAGTGCCGTCACGAGTCAAGGTGGGACTTGACCCACGTTTTGACGCTGTGGGCAACGCCAATCGTCTGTTTCATAAATATCACAAGCTGCGTCGTGCACTGGCTCTTATTCCCGACCAGATTGAGCAGAATGCCACTGAACTGGCGACGATTGAGCAACTGCTGACCGATCTGGATCTGGCGGAAGATCCTGCTGAGGTGCTACTGGTGAAAGCAGAGGTACAGGCGGCTGGCTATTTGCGTGGTAAGCCGGTGGAGAAGAAGGTGAAGCAGCGGCCAAAGGGCAAGGGCAAGCCAGGAAAGGGAGGCAAAGGGAATTTGCCGGGAGGAGGTGTGCCGTTGCATGTCCAGAGCCGGGAGGGTTTTACGATCCTGGTGGGCAAGAATAGTCGGCAGAACGAAGATGTTACGTTCCATCTGGCCACTGGCAGCGATCTCTGGCTGCATGCGCGTGGAGTACCAGGGGCGCATGTCATCGTCAAAGGAGGGGGACGCGAGGTTCCGCACTCCGCCGTTGAGCAGGCGGCTGAGTTGGCTGCCTACTATAGTCAGGCGCGTGGTAGCACGAGCGTTCCGGTTGATTATACACTTCAGCGCAATGTGCGCCATATGAAGAATGGCGGTCCCGGTATGGTTATCTACGAGCACGAGAGGACCCTTTATGCGACTCCAGCGGACGAGGGAAAGTTTGTCAAATGAAAGTTTGTCAACGAAAGAAGAGATGGATGCGGTTTCCAGCCACATCCATCTCTTCTTTCGTTGAGTTTTTAAGGGAGATTGCGCTCGCGTGAAGACGCGATACCCATCTCCTCGCGGTACTTTGTCACCGTGCGGCGGGCCATAGGAATGCCGCGAGCATTTAGAATACGGGCCAGTTCATCATCGCTAAGACGGTGACGGGGCTCTTCTGTTGAGATCAGTTCACGCAGAACATCTTTCACGCTCAAGGAACTGTCGAAAAAATCGGAGATAGGCATCAGCCGACCATTAGGGAGCAGTGCGCACTTATTAGCGGTAGCGCGGCTGACAGTTCCCTCGTCCAGATTCAAGCGCATAGCGACCTCGGCACGGGTCAGGGGTCGCAGATAGCGGACGCCCTTCTCCAGAAATTCGTGTTGATAGTCCACAATCAGTTCAGCTACGCGTTTGAGGGTGCGCCAGCGTCTCTGGATGCAATCGATAAAGAAGCGGGCGCGGTCGGCCTGGCGATGAACATAGCGTTGCATTTCAGCACTATTGGACTCATTTGTCGCGTAGAGTCGTTGGGTGTTATAGCCCTGGCCGACGCGGAAGAGATAGCGTTTCTCCTCGATGAGTTCGACCTCATAGCCATTTTCGCCTTTGCGGATCAGCAGATCGGGTCGCATATAAGAGGTATTGGGACGACTGAAGCGGGTATCAGCGTTGTAGCTATGGGTGGGATAGGGATTGAGCATACTGCGGATATACTGAGCTGCCTGGCGGATTTCTAGTTCAGGGAGCTTGAGTTCGCGTGCAATTTCAAGAAACTGACTTTTGCCCAGTCGATCCAGATAGCGATCGATCAGCAGTTGGGCCAGTTTTTGTTCTTCATTTTGTTCAGGAAGAGCAAGGAGTTGGATTGTGAGGCATTCGCGGAGATTGCGAGCGCCGATGCCAACAGGTTCAAGGGTTTGGAGTTGAAGGAGAATAAAATTCACACGCTCCAGAGGAACCTCCAGCAGTTCAGCGATCTCAGAAGTACTCATTTCCAGGTAGCCATGTTCATTAAGATTTCCGACGAGTTGTTCAGCGATAGGTTCATCGCCGGGAGTGATCAGCGCTTCCAGCTCCTGGAGGAGTACCTCAGAGAGAGATTGCCGGGTGGGAATACGTGCCAGTGGATCGAATTCCTCCTCATCGTTTTCCCAGCCATAAGAGCCATCGATATCATAGGAATGAGTTTCCCCCCACTGACCCCAGAGAGGTTCAGCCAGATTCTCATCACTATTTCCGTTTTCGCCTCCATGAGGAAATGTGGCTTCGCTGTCTTGCGAGAAATTTCCACAGGATGTGCATTGTGATCCCAGAATGGGGCTACCGCAGTAGAGGCAGATGCGTTGTTCGCGGACCTCCAGCGCGGGATTTTCGATCTGCTCCTGAGCGACTGTATGTTCTAACTCATCCGATGAAAGATGAAGAATAGTACTAGATGTTACGAGTCGAGCGGAGACTCGCAGTGCATGATCTGGTTTCGGCATTGGCTCCAGTCGCATGCCTTCCCTTCCTCCTCAATGCAGAATCACCAGGTTATCGTTAACCGGGTGATGGACATTCCACCATGTGCGGAGCGGGTCAATTTCTCTGTGCCCTTGCGTTCGCCTGTTCTACGTTTCGTTCTGAGGTGGTGGCAATTGCTGTTGCAAAGCCGCAGAAGCCGCCGCCTGCTCCGCCGTTTGTTTGGTACGT
Organism: Ktedonobacteraceae bacterium; assembly: GCA_034438135.1. Classification (GTDB taxonomy): domain Bacteria; phylum Chloroflexota; class Ktedonobacteria; order Ktedonobacterales; family Ktedonobacteraceae; genus Paraktedonobacter. Next base: position 7,220 of record DAOTTL010000282.1, on the reverse strand, counting down.
CCCTGTCCAATGCCTGCAACCTGCTCTCCTAGCAGGACCTCTACCGTAAATTCTCTGTCGTGTGATGGCCCTTCCTGGCTAACCAGGCGATAGACGGGAGTGATCCCGACCTGGGCCTGTGCAAGTTCCTGAAAACGCGATTTATTATCTTTAAAGAGGCGATTTTCTACAATTTGGTGTGCTAATGGTTCAATATGTGGGAGAAGATACACCCGTACTGCTTCCAGATCTTGATCCAGGTAGAGGGCACCCAGGAGGGCCTCAAAGGCCGAGGCCAGGATGCGCTGGCTTACGCCAGCATTGCGCTCGCCTTTGCCCAGGCGTAGAAACTGGCCCAGGTCGATGACGCTGGCAAATTTTGCCAGTGTATCGCCTTTGACGAGCATTGCGCGTACATCGCTGAGTTCGCCTTCGTTTAGATCTGGAAAGGTACGGTAGAGGAAATCGGCGCTAATACAGGCCAGGATGGAGTCTCCCAGGAACTCCAGCCGTTCATTACAGTTCTGTCCTTTTCCCGCGCTTTCATAGATAAAAGAGCGGTGAGTGAGAGCTGTTTGCAAGAGCGACTTATCTTGAATGTGCAGACCTGCGGCTATTTCCAGTGGTTCATACAGAGAGCTATCCCCTGAACCAACAGGTTCTACGCAGTTGCGTTGTCTCTTCTCTTGTTGATCTATCGAAACTTGATCCGCAAGGTTCAAGACTTGTTTTGCCGAACTATTTAGTTTGTTCTGCGGTACGCGCATGGGGGTTTTATTGCTCCTTGTTATCGTGCGAGTTGCCAGTTATCCCGCTAAGGTTGCTCATGCATGACAGGCTGGGCAACTGTGATACCTGTTTCATCTGTTTTCACTGTGTTTGTTTTTCTGCCGGTTATTGTAGCGCGTTTCCTACTTCAACGTCAACCGAGATTCTGTCGGAGCCAGGGCTATTTGATGGGAATCTCAGCTTTTTTTTCACTAACTCCTTCTTCTGGCTTTGCTATTCGACTACCAGAAGAACATGTGAGGGGTTATTGACAGCCTCCGTCACATGGCCAATTTGCCAGAAAGGGTTTTCTGGCTGCTGAGCGAAGGTAGTCCAGAGAGTGGGGTCAATGGCGGCGAGCAGGCCACCTGAGGTTTGGGGATCGAAGAGAATATGTTCGTCTAATTGGTCCAGGTGGGTGCCGAAGTGAACATGTGGGCGGAGGTGGCGGGCGTTGCGAGCGGTTCCTCCGGGCACGCAGTTTGCCTCTGCGTACTGACGTACATTAGGAAGAAGGGGGAGTGAGCGATAATCGAAGTGCATACTGGTCAGGCTTTGAGTGGCCATTTCCCAGGCATGGCCCAGGAGACTGAAGCCGGTGACATCCGTAGCTGCGTGAACGGCTTCTCCAGCCTGGACAAGCATTTCGCTGGCCTGGCGATTGAGGCGAGTCATAGATTGGATAGCGGCGGTCATGTCCTCATGGTGGACGAGATCTTGTTTTTGAGCTGTGGTGAGTAGACCGGTACCCAGCGGTTTACTGAGAATGAGGATATCGCCTGGTTGTGCGCCTCCTTTGGTGAGGATATGGTCAGGGTGAACGATGCCAGTGACGGCAAGACCGTATTTGGGTTCATTATCGGCGATGGAGTGGCCTCCGACGATGGCGCTATGAGCTTTTTCGACGATATCCATGCCGCCGCGCAGTACCTCGCTCAGGATGGCAGTGTCCAGCGTGTCGGGCCAGGCGACCAGGTTAATGGCCATGAGTACCTGTCCACCCATCGCATAGACGTCGCTAAGAGCGTTTGCGGCTGCAATTGAGCCAAAGGTATAGGGATCATCAACGACCGGCGGAAAGAAGTCTGCGGTACTGATAATGGCCTGCTGGGGGTTAATCTGATAGACTGCGGCATCATCGATCGCGTCGAGTCCAACGAGTACCTGAGGAGGAACGGTTCTTGCGCGTAACGGTTGGAGTACCTGTGCCAGCATATCTGCACCGATTTTGGCGGCGCAACCTGCGCAGCTTGCCAGACTGGTGAGGCGGATCGGCTGTTTCTGTTGCATCAAAAGGGTCTTCTTTCTTTTCTGCGTGGGGTGGATGGATTTGTTTTTTCTCTTTTATTAAGTCATCGAGTGGAGAGAAAGGGCAAATCCTGGTGAGGGTGAAATGATGATTTTATACTATACGCCTATACAGAATGATCAATCTGCTCTCATAAGATTGAAAAAGTCTGATTGCGGCAAATTACTGGGTGACAGGTAGTTTCGGGATGTGCTATACTCTCCAAAAAGGAAGCAGCCTGCCATTTTTTCTATAGAAGCGATGGGCTACTTTGTGCTTAGAAGGAGCTATTGTATGCAATGTCCTGGATGCGGCACGATCTTGTCTGACAGTACTAATGATTGTTCTGTCTGTGGAAGAGTCCTGCAAGCATCTCCGCCTTTAGAGAAGAAGATAGGAGGTCTTGAGCAACCTGTAGAAGAAGAAGCTAGCGAGCCGTCTGGCACTGACTCTCTGCCACCTTATGTGAGTGCGTCGAACATATCAGGTACCCGACGCAGAAAGTTCCTGCGCCCTGTAATCATTCTTGTGAGTCTCCTGACCTTACTGGCGATGCTCGGCAGTGTTTTGGCTGGTATTCTGATTGGCCGAGCTTCTGCCGTGACAGGCTCGTCTCATGCGCCTGTCGCTACTCCCCGATTAGATGACCATCAATTTTATCAGCAGGTGATCAATAGCTCCCCCACATATACAGAGCCGTTGACGGATCCAAAATTGAGTCAGTGGAACCAGGTTCAAGCTCCAGACTATGGATGCGAGATGAAAAACGATGGTTTGCATATCTCTTCGAAGACCTACAATACATATTATTATTGCACCCCAGGTCTGGGTTCTTTCAGTTCATTTGCCTTTCAAGTTTCGCTGAACACGATATCTGGAGATGGTGGTGGCATTACTTTTCGCGGGGATACAGCCCTGGGAAATTATTATTTTCTGCATATGTATCTAGATGGATTTTACCGTCTGTATCTGGCAAAGACACACAAACCGGTAAAGACACTGGCTGAGGGCAATATTGATACGACTACTTTCTATCCCGGCCACGATAGTACGCTGACGGTAATTGCCAGAGGTAGTCTGTTCTATTTTTATGCGAATCAGGTGTTTTTCAGGTCTGTACGGGATTCAACCTATTCTGATGGCGTCCTTGGGGTTGTGGCTGATGATTATGATACACCGGCGGAGGTAGTTTATACGAATGCAAAAATATGGGTTTTATGATCGTTATAGGTCATCTCTCTTTTTCGGGGACTGGCCTTTTTTCAGGCTCACGCGCTGCTCTTTTTATGTAAAAGTTCTGTCTTGCAGGAAAAAATACTTGCGTATGTATGTTACCCTGTAAGCGGGCTGGTTTGAGTAAGACGGGCAGGCGCGGAAGGCTGTTAAAGGTTTTCCGAGGAAAGTCCGAACTCCACAGAGCAGAATGCTGGTTAACGGCCAGTGAGGGTGACTTCAAGGAAAGTGCCGCAGAAACATACCGCCTGGTTCTAAGTAATTTTTGCCGGGTAAGGGTGAAATGGTAAGGTAAGAGCTTACCAGCAGTCAGGTGACTGACTGGCTGGGTAAACCCCATTTGGAGCAAGACCGAGCAAAGGGATGAGCGAGTCACAATTGTGGCTTGTTCGCGGACTGCTCGTCCGTCAACCCTTGGGTTGGTTGCTTGAGGTATCGGGCAACCGGTATCCTAGATAGATGCCTGCCGCCTCTTTTGACGAGAGCAAAGAGGGGTACAGAATTCGGCTTATGGCTTGCTCACACCAGTTTCCAAGCCAACAGAAGAGGGCTGTCACTGTTACAGTGACAGCCCTCTTCTGTTGGCTTGGTTCGGATTTGTGCAGGAATGTGTGGGGTTGTTACTGTCAACTTTACTGTCATTTTGGGGAAGTTTTGAGGGAAAGGAGTGCCTATTGGTGAGATCAATGAATAACGGCTAAACTTTCTCGCGGTAAATGACAAAGGTGAGAGAGGATAAGATGTAAATATATGCTTATTTACTTGAATTTATATATATGGTACACTACTATCGCGAACTCCCAGGCTCCCATCCCAAGGGCATCAGCCCTGGTAAATTAGGATTTCAGGTAAGAATAGTTACGCTACTTGAGAATAGGGGAATGAAGACCTGGGTTTTCAAGGAATGTGGAACGGCACACGGCATTCCTTTTATTGCCAGAAGGAACATTGTCAATCATAGTTGATTAGGGGATCAACAGTCCATGAAGGTTGTTTACAAAATCACCTATCCCAATGGAAAAATCTACATCGGTCAAGATATCACTGACGATATTAACTACTTTGGTAGTGCCGAGGGTAAATATATTGAGCAGGATTTTACCAGAGAGCAGAGACGAGATTTCACTATCCGCAGAGAAATCCTTTTGGAATTTCCTGATGACACAGATAATCGTGAGGTTTATCGCCAGGAAATAGCTCTTATCAGAGAACATAGGTCAAACGATCCATCCAGAGGTTATAATCGAAGCCCTAAGTTCAGAGGAGAGAGATTAATGAATGAGATAAATTAAAATTGATGAGATTGGTGCAATATAAATATGAGGAAGACTAAGTAGACACGATAAGTTATGGGTAATATGAAATGAGGCGGCCAGTAGTTTCCTTTGTGTATTAGAATTTAGATAAAGGCAGAAGTAGATGGCGAATGGAGAGCACCTTAAAATTTTACAAAAAGGTGTAGTAGCCTGGAGTCAGTGGAAAGAGACATGTCTATCTGATGAAGTAGATCTCCGAAGTGTTAGCTTTCCCAACTCCAGTCTCAGAGGTGTCAATCTGAGTAATACTGATCTCAGAGGTGCTGATTTAAGCGGAGCAGATCTCGCATGGAGCAATCTCAACAGAGCTGACTTTCGCGGAGCGAATCTCAGTAGAGTAAATTGTACTCTAGCGGCTCTTATAGAAGCCAATCTCACTGGGGCAGATCTTTACAAAGCAGAACTCACACTGGCAAACCTCAGAAGCATTGTTCTTGTGAACGGAAATCTTCATGGTGCTAAACTTGACAGAGCAAATCTTATAAATGCTAATCTTGTAGGCAGCGATTTCACAGATGTACAGATAGGCAATACAGCATTTGACAATGTTGATCTGAGCCACGTGAAGGGCCTGAACACTATTTATCACTTTGGCCCTTCAAGCATTGGTATTGATACTATCTATCGGTCAAAAGGCAGCATTCCAGAAGCTTTTCTTCGAGGCGCTGGTGTGCCTAACATATTTATTGACTACGTTAACTCTCTCGTTCGCCAACCTATCGACTTCTACTCGTGTTTCATTCGCTATTCAACTTGTGACGAGACTTTTGCTGTACGCGTACACGCCGATCTACAAGATCGTGGTGTGCGTTGCTGGTTGGCATCCAAAGATATGAAGATTGGCGATAAGATCCGTCCCAGGATCGATGAAGCTATTCATCTCCAAGATAAACTACTACTGTTACTCTCAGAACATGCTATTGCTAGCGCCTGGGTCGAAGACGAGGTCGAAGCGGCATTAGAAAAAGAGAATCAGCAACAGCGAGATGTGCTATTTCCAGTGCGCATAGATGAAAGTGTGATGCAGACATCTAAAGCCTGGGCCGCGAAAATCCGTCGCACACGTCATATCGGTGATTTTACAAATTGGACAGATTCTCAAGCATACCAACTCTCATTTGACCGGCTTATGCGGGATTTGAAACGGAGTTAATAAGGGAGATAGAAGCAGGAGAGAACTCAATGATGAAAAAAGGACACGTTGAATTGCTCAAACAGGGCGTTGCCCAGTGGAATGAGTGGCGTGAGCAGCATCAGGAGATATCGCCAGACTTATTTGGAGCCAGACTGTCTTCTATTGATCTAGTGAATGCTAATTTAGATGATACTATCTTGAGTTGTGCCGACCTGAGCCAGGCCAATTGAACGGGTGCTAGTCTCCAGCAAGCTGATCTGGCCGGTACTAATTTATACCAGGCTACCCTGAACGATGCTAACTTACATTGGGCAAACTTACGCCGAGCCGATTTGCAGAGAGCTGATTTGAGTCGGACTGATTTGTTTGGAGCCGATCTAAGTTGGGCTAATCTAAGTGAGACCAATCTCAACGGCGCAAGGGTAGAGAGAACTCTTTTCGCTTATGTGGACCTCAAGTATACAAAAGGATTGGTTCAGATAAACCATCGAGGCGCGTCTATTGTCCAGTTGCACACTATTCGTCTGCCTCAAGATGGTAGTGCTCTCCATTTTCTGCGTGGAGTTGGCATTCCTGATGAATGGATCGATGACTATCGTGCTCACATGATACATCCGATCCAGTATCACTCGCTCTTTATCAGTTACTCCAGCAATGACAGCGTCTTTGCCAGGCGCTTACATGCAGATCTCCAGGATCATGGGGTACGCTGTTGGTTTGCTCCTGAAGATTTGAAAATCGGCGATAAACTCCGTCCTCGGATTGATGAGGCCATTCATTTGCAAGATAAACTCCTCTTACTACTCTCTGAACATGCTCTTGTAAGTACCTGGGTGGAAGATGAGGTGGAAGCGGCAATAGAGAAAGAGCAACGCCAGAAACGAGACGTTCTTTTTCCGGTACGCCTTGACGAAAGTGTGATGCAGACCTCTAGTGCCTGGGCCGCGAAGCTACGTCGCACACGCCATATTGGCGATTTTACCAACTGGACAGACCCACAGGCATATCAACTCTCATTTGAGCGATTGCTGAGGGATCTCAAGACCATCAATGAAGAAGTGAGTTAGAGCAGGTAGAAAAAGTTGATAACAGATCAGGAACAACTGGCCTTACTTAAAGGGGTAGAGCTACGTAAGCTGTCACCAGGGGCAGAGTAGCGGGTAGAAAAGGCATAGAAGAGAAGAGTGGTATTTATTGAATGGGGAAGCGCTCCATTGCTTGATTGTAGGAAGGTTGGGCGTCAGCAAGAGAGAGCTTGGAGTAGATCTCTAACGATGTTCTTGTGGCATGTCCAGAGTAGGGCTGGATCAGCGCATCATCAATCCCCTCTTTTTTCAGCCAGGTGAAAAGGAAATGTCGCCATTTATGAGGAGACATGGAGCGTGTAATACCAGCCTGAGCTGCATAACGTGCCAGCATCTTTCGCACCCCACGATCCGTATACTTGTGCTTGCGCACTGATTCAAACAGAGAGGTCGCCCCTTTCTCTCGCATCTGGTAA
>DAOTTL010000281.1:0-5189 GCA_034438135.1 Ktedonobacteraceae bacterium | reverse complement strand
CCAGGTAACAACGTCGGCAAAAAGAGCTTCCGAGAAAACAGGACGCAAGGCGAATGAGAAGGTCATTGCCACCGCGTATACGAACTGTCCCAGAGAGAGAAGAAAGGAATGAGAGATGAGTGACTCCTCACAACTCAGTCCCACGAAGCGCAAACGCCTCCTCAAAGCCTATGGTCCGTCTTCTTCGTCTCTTTGGATCGTGTACTTTTCTTGACAGATGTGAATATTTTCTCTCGTATGTCATCCATGAACGAATTTCGAGCAGCGATTCTCCCACACCTTTAGACACTGTTTGTTTCTCCCATGCGCCGGGTCTATCCCTGGGGCGGAAGCCTCAGCATGCTCACAAGTCTACGGTCTCCTGTTGGAAGACAATATGCAATGCCTGTCAGCAGCACGCTCTCGATTGTCTCGATCTCATCGTCGCTCATCATCTTGCGTTACGCTGTAAACAAGGACCAGAGTCTCTGCCAGGCCTGCTGCCCCTGCTTCTACGTGTAGAGCAACTAGCCTGTTCACTGTGAGAAGGTGACAACGGTCTACATCCCGGAGGATCTGAGCAAGGCTTACGAAAAATAATGAGGCACGTATTTACCCGATATGGCTGGCATTCCACAGAAAAGAGCGTTGGGCAAACCGCCATGAAGAGAGCCTGATAACGCGTGTTCTCACCGCAGTGCTTTTTGGTTGACAGACGAGCATACAGGATATACACTTTCAGGAAGGAGGAGAAGGACCGATGAGAACGCAATCACCAGATACCAGTCCAGAGGCAGAACGGTTGTTGATTGAGCGCATTCGACGCGCTCCTGTTTCCAGACGTTTTCACCTGGTTCAATCCCTCTCTCAACGAACCTTGAGCGGGCGCTATCCTGAACAAGAGCCTCGAACCGAAGCCATCCATACGATTACGTGTGGCTATGGGCAAAGCATAGGCCAGCGAGTGCAATTGGCACTGGCATCTCGGCCTCACTGGCAAGAACAGCCGATAGACCTGACGGCAATCCTTTTCCCTGTCATGCACGCCCTTCACAGCGCAGGCATCCCCTCCTATATTGGGGGCTCCATTGCCAGTTCTCTTCATGGGATGCAACAGAGTGCCTCTGACATTGATCTGGTCCTTGTTCAGCAAGGAAATGGGTTTCTTCCAGCAGGACACGCCGCCCTCATGACACTCCAAGATCACTACCTCATAGACTCAGAAGAACTCGCTCAACACCTTCAAGGAGGATCATCATTGGCTTTGATCCATGTCGAAACCCTCATGAAAATTGATCTCATCCTTCCTCAGACTTCTTCCTTCAACAAAGCGATGCAGGCCTTCGTTTCGCCATCCCTGATCGATAGTCGTTATCCTCCATTTCCTCTCGCTTCTGCGCTCGAAATGATTCTCTGGAAGATGGTACGCTGCGCCGAAGAATGGACAAAGCGTTCTGACGGCGTCATCAACGATGCGGAATGGAACGATATCCTCGGCATGCTCAAAGTCCAGGGCTCCTTATTGGATAGAGGGCAATTAACGTACTGGGCACAGTCTTTGAATGTCGAGCATCTGCTTGTACTGGCACTCAATGATGCAGGTATTTTCCCTGAAGAAGGGCCATCAACGCACCTGCTTGCAGGATAAGGAAGGTTCGCTCCATGCAATCCAATTTCCGAGAGATCGTTGACGCACTGCTCCCTTTTCTGCACGCGCTTGATCGCTTTGGTATTCCCTACTATGTGGGCGGCTCAGTGGCCAGCTCGTATTATGGAAGTTGGCGTCGAACCCAGGATGTGGATGTGATCCTGGCTATTCGCCCAGATCAAATTCGCATGCTAGCCAATCTGCTCGCGCAGGATTATGCCATTGATGCCGACGCCTGGATTGATTCCTTTCGGCATAGCCAGGCGTTCAATATTTTTTTTGAGCAAACCTTTCTCAAAATCGATGTGATGCCTCTTCAGACGGCTCATCGAAAGGAAGAGGAAAGGTTTCGCAAGCAGTTTTGTCCCAGAGCAATCCGGCGTTCTTCGATCCCTTCCCCAATACCGTGATCACGCCTTTCTTACGATCTACATCTAGTGGCTGCTCCATGTAAACCGTTGTGTGATGTCAAAACCATGGTCCTATTGCTTGCTCTCTTTCCTCTACATCATCGATCCTCTGTTCAGGATTCTTCACGATGCAGGGGTGCTGTTCATTCAATTTCCAGCAGGTATCCAGGTGGAACGAATCGGCGTAGCCAGGCATGCAGCCTTTGTCTATAGGAAATCTTCGAGGCAAGTTGTTGCCACGGGATGAAAGCAGGTGTTTCCGTCTGGAGAGAGGCAGGTGGTCAGAGGGAAAAGGAAGGGTGAACACTTTTGTCAGCACTGACAAAGCGAGGCAGGTGCTTGCCAGAAATGGAGGCAGGTGGTCATTGAACGCTTTTTGGCAGACAAGAAAACCGTTGTCTCGGTGTGTTCACATTCCTTCTCTATGTTCAGAGAGATTGTGAAGTACGTTGAGAGCAACGGCTCAAAAGAAAAGCGGGAGACCGGGTTCGAACCGGCAACATTCTGCTTGGAAGGCTGACGTTCCCTCTGGCGACTTTCACACTGTCTGAAGTGTCTCTACACCAGGCGTTACGGCCCCTTTTGTGTTTTTGAAACAGCACTGGCATAGGATGTTACGTACCCACGAAGACAGGAACCTCCCTGCCTTTATGAGTCTCAACCATTGGAGAGCAGACACTGAAAAAAAGCAAGAGGAAGTGAGAGCTTCTGTGAATGCAGGAGCACCACCTGAAAGAAAACACAAGCAAAGCATGGATATGATACTGTAATGAGGTATGATTCATCATACCCCATGTGCTCATTCCTCTCTTCCGTATCAAATGTGAGGAAATTTTAACGGCCATCTATGGATGAACGTAGCACCTTTGGCTGATTGCCTGAAGTCTCACCAACAGCATCGCTCATTACACATCCGCTTCCTAAACTCCCTCCTTTACGGACAAAAGCCCTAAAAATTCATTCATAAGCAAGCGAGTTGCCATGAAGAAGGCACCGCTTTTCTGTTTGAACAAGATGGGTTTTGTATCTGGAGGCTTCCCACTTAGACGATCGAGATTAAGAGTTACTCTATAAAGCGGGAAACACTGAAAAGAAGGATACAAGAAGGAAAAAGTGCGATCAAATCTAGCGAGCACTTTCAGACAATGCGCCTGTCCTTTGAGTCCATCTGTCAGGAAGAAAGTCCCTGGATACCGCTCGGCAACTTCATGAACGAAGCGCATGGCAAATATCTCTCGCAGCATCGTTGGAGTCAGGCGACGATCCATCAGGTTCATCCTTTTGACGTCATGCGTACCAACCGCGTCCCTTCACACATGCATGTGGTGTGCTATCATGAAATCAGAAAAACACGACAACGGCAGACACCATGCTGAGGATCAAGAGGAGAAGAAACCATGCCGGATCAAAACGACCGGAATCGTCAGGTCATTGAAGCGTTTCGCGCAAACGGAGGCAAGGTTGGCGGATACTTCGCTGACAAAGACCTGTTCCTGCTCACAACAACGGGAGCGAAAAGCGGTCAGCCACGCGTCATTCCACTGGCCTATATCCCAGACGGTGATCGTCTGATCACCTTTGCCTCCAAAGCGGGCGCGCCCACTCACCCCGATTGGTATTATAATCTGCTCGCCCATCCAGAGATCACGGTGGAAGTTGGGAACGAGACGTTTCAGGCCAGGGCCACGATGGCAACCGGCGAGGAGTACCAACGGCTCGATGCGCTCGTCCGCAAGCTGGTGCCCATTCATGCTGAGTACCAGGCAAGAACCACCCGGCAGATTCCCCTGGTAGTGATTGAGAGAATCTAGCATGGAAAAGAGGGGATGGATGGTGACGCTTCCCGATATGCGCATTGCGCCACGAATAATCATACCCATGGGTATGATGTTGATACTCTATTGATCAGAATGAATGCACACTGAGATAAGGCTCCAGTATCCTTCTTTCTGTTGGGATACTCAGAAGCTTTAGGACGAGCTATCTGAAACCACAGGTTGAACTACTCTTGCTGTCATTTTGCCCAGGTCGGTGACAGAGAAACGCATCCGCGAGAGGATACTGCAAAGGTCAAATTGGCCTTGAGGAGACATCGGCGGCGTATGCTAAAGAGGAAGAGACCCGCGAGAGGGTACTGCAAATATAGTGCTGGATCAGGCTTTGTAGGTAGTTCATCAGGCTAAAGAGGAAGAGACCCGCGAGAGGGTACTGCAAGATGTCATAGCGGATCGCATATCCATCGGTATCATAAATACTTGTGAATAGCCCCCTCTAAAAGCCATTTCTGTCCTTTGGAAAATAGATCAACGCTAGAGAACTAAGCCACTTACAAAAGAAAACTGCTATTTTTGTATGTATCCACTTCTCTTGCGCCTTGAGCAAAATGAGAGAAGCTCTTCAAGAATTGAGTGAGCTCCTGGCAAAGAGAAACGACACCATCTGTGAAGTTCTTGCTTTAAGAGGCAGAGAAGAGGATATTTGGATGTTTGTGCCTCATAATCACCGTTCTCTAACCTTTACCAAGAGAATAGTAAAAAAATGGCGGATCTTGCCGATCCACTCATCGTAAACGCTTTTTGCTTCAATCGTCGTGCGGTTTTATTGAATCCAGGCAGGCACTGCGGGTATGACAACGATTCGTGCAAATGCGGTCCATTTGCTCGGAGCGGCCCTTTAACCTGTGTGGATATTCTTGCTCATTACAAGGTAAGACTATTCCTGCCTCTGAGGTGTCGCACTGCCAGGCTTCATTCTATTTCGAGCGCTGATTGCTGATCTTATCTCTACAAGTATTGACACAGAAACACATTTCATTTAATACTGTCGCACAAAGATTGGGGAGCCAACAACTATACTCGTGACTCCTTTGAAGCCTGCTCGATTCATTTGAGCCTTGCTGGCAGCAAACTTCCCAGCATATACTCCGATCCCCTTGACATAGGGGAGGTTGGTCCAAGATTGTTGAACTGGTCGAGTAATGGCCTGCCAGACATAGCTACACCTCATAGCGAGTGCTTCATCCCGATGCGACTCTTCATCAACCTTAAATGCCGAAGAAATAGCGCCTAGTCCTACAGTTGTAAATGAGATAACGATTGCCTGAAAAAACCTTGCTCAGTGTTCACGGTTTGTATGATTGCTTGTCTCGCTCT
>DAOTTL010000280.1:0-15935 GCA_034438135.1 Ktedonobacteraceae bacterium | reverse complement strand
GATAAAGAGCTTGCTTTATGCGCTGCTTTTCCTATTCTGAAACAATGTGGTAAGTTCACGAGTCTATTCTAATGACAGGGTTTCTCAAAAGTCGTTTTCTCCCCGCCCATCCACCGCGAGAAGAAGAGTGGAATGTAGAAGCGCGACCGCGCTTCTACATTCCACTCTTCTTCGCAGGGGAAGGGTCTGGGCTACTGCCGAGGAGTGGCTTTTGCGAAATCCTGAGTAGCCAGAAAATGCTTCTTGCGTCTATCTCGAAATCGTAGTATAGTATAAAGAAATTGAACATTTGTATCAAAAGGCCCACAGGCAGAGTGTGATTCAGCAATGAAGGGACACAGACCACCTGTGGTGATGGGTGATTTTGCTCTATGCCCCAGGATAAAATAGTTGTGCGTGGTGCGCGTGAGCACAACCTCAAAAATGTAGATGTTGTCATTCCGCGCGATAAACTGGTTGTGATTACGGGTCTCTCTGGTTCAGGGAAGAGCAGCCTTGCCTTCGATACAATCTTCGCCGAAGGTCAGAGGCGCTATGTAGAGTCCCTTTCAGCTTATGCCCGTCAGTTTCTCGATCGCATGGAGAAGCCAGACGTTGAGCATATTGAGGGACTTTCGCCCGCCATTTCGATCGATCAGAAGGGTACAACTCATAACCCTCGTTCAACTGTGGGCACAGTGACCGAGATCTATGACTATTTGCGTCTGCTCTATGCGCGTGTGGGTCATCCGCACTGTCCCAAGTGTGGACGTGAGGTAAGTCAGCAGACTGTACAGCAAATTGTGGATGCAGTGCTTGGTCTCCCTCCTGGCTCAAAGCTGATGCTCCTGGCACCGTTAGTACAGGGTCGCAAAGGCGAATATAAGAACATTTTTGAAGAGATGCGCCGCTCTGGTTATGTACGCGTACGTGTGGATGGGAAGATCTACGATTTAAGCGATACAATTGAACTGGATAAGCAGAAAAAGCATACCATAGAGGTTGTGGTTGATCGTCTGGTAATTCGCAAAAGTGCAGCGAGATCCGCAACTCAGCCGGAAGGTGTTGACGAAGAGAGCGAGCTTGTACACGGTCTGGTCGCGGAGCGGTCGGAGATCTATGAACTGGAAACACATAGAGAGGCAAAACGGTCTGAGAGTGCCGAAGAAGAGAGTGCCGATAGCTCGTTTCGTCAGCGTGTGACTGAATCACTGGAGACAACGCTCAAGCTGGGCAGCGGAGTTGTCCTGGTCTCAATTATCGATGGAGAAGAGATCCTCTTCTCAGAGCAATTTTCCTGTGTCTACTGTGGCATCAGTTTACCAGAGATTGCGCCCCGCACATTTAGTTTTAACAGTCCCCATGGAGCCTGTCCAACCTGTACAGGTTTAGGAACCAGGCATGAGGTTGATGCTGAACTGGTCGTTACTCATCCTGAACTGAGCATTCGCGATGGCGCGATGGCTGCGTGGTGCAAGGAGATGAATAACAGCAAATGGTATGCGGCACAGGCTGAGGCGCTGGCGGAGAAGTATGCGTTTAGTCTGGATACACCCTGGAAGGAACTCAGCGAGGAGCAGCGGAATGTGATGCTCCATGGAGCACCAGAGCCGATCACTATTCGCTATAAGCCTCATCAGGGCAATACGCGCTCATATACCATTGCGTTCGAGGGCGTTATTCCCCATCTGGAGCGACGGTTTAAGCAGACAGAGAGCGAGAGTATCCGCGAAGAGGTTGAGGCATATATGTCCGCTCGCGTGTGTCCCGACTGTCATGGGGCACGTTTGAAACCGGACGCGCTGGGAGTAACCGTGGGGGGACGCAATATTGTACAGGTGACCCAACTCTCGGTTGTACGCGCCCGGAGCTTTTTTCAAGATCTGGAGCAAGGATCAGTTTCGCTCACAACCCCCATAAAAATGAATGGAGACAGTAAGAAGAAGAATGCTCGTGCTGGTAATCTGATCAATGCTCTTGCTCCGCTTGATCCAGCCGAACCGCTGGTGCAGGTGACTTTGACTGAGCGCGAAAGCATTATTGCTCGTCAGGTGCTGAAGGAGATTCGAGCACGTCTACAGTTTCTGATCGATGTTGGATTGGATTATCTCACCCTGGGACGTTCGGCGACCAGTCTGTCGGGAGGCGAGGCACAGCGCATTCGTCTGGCTACTCAGATCGGCTCGGGTCTGATGGGGGTACTCTATATCCTGGATGAGCCGAGCATTGGACTGCATCAGCGCGATAATGAGCGTCTGATCAAGACTCTTGTACGTCTGCGCAACCTGGGTAATACATTGTTAGTCGTTGAGCACGACGAAGATACTATGCGTGCCGCCGATCATATCATCGATATTGGTCCTGGTGCTGGTGAACATGGTGGTCATGTCGTTGCCGAGGGTACTTACGCCGAGATAGTTGCGAACACAAACTCGCTGACCGGCGATTATCTCTCGCACCGCAAGCGTATTCCTACACCATCCGAGCGACGGTCCGGAAATGGCAAGTCTCTGCGCATCGTAGGAGCGCGTGAGAACAATCTTAAAGATGTAACGGTAGATTTCCCTCTAGGCAAATTTATCGCAGTGACAGGCGTCTCAGGGTCCGGCAAGAGTACCCTGGTAACTGACATCCTCTATCGCAAACTGTCACATACATTCTTCCGGGCGCACGACCGTCCCGGAGCTCATGACACAATCGAGGGGCTGGCGAATCTCGACAAGGTTATCGATATCGACCAATCACCGATTGGGCGTACTCCTCGCTCTAACCCTGCGACCTACACAAATGCTTTTACTGGCATTCGCGAGTTGTTCGCGCAGGTGCCTGAGTCGCGGTTGCGTGGGTATCAGCCAGGGCGTTTTTCGTTTAACGTCAAGGGTGGACGGTGCGAGGCGTGCAAAGGTGAGGGTATTGTCAAGATTGAAATGAACTTCCTGCCCGATGTCTATGTGCCTTGCGAGGTCTGTGGAGGCAAGCGGTACAATCGTGAGGCGTTAGAGATCCATTACAAGGGCAAGACCATTGCTGATGTGCTGGATATGACCATTGAAGAGGCGTCAGACTTTTTCTCAAATGTGCCTTCGATTGCCAGCAAGATGCGTACGCTCAACGATGTGGGCCTGGGCTATATGCGCCTGGGACAGCCCGCTACTACATTGTCGGGCGGTGAAGCTCAGCGTGTGAAACTGGCTACCGAACTGGCCAGGAGGGCAACCGGACGTACAATGTATATCCTGGATGAGCCGACCACAGGGTTGCATTTTGCCGATGTGGACCGTCTGCTTCTGGTTCTGCAACGTCTGGTGGATGCCGGGAATAGCATTGTCGTAATCGAGCATAATCTGGACGTGATCAAGAGCGCGGACTGGGTGATCGACCTCGGCCCCGAAGGGGGAGACGGTGGAGGTCAGGTGATCGCTCAGGGCACGCCCGAGGATGTAGCCGAGGATGAGCATTCCTACACCGGATACTTCTTGCGACGGCTATTCAGTGAAGATGCTGAGTTTGCGGCTATGCAAACCGTTTAAAATGGTCGGACAGACGTATGAGTTGACGGTAACGAGTCGTTTGCCTGCGCCGACGTGTGATCTTGCAAGATCGACGTCGGCGTTTCCACGTCCAGACGGCTAAAATCCAGCGTTTCTTCGCTTGCCTTTGATCGGTCAGTTGGACTTCCTTGCTGCACCGTCTGGTGGTCGCTCTGGACCTGTGCGGTCGCTTCAGTTATTAAACGTGTCCCATTGGTGGGAGGTTTGTCGGGTCCGTCCAGCTTGATATGGATCCCGCTCTGACGCTGACGATAGTCTACCCAGATAATAATCGCTACCATCGCCACTCCCACCAGTCCAACCCCAATCAGTTTAGAGAAATGTGCGTCAACTCCTACCTGTAAGCCGGAGATGGCAGCCGCTAGCAGGCCAAAGGCTATGGACAGTCCGTAGAGCAGATAGCAGATCTGACGTATGCTAAAGCCCGTGGCCATAAGACGATGATGTAGATGCGTTTTATCATAATGGAGCGGCGATTGACCACGGCGTATCCGGTTGATAATCACCAGTGCCACATCCAGAATTGGCACACCCAGTACCATCAACGCCAGCGCCAGTTTTGCTCCACCCATAATGGAGAGGACCGCCAGAGCCAGTCCCAGGAACATTGCTCCGCTATCTCCCATAAATATTTTTGCTGGATGCCAGTTGTGTGGCAGAAAACCCAGGACTGCACCTGTAAAGATCCCGGCCAGCACCGCAATGCTCTGTTGTCCCAACATAAAGCTGATAATAGTGACAAAGAGCGCGGTAATCCCCACAACGCCGGTTGCCAGACCGTCCATGCCATCGATCCAATTCACCGTATTCATCATACCTACAACCCAGAACCAGGTTAGCAGGATTGCAGGGATCGCAGCCCAACTAATTATCTGACCGTCAATCAGTAGCTTGATTGTTGGTTGCTGGTACCAGGGAAGTGCATCGGTGATCAGCCGGCTTGCAAAGGGATTATTAAAAGTAAAGAGAAGGACACCTTGAAAGTGACCGTTCCAGGGACCCAGAACCAGGAGCACTGCCAGAGACTGAGCCAGGAGCTTGGGCCAGGGTTTCAGCCCTTTAATGTCGTCATATGTGTGCACGGCGACTATTAAAAGACTCGCGGCTAGCAATAACCAGTAAATATGAACCTCAGCCGTTGAACCAGGAGTATAGATCAGGAGTGAGACGATGACAAATGCACCGAAAATAGCGACCCCTCCCAGGCGAGGGACAGGAATTGTGTGAATACGCCGTTCTGCCGGTTTATCAAGCCAGCCCATTTTAATGCAAAAGCTTCTGATGCCAAATACCAGCCCGTAGCTACCCAGAAAGGCGCAGAGGCCGCCTAATGATAGCATGGCCCAATCGGGCAGGAGGGATGGAATGAGTAATGCCAGGGTCATCATATCTACTTTCCTTTCCACACTGAAGAGATCAGGCCGTTGGTCTCTGAATATCCATTCTTGCTGAATATCCATTCTTAGAGAATCCCCAGGCTTGTCACAACTCATTTTAACTGTTCATATGAGAAAACGAAAGTACCGCTCTCTTTTTGCAGGACTATTTGCTTTTCTCCCTGGCTCATTTGGCAGCGACGAGTCGGCGAGAGGAAAGAGGGTTTTTTAGAAAGAGATCTCGATTTTGAGCAAGCGATCCCACCCGGCATAGTCACTGATCCCAGTAACGCGGGCTTGAGGCCAGTAATGGAGTGCCAGATTGGATAGGACTTCTTTCTGGCGATATCCGATCTCAAGGAGCAGTGCTCCCCCAACACGCAACTTCTGGTCGTGATAAGCCTCATTTAGCAGTTTACGCGGGAGATCAAGACCATCGGGTCCGCTGAAAAGAGCCAGGTGGGGTTCATAGTCGCGAACCTCTGTCTGGAGTGTTTCCAGTTCATCAGTACCCACATAGGGGAGATTTGCCAGCAAGAGATCTACAGCTTCCGGCAGAGGACCAAGCAAATCGCCTTGCAGCAGGCGCACCCGTGTGGTGACATTTTGACGTTGGCAATTCAGTCGCGCTACTTCCAGTGCGCCCTCAGAGATATCTACGGCGTAGATGTACTCTAGATCTGGCTCGTGAACAGCCAGACTTATAGCGAGTGCTCCGCTACCAGTGCCGATATCCGCGACCAGCGTTTCTTCTCCCTGTGTTCGGCGTTTGTGGACGAATTCACGAGCAAGCTCAACCAGCAGCTCTGTCTCAGGACGTGGAATAAGCACGCGCGGGTCTACCAGCAGATCCAGTCCATAGAACTCTTTGTGTCCGGTCAGATATGCCAATGGTTCCCCCTGAGCGCGTCGTTCCAGCAAGCGTTTCCATCGATCCAGCTCAGATGAGTGCAGTTCCTGCTCTGAATGGGTAAAGAGATAGACACGTTCTTGCGCCAGCACATAGCCGAGCAATATTTGAGCATCCAGGCGAGGATTTTCAGGCAGAAGATTATGTGCCTGTCGTGCGTATGTGAGGTAGCGGGTGGCCTGGTTCAGTCCATCGTGAATCGTTGTCATTGAAGACCTTGTATCCTCAGAGTGGTTGGCGACCAGCGAAACCTGCCTGGATTTCGTGCCAGTAATTGATGTGTTCTTCCCCCAGATGCCAGCAGAGATAGACAGGATGTCCGTCGCGCAGACTCAAAAAATCGATCAGGCCGGTCTCAGGATCTTTGAGAACACAGCCTAAAGTATCCAGATTCTTTCCCAGGTTGCGTAGGGTCTGAATATGTTGATCAACATTTTTTTGGAGTTTTGCAATACGTTCGTGTAGATCATGTCCATTCCCACGGGCACGCGTCTCCAGAGTCTCAAGTTCTTCCTCGCTACTTCGCGCAAGTGCCCGCTCTTGCTGAATGTCAAGCAGTATCACGCGAATCTGGGCCAGAAGTGCCTCAGCCTCCTCGCGAGTGAAGTAGCGTGCCATATAGATCCTTTCTCTGCTGTATAAGTGAGCGATCCTACACTTCATCATAACACGTTTTTGCGCTCCATGCCTAGCCTTTTTGTCTAAAAGTCTATGTTTTAAGGCGAATTTACAATATAATGTATATCTACACATAAAAATCTATGTGACAGTCAAAGCCATCATTACCTGCTATGCCGATAGGCCATTGATAAAAGTAGGGATGTTTCACCTGTGCGGTCTCACTGTGCTCTATATAATGTAAAGATTATTCAGTCGAGGAGTGAAAGCGTCTGATATGTCTTTTGGATAGGAGGAGAGAGTGTTTTATAGTCCTACCAATGATTATAAGCTTTCTCGCATGTTTTTATCAGTCGCGGACCGGATGGCGTACTCGGCTGTGTGGCTCTGAGATGTAGTAAAAGTGCAGCTACATCTATAAAGAGGAAGTGAGGTATATTTTGGGGCATCAACTGTTGGTTATTGATGATGACGCTGAAATACAAAGCATGTTGAGAACGGCATTGGAATATGAACATTTTGCTGTCATGACTGCCGATGATGGCCTGGGGGGGCTTGAGTGCCTCAATCGCGTGCGTCCAGATTTAATTTTGCTGGATCTGATGATGCCTAAGATGGATGGCTCTGCTTTCATCAAAGAGTTGGAACGGCGTGGATTGCGTTCATCCATTCCAGTGATTGTTTTGAGTGCAGATATTTATGCGAAGCCTTTGATTGAGCGTATGCATGTGGAGAGCTGGCTGGTGAAGCCTTTTAGTCTGACCGAACTGCTCAGACAGATCAGGGCGCTTCTGGGTGGTTATGAGGCAGTGTCGGTGAGCATCTGATGGCGCAGCCGCCCCTTGCAGGACTCTGTTGCCGAAGGCCATTCGCCCGCGAATGGCCCCACCCTACCCTTCTTTTTTTAATGGGAGGAATGGCTGATTTTGGCAGCAAAGCTGCTGCCAAAATCAGCCATTCCTCCTTACAATCTGGCGGCGCAGCCGCCATCCTTGCTCTTTTCTTATCGCCGGAAGCGACAGAAAGGGTTTCTCCCGCTACTTCTTTTGAGGAGTGGGAGTGGGCGTAGGAGTAATGGCTGGCGTTCCGCCGGGTGTACTTCCAGCAGGAGGTGTGGGCGTATTTCCAAGCGAGATGCTACTATCGTCAAATGTCTGGAAGTCCACGGTCTGGTCACCCGTATTCAGATAGGTACCAGTAATAGTATCTCCATCTTGTACCAGTGGAAGTTTGGGTGAGAGTGCGAGATTTGCGCGGAATATGAGATTCTGGTCCTGGATCTGCATATAATAGATCGTGTTCGTTCCTTGTTGGATCGAAGAGATACGCAAAACCTTGCCAGTCACTGTTTTTGTGGAGCCACTTGTGGGCGTACCTCCTGAGCCGCTTCCCTGCTGTAAGAGCCAGTTCTGGTAATCTTGCAACGCAGCAGGGAGTGTTGTCTCGAATTGCACGTTACTGCCATTCAGATTGCGAGCATCCACCATGCCTACGGCCTGGAAGATGGAACCGCTATCGGTGGTTTGGACAAAAATGGCTACCCAGGTAGGTGTATTGTAAATCTGGTAGAGTTGAACGCTATCGACTCCATAGCTGCGGATATTCGAGCGCGTGGACTGGATAGTGCTGCTAACATTGGTGCCGATGCCCAGACCAGCGAGCGGATAGAAGGTGGCTTTGTTTTCATGTGTATTGAAGAGAAAGACACCCGTGCTGGAATTGTCGTTAGTCGAGGATGAGGTCATGGGGATTAACCAGACTGGATTATCGACAGTGTTGTACAGCAATTGCGGGCTTTCGGCAGTTGATTGTTGTCCAGCGCCGGATGGATTAAACCAGGGAGCGGCGTGATAAAGTCCCCACCAGGAGAGATACTCAACGACTGTATCGGCTGGCATAACACGATCGACCCAGACTGGAACATTCTGGGGCCGAAATGTTGTGATGTCTCCGGTATGTCCATCTATGATGAGAACCTGGTTGAGCGTCTCACCAGTATAGCCTCGCGAGGGTTGTAGGAGTGAAATGGTCCAATAGGGATGGAAGCTATCATCCAACTCCAGCGTGGGATCGACCAGTTCACCATAGGTATAGCCGCTCAGATAGACATGGCGTATGAGATCCTGGTTGAGCAGGGCTCCTGGCAGATAAGCGAGGGAGGCTCCATTTGTTGGACAGAGAACGTCATGCGATGTGTTAGTGCACAATTGCGGTACGGCCTGCGGATTCTCAGCATCCACAATCACAAAGCCAGGGGTATTATTGTTGGAGAGATTGACAAAGATATTATTGTATTCTAGCGGTGCAACATAGTAGAGATGCTTGCGAATGGATTGAAGGGTGTAAGTAGCCGGATCGATACTATAGCTGGAACCTAGATTTTGTCCATTGGAGCCGAGCACCTGCTGTCCCTTATAGGATGCGACACTTGGGCTGACCAGAACAATATGGTTGGGATCAGTCGGTGGGAGCGTCGGGGAACTGGCAATGGTGACATTGGGAATGGAAGCCAGGGCTTTGGCGTTGCTGTCAAACCAGGTGGTAAAGACGACTATCAGACCGGAGATAACCAGGCCAATGGTACCTGCTACAATCAGTCCGAATATGCCTGCTGCGATCGCACCGCGTGACGTGGTTGCGGGAAGAGTCGATCGACCTGTGCCATCCGCCCGTGCCGTCAGCGCGGGTCGAATAAAACCAAGCAAGTTGAGAATACTGCTCAGAATGAGCGGCCAGAGAACCCACTGCCATCCTCCAAAGGGACCTGTCAGAGCGGGTTCCGAGACGTAGAGGATAAACAGGCCGAGGAGATAGTTAAAGATTGCGTATCGTAGTAGCCAGCCAAAGAATTTTCGGCTGTTGAATGGCTCTCGGCGTCCGAAGCCCAGACGCCCGATAGTCAGAATTACCATTACAATAATGGTACTGATGAGGGCCAATAAGAGAATAATCATGGCCACCTTCCTTTAGATAGAAGAATCGTTGCTTTTTTGTAAGAAGAGTTACCTTTGTATTGTAGTACATCTCTGCCATCAAAACTTTATCTCCTCCCAGCAATCTACGTAGACGTGAAAAATTGCTGGGAATGAAGTAATCCGCCTGAACTTACCTTGCGTATTCATCAATGAGACTGCACTTTTGTGCACTATCGTGAGCCTGTTATAGTTTGCATCGCCATCGCAATTCTGTGACTTGCTCACGGTGGTGTGCTTGCCATATGCTCTCCTTTTTTCGGAACCATCAAGGGTGTAGGGTCTTTCTGTGAGGATGTAGAATAGGATAGTGTTTTGCGGGGCGTTTTGCACCGCAAAACACGCTATCTGCTCTTTCTTTAGCGATCGAGCCAGGTACTTCTGCTATACTCTTTGAGCCAGGGTGCGTTCAGAACCTCAAACGAATGGTCTTGGGATCCGTGCCAGCGCAGCAGTCCCATTGAACCAGCCTCAAGGGTAGCAGTGCCATATACCCAATGGAGATCGGCCAGCTTAACAGACAGGGTGATCCCATTCAGATCGGTGCGTACCTGAGGTGGTCCCCCATAATGTCCAAAGAAATGATAGGTGGGTCTGGCCTGATCCAGGATATATTCGATCTCCTGCATGCCAGTGCTGGCCTTGATCTTCACCCCACGCTCCAGGATCACAAAGTCAGTGCGTGAGTGATGTGTGAGCAATACATCGACGGATCTATTTGGACGATCATAAATGTGCTGTGACTCATAAGGCTGGATATATTTTCCCATCTGGCGCTCAGTTTCGGCCTTTGAGGGACTGATACGTCCAATTCCGAGCAAATGGAGATCTTCTCCATCGCTAGTGAACGTGTGATCCAGGCCTGTTTTCAGAAGAAAGACTCGCCTATAGGCGTCAATGGGAAAGAGCGGCAAAGACTCAGGCGTTTTGCTCTCCTGACTATCTAGCCATGCGTGATCTTCATGGTTGCCGCGTACAAAGATCATGGGACAGACCGTCTCATTCAGGATCTCGGCTATGGCAGGATTATAGTGAGTAAAGTCATGCATAAACCCTAGCTCAGTAGGATCGTATTCGGCGTACCTGCGAGTGGCATGGTCCAGATCATTCATCGTAGGGTACACGCCCAGATCGCCTGCCTGCAAAATCAGGTCAATTCTCTCCCCGTTCTCCTTCTGCCAGCGTGCGCACAACTTAAAAGCTAGCAGTAAGCGACCATGTAAATCGGCAAAGACAGCGATATTCATTTTTCTAGAGTCGTCTTACTACTGCGTTCCCCGTCGTAGGAGATCAGGATCTTCTTGCCATCATAAACGGTTTCCAGATGAACGGGACGACCCCAAAGGAGAAAGACGTGCTGAAGAGTTTTTTCAGCGTAGTTCATATCGAGCTCCTGTCCCTCGAAGACATGGGAGAGGTAGAGTTCGCGATTGCGATGATAGTCTCCGTTGTCTATAACCAGGTAAGGACTGCCAAAGTTGTTCATACTGGCAACGATACCATCGCGAACCTTTTCCCAGTTTTTCTCAGCGATGACCCATTCATCGCCCTCTTTTTTATAGAGGTACAGATCGAGTTCTTTCACCAGATCTTCGGTCAGATAATTGCGGAGAAATGAGATATCGTTCTCCAGCTCTCGCACTTCAAAGAGTTTTTGTAGACCGGTTCCGGGCTTACGTCCCAGGCGATCCTGTTCTTCCTGCGTGGGTTCGTTCCAGCGCCGCTCAATATCCTCGAACATCTTAAAGCCCAGATAGTAAGGGTTAAGGGATGTCTTTGAGGGGGAGAGTACGCTGGAGTGGAGTTGTGCAAACTCGATGGTCTGACCGTCGGAGATCACGCCTGTCTCGCCCAGGCGTCGCATGATGCGTGAGTGCCAGATAGATGCCCATCCCTCATTCATAATTTTTGTCTGCATCTGTGGCATGAAGTAGAGCATCTCTGAGCGTACGACCTCGATAATATCGCGCTGCCAGGGTTCGAGATGTGGGGAGTAGCGCATCAAGAAAAGAAGAATATCTTTTTGAGGTTGTTCAGGAAACTTCGCGGCCTTCCCAGGACGGCGCTCGCGTTGTTCTTCGGCTCGCTGAGCGCGTGTATCCAGGCTCCAGAGATCGTCATAGGGGTTATCGGTTTTGACGACTTTCTCTTCGGGATTCGCTGGCTTGTCCTCGCGTACCAGCAGATTATAGTCCACATGCTCCTGGATTGAAAGGACCGCATCCAGGAAGTGTTCTACCTCATCTTTGCCATGATCAAACTCATATTTTGCGATGCGTTCAGCATGGATGCTGGCCTTATCGATCATGCGCCGGGAAGTGTGCTGGAAGTAGGCATTGTTTTTAAAGAAATCGGTATGTCCAAAGACATGCGCTGCCACGAACGTATTCTGGAGCAGATCGTTCATATCCATCAGGAAGGCATAGCTGGGATTTGTATTGACCACCATCTCATAGATCTTGCTCAGTCCAAAATCGTACTGCATTTTCTGACGGTGATATGCTTTGCCATGAGTCCAATGACTGAAGCGTCCAGGCAGACTGTATGAGGCAAATTCGTACATAATGCTGGCGGGGACAAGCTCAAAATGAGTGGGGAAGGGGTCGAGTCCAAACTTGCGTGCCTCTTCCCAGGCGTGATCTATGCCATCGCGTAAGCGTTCGATATCACTCTCAGCCATACAAAAAACTCCTTCAGAGCTAAGCAGGAGAAAACTCCTGCGACGAACGTTTGTGTTTGTCGCTCCAGACGCTTTCTCCGTGAGCGTCTGGAGCACACAAGGCGAGCTATTTCACAGGCACAGGATCGCGTTGCGCAAAAAATTTGCGCAGTGCAGGATAGACCTCTTTTTTATCTGAGATTGTCACTGCAATAAACTTTTTATCGGTGATCTTGCTGTAGGCTGACATCAGTGTACTGGGCGAGCGATAGTGTCCCTCGCGGATCTCTCCATAGCCGAAGATATTGCACTGCTCCATCAGCTTATAGACCAGTTGCACGCAGCGGTCATTATCCCAGGGCAGGTTATCACCGTCGGAGAAGTGGAACGGATAGATATTCCAGTCAGTGGGATTAAAACGCTCCTTAATAATCTCCAGGGCCAGTTCGTAGGCAGAAGAGACCTGCGTTCCTCCGCTCTCGCCCTTGTGAAAAAATTCCTCTTCTGTGACTTCTCTCGCTTCAGTATGGTGGCTAATGAAGACAATCTGGACATTGTTATACTTGGTGCGCAGGAAGCGAACCATCCAGAAGTAGAAGCTGCGTGCAATGTATTTCTCGAACTCTCCCATGCTGCCACTTACGTCCATTGTCGCCAGTACTACCGCGTTCGACTGGTATTTGATGGTGGGATCCCAGGTTTTGAAACGGAGATCTTCGGACTTGATACCCTGGAATTTGGCTTCACCTTTGGCTGCGTTGCGCTTCATATTCTCCATAATCGTGCGTTTTTTATCCAGATTGCTCATTGGACCCTTTTTACGCACGTCAGTAAAGCGCACCGCTTCGGTCTCCATCTCCTGCTGGCGTTTCTGTTCGAGGTTAGGCAGGCTGAGATCTTCAAAGATCATGGCTGCCAGTTCTTCCATCGTAATCTCAGCTTCATAGTAGTCGTAGCCAGCTTCTTTGCCCGCATCGCCTTTTTTGCCCTTGCCGGGACGGGGTTCCTGGGCGACGACATCGCCGACTTTACTCTTGCCAGTCCCCTGGCCTGCGTGCTGCTGACGACCCGGATCATAGCGGAAACGGTACTCCTCTAGCGAACGGATGGGAACACGAACCATCTTTTTGCCGTCGGAAAGGATAATATTTTCTTCGCTAACGATATCGCTGAGGTTCTTTTTGATGGCCTCTTTGATTTTATCTTTATGACGCTCCTGGTCGATTTGCCCCTTACGGTGCAACGACCAGTCATGTTGTGAGACTGACATAGTGCATACCCCTTTTATCGTTCCTCTGTCGGGTAGTCAGGATTGCCCATAACTCTTATGAACTCTCCTGAGACCTTCAGGCTCTCCTGTGATCTGGACTGGATGAATTCGTGCGGCGGAATCGATGAATGGGGAAAAGAATGGCTTCTCCCTCTCCATTGAACACATGCGCCAGAACGCGTTCACAGGCCGCGAACCAGTGGTTTACCTGATCGTCCCTTTGGAGGTATGGCAAGGGATAGCTCATCAGAGAATCCCTTGCCGTTCCAGAGGTTTAACGGTTTAGCAGGCTTCCGGTATAGCGTAAGATCTCATTGGCACACACACTGCAATAGCCATGTTCGGACATTAAGCGATTGACCACATCGTTGATTTTGCGCAACTGTTCCGCGTCTGGCGTGCGCGTGGAGGTCGTGATCTTCACCACATCGCGGAGGTCCGCGAAGAGCTTTTTCTCGATCGCTTCCTTCAGGCGCTCGTGGCTGGTGTATTCAAAGGTCATTCCCTTACGAGCCAGAGAGGAGATGCGAATCAAGATCTCCTCGCGGAAGGACTTCTTGGAGGTTTCGGTAACGCCGATCTGTTCTTCGATCGAGCGCATCAACTGTTCGTCCGGGTCCATTTCTTCGTCGGTAATGGGGTCGCGCAGTTTGGTCTTGTTACAGTAGGATTCGACGTTATCCAGGTAGTTATTTAAGAGGGTACGGGCTGACTCCTCGTAGGAGTAGACGAAGGCACGCTGGACCTCTTTTCTCGCCATATCATCATATTCTTTACGAGCTTCGCTGATAAAGTTCAGGTAATGTTCACGCTCTTCGCGTGTGATGCTGGTATGCTGATCGAGTCCATCGCGCAGGGCACGCAGAGCGTCTATGGGATTGATGCAGGTTGTGTTCTGTTTGACCAGGGCATTTGAGAGCCTGTTGATGACATAGCGTGGTGAGATACCGTCCATGCCTTCGCGCTGGGCCTCCTCCTGCAATTCGCGCACATCTTTCTGCTTGAAGTCCTCCATATCCTCGCCATCGTACAGTTTGAGCTTCTTCATCGCACTCATGCCTGCCTTTTTGGACTGTTCCAGGCGGGTCAGTACGGCGAAAATGCTGGCGATACGCAAGGTATAGGGGGCGATATGGACGTTTTGCAAGGAACTCTGTCTCAGCAGTTTTTCGTAGATCTTGACCTCGTCCGAGACGCGCAGGTTGTACGGGACCTTGACCAGGATAATGCGGTCCTGCAAGGCCTCAGACTTTTTATTCCCCACAAACGATTGATACTCATGCTCGTTTGTGTGGCTGACGACTACTTCGTCGGCATAGATCATGCTGAAGCGTCCGGTTTTGATGTTCTGCTCTTGACTCAGGGTAAGCAGGACATAGAGGAATTTTTCGTCGCACTTCAGCATCTCGACAAATTCCATCATTCCACGGTTAGCGATGTTGAGTTCTCCATCGAAGCGATAGGCTCTGGGGTCGCTCTCCACGCCCACCTCACCGATTGTCGAGAGGTCGATACCCCCGACCAGTTCGCTGATGTCCTGACTTTTCGGATCGGATGGAGTGAATGTTCCCACCCCGACACGATACTTTTCGCTAAACGGAATACGTTTTACGGGTACGTCTTCCATACGGCCTTTGTAATTGTTATCGATCATATAGCGACAGTGGGGGCAGAGCTCGCCTTCAACATAGATCCCAAACTCGCGCTCAACTTCGGCACGCAATTCATGAGGGATCAGGTGCAAGGGCTCTTCATGCATGGGGCAATCTTTGATTGCGTACATCGCACCTTCATCGCTGCGACTATAGGACTCCAAACCGCGCTTGAGCAGGTAAACGATGCTGGATTTACCACCGCCAACAGGTCCCATCAGCAGCAGAATACGTTTGCGAACCTCCAGGCGTTGGGCCGCGGAATGAAAGTACTCAACGATCTGCTCCAGGGGTTTTTCGATCCCGAAGATCTCATCGGAGAAGAAATTGTAGTGCGGTTCTCCATTGCGGTTGGTCTCAACTCCAGAGTCCATGATCATATGATAAATGCGCTCATGAGAAAGTCGGCTCACTTGCAACTGTTTGGTAGCAATTTCAAAGTACTGGGCAAAAGTTCCTTCCCACTGTAACCCCTTCTCCCGGTCTCTGTATTCCTCTAACCGCTTTACGAGATCCATAGGGTCACCCTCTCTCTCTATGCTGTTAGACCTCATCCTATGATGTTTGCTAACTGCTGTACGGACGCACTAGAAAAGTTAACCGTGGTGGCGAACAACTATACTGCTGTCCTCGCTTGCACGCAGAGGCTCCTTTGTGCTCAAAAGGGCCGGTTCTTGCTCGACACGTCGAAGCGGAGGACCAGCCCTTTACTACGTCGCAGAGATGTTTGATGATTCAGACCTATCTCCTGCCCGTTATGAATTGTTATGATGCTTGTTGCTTGCAACATACATCCTGTCATAGGTTCTTCGATTGCTCCTGTTGGCCGCGGTAATCCTGCCAGCCTGACATTAGACAATGCTTTTTTCGCAGGTCTGCCAGAGATTACTTTTCCATCAATTTGGAACACGAAACAGCGAATTTCAGTACAATGACCCACTTTAAAGC
>DAOTTL010000279.1:0-11575 GCA_034438135.1 Ktedonobacteraceae bacterium | reverse complement strand
AGTTACCACTGAACGGCAATGTGAAAGGATAGTTTGGAATGGCAGTAGAACGAAAAACAGCTTTGATCACAGGCGCTTCGAGGGGTCTGGGACTTGCACTGGCGAGCGAACTTGCTGAGCGAGGTTGGAATCTTATCATTGATGCACGAGGCGCACAATCTTTGCAAGAAGGGAGCAAGCGTCTGAGGAGAGAGCACGGAGGGGGAACTATCATAGCGATCCCTGGCGATATCAGGGACCAGGCTCACCGTGCTCAACTGGTCCAGGCGGTCAAAGAACTGGGAGGTCTGGATGTACTGGTCAACAATGCCAGCATCCTTGGTCCAAGTCCACAGCCAGCTCTGCTGGACTACCCCCTGGACGTACTGGAACAGGTCTATCAGGTCAACGTCATTGCCCCACTGGCCATGCTCCAAACGTTGCACCATGAACTTCGTCAAGATGCCTGTGTGATCAATATCACCAGTGATGCGGGTGTTGAAGCGTATGAGGGCTGGGGTGGCTATGGATCGAGCAAGGCTGCCCTGGAACAGCTCTCACACATTCTTGCCGCTGAAAAGCCCTCCTGGCGCGTCTATTGGGTTGATCCGGGTGACATGCGTACACAGATGCACCAGGAAGCCTTTCCAGGCGAAGATATCAGCGATAGACCCTTACCTGAAACGAGCGTCCCCGGTCTATTGGTTCTGATTGAGGGGGAATATGCCAGCGGACGCTATGCAGTTCGCTCCCTTGTCTAAAAAGAGGGATTTCAGGCATGACGTGCAACGCTATGCCTGAAATCCCTCAAAAAAGAAGGGGGTCGGGCCAATCGCCCACGAATCGCATTCAGCAACAACGTCTTCTAGAGCACAGGTTTCAGTGCCGGGTAGAGTGCGCGATAGGTCTCATAGGTGCGTGCATAGAGTTGTTCAATGGCTGGACGAGGCTCGGTTCGCTCCGCAAGGCGTATAGTCAGATCACAGGCTTGCTGAATGGAACCATAGACTCCACTTGCCACACCTGCCAGTAAGGCCGCGCCAAAGGCTGGTCCTTCCTGGGCGTTAGTTGTAACCAGTTCTACCCCAAGCACATCGGCGATGATCTGTCTCCAGAACGGACTTTTTGCGCCGCCACCCGTGATGCGTATCTGTTCCAGGGGTAGACCCTGTTCGCGCAGGATGACAAAGCAATCCTTCAAACTCATTGCCACGCCTTCCAGCACTGAGCGGATCAGATGCCGACGGTCGTGACTGGCAGTTAGTCCGATCCAGCCTCCACGTGCCTGCGGATCAAGGTGTGGCGTTCGTTCACCCTGTAGATAAGGTAAGAAAAAGAGGCCGTCGCAGCCTGGCTCTACCCCGGCTGCCTCTCTTGTGAGGAGTTCGTAGGCATCCAGACCTGTCCAGCGTTCCAATGCTCGCTCCGGCAGACCAATATTGTCCCGTAACCAGCGCATTGAGAGACCAGCGCTCTGTGTCACTCCCATCAGATACC
The DNA here is from genome assembly GCA_034438135.1 of Ktedonobacteraceae bacterium. GTDB lineage: Bacteria > Chloroflexota > Ktedonobacteria > Ktedonobacterales > Ktedonobacteraceae > Paraktedonobacter. The sequence continues at coordinate 10,099 of DAOTTL010000279.1, read as the reverse complement.
AGGCCTCTGGAACCGCGTGATTGAAGGTGTGAACCCTTGGCACGGGACCTGAGGTATCAACCTGAGGCGTTGGAGCATAGCCCAGTACTACTCCACTGGTTCCAAGCGAGATCAGTCCCAGACCCGACTGTACAACGCCGTTTCCCACTGCCCCGCAGGCATTGTCCGCTCCCCCTCCCGCGACCGGCGTGCCCGCCACCAGACCTGTCAACTCGGCTCCTTCCTGACTGAGAGTCCCACTGATCTGCTCCGAAGGAACCACTGGCGGCCACAGTTCTGGCTTGAGTTCGATCGCCTCTAAAACCTCTGTGGACCATCGGCCTTGTTTCACATCGAACAGACAGGTTCCTGCGGCATCCGAGATCTCCATGGCTTGCGTGCCCGTCAGGCGGTAGCGAATATAGTCTTTCGGCAGCAGGATTGTGCGCGTGCGTGCGAAGTTCTCCGGTTCGTGTTGACGAACCCAGAGCACCTTGGGAGCCGAGAAACCCGGCAGGGCTGGATTACTCACCAGTTCAATCAGCCGTTTCGCGCCCACACGCTCAGTCATCCAACGACACTGCTCATCACTGCGCTGGTCCGCCCAGATGATACAGGGCCGCACAACCTGGCCGCGCTCGTCAAGTAGCACGACGCCGTGCATTTGACCTGAGATGCCGATGCCACATATATCTTCTGGTCGTATACCGTGTGAACTTCCCTGTTCCAGGCTGGCGCGAATAGCCTTCAAGGTCCCTTGCCACCAATCTTCTGGCCGTTGCTCGGCCCAGCCGGGCTGAGGATGGAGCAGGGGGTAGTCCATAGAAGCTGCTGCGAGCACATTTCCATCTTTTGCGGCAAAGAGCACAACCTTTACGCCAGTGGTACCGAGGTCAATTCCGAGTAAAACCTGCATGTGTTTTTCCTCTCTCAAAGAGTTCTACCTGTGTTTAGTACCGGACAAAACACAGGTAGAAGGAGAAAAGGGCTGTATCTTCCGGGTTGAGGACCAGCGCAGCTAGCGCGTTCCCAGAATAGTTTCGATCGTCATTTGATCGAGCTTCTCGTAGGCCAGACCCCGCTTTGCAAGTGCCTCGATATCGAAGGAGGCCTCTTTCAATGCCCGTGCGTTCTCAGCGCTATAGCCATTCAACAGACCTCCGTAGGACTGATCGCCTCCGTGGAGATCCTGCAAAAGAGCCTGGATCTCCGGGTCGGCGCGAAAGCGTCTCGTCTTCTCCTTGAGCATATTGTATGTGCGCATACAGCCCAGCGCGAAATCCCAGACACCGGCTTCATCTTCAGACCGATACGCATGAGCATCAAAGTGGAGAGGTCCGGTATAGCGATACTCCTCCAGCAATTGAACGAGAAAGAACATCGCCTTCAGATTCTCGCTGCCAAAGCGAAAATCCTGATCGAAGCGGGGTCCCTTCTGATCATTGAGATCGATATGGAAAAGTTTTCCAGCATCGAGCGCCTGAGCCACCCCATGGGTCATATTAAGACCAGACATATGTTCGTGAGCGACCTCAGGGTTGAGTCCAACCATCTCTGGATGATCCAGTGTCGAGATAAAGCCGAGCATATGCCCGATAGTGGGCAGATAGAGATCCGAGCGTGGCTCATTTGGTTTAGGCTCCAGAGCAAAACGCAGAGAATAGCCCTGATCGATAACATATTCGCAGAAAAAGTTTATCGCCTCACGCATCCGTTGCAGCGAGGTCATAGGGTTCTTGCTCGCATCCGTCTCGCTACCCTCGCGTCCTCCCCAGAAGACATACGTAGTAGCTCCCAGTTCGACACCCAGGTCTATAGACTTCATCGTTTTTTGGAGCGCGAAAGCGCGAACTGCGGGATCATTTGCAGTGAACGCTCCGTCTTTAAAGACAGGATGAAAGAAGAGATTCGTCGTCGCCGTGGGGACAGTCATCCCATAGTCCGAGAGAGCCTGTTTAAAATCTCCTACAATGTGATCGCGCTCGGCAAGAGTCGCATCAATGGGCACCAGATCATTATCGTGCAGAAGAATGCCCCAGGCTCCAAGCTCTGAGAGCTTTTTCACAATGAGAACCGGGTCCAGCGCAGGTCGGACGAACTCGCCGAAAGGATCACGCCCCCGATTTCCAACCGTCCAGAGGCCAAAGCTAAAGCGGTCCTCTTTTTTGGGTGCATAAGCATCGCTCATCTTCTCATGTGTTAGATCTGTAGGTATTGAGCTCATCATTGACACCTTTCTTCCAAAATAAGTTGGCTTATTTCACTACCGAAGATATCATATCACTGATTCCAGCTTTCCAGAGAAACGCAGATAGGCTGAAGGGCAGCCTCGCGACCCTTCAGCCTATCTGTGTTTCTCTGGAAAGTTAGCATCAATCAGAAGCATCCTCTTCACGATTGATGAAATCTATTTCGAGCGAGGTCTCAAGATCGAGCAATGTATCTGAATCTGACTGCATCAATGTCTGCTCGACCTCCCTACTGACCTCCTCCAGGGTTTCATCCAGGGACACAAACATCATCCTTGGATCAACCGCCTCGGACATCTCCTCCGCCTCCTGGTCGTAGCGATTTTTCACCTGTGGCATATCTCGTCTCAGCTCTTCAACCAGAGCAATCAACTTGCTCACTTTATGCTCGACAATCAGATTGATCTGGAGATCCAGATGCTTGCCTCGTTCAGCTATGTGAGCCTGTCGATTCTGGGTTGTGAGAATAAGAATAGTCAACAACAGAGCGCCGAGACCAACCACTCCCTGGAGCCAGTAGAATGGTGCCGGGTCGGGTGGATTGAGATGGAAAAGTGACGTCGTTACATTGAAAACTACCCAGAGTGCAACCAGCAGTAACACCAGGTAGAATGAGCGTGGACGTCCTACACGCGCGGTAAGGTACTCTAATATTCTTTGGTGACGGTTAACCTGCAACTCAGTATGCATATGCAGGGAGATAATCGTCTCAATATTATGATCGATCAGATCAGCCATCTTGGGCACTTCCAACTGTGAGCCTCCTCCAGTAACTCGTCGAGTCGTCGCCTGGCGAGCAGCGAACGACTGCGCAACATAGGTAAAACGAGACCATCTCTTTCTGGTCCTTTTGGTAGAAGGTAGAGCCGATAGCTCCTGCGCCTCAGCCTCTTTCTCTTTCCCACGTGGCCTGAACTTTTTAGCATAGCTGAGTGGAGAATAAAGGGTTAGCCGGAACACATTACGAAAAGAGAAATGAGAACGTTGTTGCTTCAAGATAGTCTCCTCGCTCAACCAGGAAGGACATGGTGTCAAAAAAAGTCCCTCATAAAGAGACACGTATCACACTTTTTTCAAACTTCAAATGCTCAAAAATAAAACAAGGGTCAATGTGACATTTGTCAGAGGTAAAATTTTCAATAGAATGGAGTGGCATTTAGATAGAATGCATAAATTCATTTTGTACAAAAGCTCAATACTTCTTTCTCTCAATGGTGGTGGGGCAGCCACTAGAAAGAGCGTTTGCGCATTTTTGCAAAATGAGAGATACCTCAGCGTTATGTTTTCTGCCCTGCTGTAGAAGGGGTTAGTGAGAGCTAGAGGTTACTCAGATGTTGTTTGAAGCCACTACCGTAGGGAGTGGGCGTTCCATTATAGCTTGTGATCAGCGAAGGGAATTTAGCGCAACTGCCAGTATTCCAGGCCCAGGCCAGGTAACCAATGTTGTGGCTCTCGAGCCAGGGAATGATGCTATCCAGGAATTTGTCAGCACAATCATATTCGCCGATCTCACCGGCCAGCACCGGATATTTTGCCGCAACAGGTGCAACCTGGGCATCGAAGCATGAGGGAGTGCGGCACATATTGATAGAGTAGATATGAAATGAAGCAGCCAGATTATTCTGAGGATCATTGGGCTTATGCTGGAGCCATTGGGAGAGATCATCTCCGTAAGCGAGGCCAGCGACGAGAATAATGTTTTCCGCGCCAGTTGCACGTACCGTGTTGATGAGTGTCTGCATGCCGGCCGCGGCAAAGGTTATATCTGTACAGGGACTGGCATTGGCTTTGATGCTGCCATTGAGCCAGCAGTTCCAGATTCTTGTAAACGGCTCGTTGAACACATCGAAGATGACCAGTGGATTGTCTTTAAACGTGTTCGCTACGGAGGTCCAGAGCGCAGGAGAGTGGTCCAGATCTGGCATAGGACTCTGGACACGGGGCACTTGCTTTCCCGGTGCGGTTTCATGGAGTTCGATGATGATAGCCAGATCATTCTGACGCAGGAGGTTGACATAATTGATGATATCCTGGCGATATTGGGCGGCACTTGTGCCATCGGAGGGTTGTCCATTGATGCCAAGCCAGCAATCCTCGTTCAAGGGTATGCGCACGACAGTAATTTTCCAGGTTAGCATTGCATCGATAGAAGCCTGATCACTGGGACCGTCAAAGGTTCCGCCATTTGTGCGTGTGCAGAGGTATTCGGTGCCTGAGCGATTGACGCCATGGTAGGTGATAGGCACAGAGGCGTTTGTCTCAATTTGATTGCCGACCACATGGAGTCCTGCCCCACGAGGTGTGGGACTGGGGGTGGGACCGGGTGGTGTAGGGGTAGGGGTCAGGTCAGTCCCTGCTGGTACAGTGCTTGTCGGAAGATTTGTGACCTGTGTGGTGGTGGTTCCACAACCAGCGAGCACTGAGCAGAGGAGAAGTACGATGCTGACGAGCATGAACATATGAGAAGGTTTCTGGGCTTTCATTGGGAGGTCTCCTTACAATTCTGGATGGGGTTGGATGAGAAGAACGCCGCCACATCAGGTTGGAGAACTGAAAACGGTTCAAACCCCGCGCTCGCTCCCTGATTTGTTGTTAAATGCGAAAAATGTATGAAAATCACGGCTTTTTTGCTCCCTTGAAGAAAGATATGATGGGTATATATTTTTGTGATATCATACTCGATCACTCATCAGTTGTATAGCGATTACTGCACATTTTTGTTGTTGACTGGATCGCATAATCTAGCAAGTTTAGCTATTTGGCAAAAAGGAGAGATGGATGAGTTTGCATGCATACAAACTTATTCTTCTCTCCTTTTTTAAGAAACTCTGGCGACCGTCGCCCGTCCTATTGTGGGTAAATGTCCGATCAGCTATACTTTGACTGTCGCATAGGGGCTTTGGTGCTGTCAAATTTTCTAAACTGGAGAAAAGCAGGCATAGAAAAAGCTGGCGGGGTGGAATGCAGAGTAAGCACCTGATGAAAGGGAAGATGTAACATGAATGATGATATCACCGACGTGCCAGGTGTACGAGTTGGGCATGATACCGATCTGGAAGCTGCGACAGGGTGCACTGTCGTATTGCTCGATGTGCCAGCGATCGGAGGAGTAGATGTGCGTGGAGGAGCGCCTGCCACGCGTGAGACCGATACGCTGCGTCCAATGCACCTCGTCGAAGAGGTCCATGCGGTTGTCCTGAGCGGTGGGAGTGCCTTTGGACTGGACTCCGCCAGCGGAGTGATGCGCTACCTGGAAGAACAGGGACAGGGCTATGATGTTGGCATTGCACGTGTGCCGATCGTACCAGCCGCAGCCATCTTTGACCTTGTCCTCGGTTCGGCCACCGTGCGGCCAGACGCCGCTGCGGGCTATAGAGCCTGTCAGAGAGCCACCAATGAGGCCACACAGCAGGGAAACGTCGGAGGAGGAACAGGGGCCACGGTTGGCAAGATGGCGGGTCCGGCCTTCATGATGAAGGGTGGTCTGGGTTCAGCCAGCATGCAGCTAGACGGTGGCCTGATAGTGGGAGCCATCGTTGTCGTCAATGCTTCCGGTGATGTCATAGACTCGCAGACACAGCAAATAGTGGCCGGAGCCAGAAGCCCGGTCGGTGGATTTCTTTTTCAAGACGTTCCGTTGGGGAACACCACAATAGCCGTCATCGCCACCAACGCCTCTTTACGCAAGGACGAGATCAACAAAGTCGCGCAAATGGCGCACAACGGCCTGGCCCTGGCCCTGCGTCCAGCGCACACCATGTTTGATGGTGACACTATCTTCGCCCTGGCTTTGGGAGAACGTAGTGAGCAGCAGACAGACCTGTATAAAGCAGCAATTCAGACCAGCATGATTGGCGCAGCAGCAGCCACAGTACTGGCACGAGCTATTGTCAAAGCAGTGCGTCACGCCAGCGAATTACACGGAATACCGGCATCAGGAGCGTAGCGCGTCTATTATTATGGATGAATAACTATCTTCTAAAGTTGGAGTGTCATAAACAGAACAATGCCTCCGCTAATCAGCATAACTACAATGCAGGCCAGGATGACCAGCAAAAACATATAGCCAGCAGTGGGAGCGTGCTCGGATGGAAGCGTGGCAACTGCACGCCTCTTTTGGAGCGAAGGAAATTCACGTTTTGCGGTAAGGGTTTTTAATCCTCCTGTAGCCAGATCCCAGGAGTGAGAGAAATCAGACGAAAGCGATTTGTGTTCACCGGAAGCAGGTCTCGTAGAATCTGTTATTGTAGGGGGCTTTGGAGTAGCGGTCAGGGGGGGAGTAGCAGGCAAAGAGGTATTTGTAGGGGTCGAGTGGGTCAAAAAGGTAGATCGAGTGTAAGGAGATACAGATTTGGGTGCCTGGGCATCGGGATTTTGCAACGTCACAGTATTTCTCTCCACTATTTTTAGGAATCAACGAACTGAGCAGAAATCCAAAGGACGATTCACGTAACGCGCTACAGAGGATTCTATCCATGACTACAGTCTTTTGTCTATCCTTAATTGTATCCAAGAAACCGGAAGAATCAAGGATGTATGACTTATGGGCTGTTTGAGCAGAGAAAAAAGAGCAGATGGGCTGGTTTGTGGAGCTTCAGCCCATCTGCTCTTTTTCTCTGACTCATACTATTTCCTGCTGGAGCAGAGTGAGTAGCGTGTTGAGCATACGTCCGGTAGCGCCCCAGATGCGGTGAGAGTCATAATCATAGAAATAGACCTCATGTGTGCGTCCGCCAGAGGTCCACAACTCCTTATGAGCGATGCCTGGATCAGCCAGTGCGTGGAGAGGTAGCAGCAGCACCTGCGCTACCTCGCTGGCCTGAGGTAAAAGTTGACCGGGTCCAGCGGGTAAATAGGCTACAACAGGTGTGACTACAAAATTGCTTGCAACAGTAAAAATGGGAGCAAGCAGGCCGAGAACCTCGACCCGCGAGGGAGGAAGTCCAATCTCCTCGGATGTTTCACGTAGGGCGGTGGCAACAAGAGAAGCATCTCCGGTTTCGTAGGAGCCGCCCGGAAAAGCAATCTCGCCCGCGTGCATACGTAGAGTAGATGCGCGATGAATAAAGATAATATATGTCTCGTTTTCTTGCTCAAAAAGCGCCAGAAGGACAGCAGCTTTACGGGCCTGAGGATAGGTACTTTCCAGAGCATCTATCGTTGAAGCGGCCTCAGAGGCTGGTGAAAGGCGATCTCGCAGCAGCGAAAGGACCTGAGAAACGTCACGCAAGTGCATATACTTTATTGTAACATAAACTCATCCGAAAAAGAGAAAGAGATGTTTCTATCTAGTATTCACACCATCTTTGTGGTACAATATTGCAGATAAAGAAACATTGGAGTAGTTTGGCAAAAAGGCTGTATATTGTCTTGCATTCGGAAATCCCTTTTGGTATAATTAGAGCATCGAGTGGGGGTATACTGTGTTCAGGCTCTTATTATGTCCATAACACGGGTTACCTGTCTGCGAGCGTTGTTTCGTATGACCGTTCTCCAAGGGCATCGCGATTGCCCATTAGATGCACAACTGGCAAAGAAGACAAGAGCAGCCTGAACCACCTCCTCCGATAGCCATGGTCCATTGAAGCATTCCCAAGGTTTCTCGTTTGTGCGCCGATTGTCACCCTTTGAGGGCAGATGACCCGAGGTGAACAGCGCATAGCCTGTTGACCAGGGGTGTTGAAGGAATTTGGCAACATTCGTGGATCGAAGGGGGTAACTCACCCATGCAAGCACAACGGCACGGAGACCTTTCGACAATGCCAGCGGCAAATCTAACAAGCGGACGGGTACAGACGATGTTTGAAGGAAAAGATCAGGAAGGGCAAAACCACACGAACCCCGAAGAGATGGAAGACTTCAATGAAATGGCAGCTTTGCTGGAGTCATCCACTACTCCCATCAATATCAAACGCGGCGATGTCGTTGACGGCGTAATCGTGCGTATTGATCAAGATGAGATTCTGGTTGATATCGGCCTGAAGTCGGAAGGTGTCCTTTCCACCAAAGAACTGCCAGCGACAGGCGATTGGTCATTTGATCAGTTGCATCTCAATGATAAGGTGCTGGTGTATGTCATCCAGCCCGAAACCCCCGATGGGCATGCTCTTCTCTCGCTCAAACGGGCCAATGCGGAGCGCCAATGGCGGGTTGCTGAAGAGCAGTACAAGAGCGGTGAACTGCTTAAGGCAAAGGTTATCGATTATAATAAGGGCGGTCTGATTGTCGATGTTTCCGGTATTCGCGGCTTTGTCCCTATTTCGCAGATTTTGAATCTGAAGCGGGAAGAGGTTGCGGCTGGCGGGGATAATCAGGAAACGGCGGCTAAACTGCAAGGCATGAAAGAGAAAGAGTTGCAGTTGAAGATCATTGAGATCAACCGTGCACGTAACCGTCTGATTCTCTCAGAGCGTCTGGCTGTTCAAGAATGGCGTCAACGCCGTCGTGAGGAGCTCCTGGATGAACTGAAGCCCAACGAGGTACGCCGTGGGGTGGTCAGTAATCTGGCAAACTTTGGAGCTTTTGTCGATCTGGGCGGCGCTGACGGACTGGTCCATATCAGCCAATTGGCCTGGAGCCGCGTCAACCATCCTAGTGAGGTGTTGAAGGTCGGCCAGGAGGTTGAGGTCCAGGTTCTGAGCGTCGATAAAGAGAAGAAAAAGATTGCCCTCTCGATCAAACGTGCTGAGGTCGATCCCTGGACGACTGTGGAGCAGCGCTACAGTCCTGGCCAGGTGGTCACTGGCATTGTGACGAAAATTGCTCCCTTTGGGGCGTTTGCACGCATCGAGGATGGTATTGAGGGCCTGATCCATCAGTCAGAGCTGACTCCCGGCATGGATCCCAAGGCCAATCTACACGAGGGTCAGCAGTTACAACTGCGTATCCTGCGTATTGATGCTGAACGCCGCCGTCTGGGTCTCAGCCTTCGCCAGGCTGATGAACTCGATCCTGAGAAGCCCGCTGAGGCAGCCGTTCCTGAACCTGATCCTGCTTCCGCAGCCCCTGATAAGGCTGGCAGCGATAAGATGATGATGTCCCTGGAGGACGCGGTTCCTTACAACGAACTGACTCAGAGTGAGAAGGAGTCTCGTCGTGAGCGTCGGGACCGTCAGGATCGTGTCTCTGATAATCCACTGCTGAGCAATCTGACGCTTAGCAATGAGGGCGAAACAACTGCTATGGCTGAGGCCTTCCGGGCTGCTGCTCGTCAGCGCTCGAAGGATGATCCCGAACCTGGCAGCGAAAATTAGTCTGCTCAGAGCAGGAAGAGAGAACTGGCAGGATGCCGAACGCAGTTACATGCGCTCGGTATCCTGCCAGTTCTCCTTTTCTTGCGCTACATCTTCTTCTCTTCTTTAGGGGGAGAGACGGCTTTTGCGAAATTCTGGTGCAAAGCAAAAGACGAGTGGTATTCTCGACTGTGGTGTGATATACTCCAATTTGCTATTCATCTACAAAATTGCTCAAAAGAGCTTTCAGGAACGCATATGTTTTACGATCATACAAAAATCTTTGTCAAAGCTGGTGATGGGGGGGATGGTTCGATTCACTTTCGCCGTGAGAAATTCGCTCCCCTTGGAGGACCCGATGGGGGAGATGGGGGACGTGGAGGAAGTATCTATATCGAGTCAACTCCAAACTTGAACACTCTTATCGATTACCGCTATCGCCAACATTTTAAGTCCGACTCTGGCGAGGCTGGCGCTCGTCAGCAGATGCATGGAGCCAAAGGGGAAGATGTTATCCTCTACGTTCCTTGCGGAACTATCGTACGAGACGCCGATACCCAGGAAGTGCTCGCTGATCTGGTTGATGAGAAGCAGCAGGTCATGGTTGCACGAGGCGGACGTGGCGGTCTGGGCAATGTT
>DAOTTL010000278.1:0-5587 GCA_034438135.1 Ktedonobacteraceae bacterium | reverse complement strand
AGTAAGATCGCACGCGACCTGGAGACCGATCCGCTGTTTCTCTTCTCCTACCTGCGGAAACAGGAGCGTGGCGATTCCATGTATCCCGGCTCCGTTCAGCACTACATGCACATTTACACAAAGATATTGGAGGCAGATTTGAGCAAAGTTGCACATTGCGTAGATGCCTACGCTAAATTCTATCGCGGCGGGTATCAGTCGCACTCTCTTCTCAAACCGGTGGATATCGTGGCTAAAGCCATCATCAATAGTCGGCTGAATGTCGAAGATGATGATCTGCTCTGGCAGATTCGCGGTGAGATCAAAAACTGGCTTGATCGCGTGCGGAGTGGTCAGGCAAATGGCTGGGCTATCTATCGTGGCAAGGATATCGATACGAAAGAGGCCGAGGCCATTCGAGAGTTTGTCACGACCTTTTATCAAGAGGTCTTTCGCGATTACTGCCAGGGAGAGCGCGGCGTATTGCGCGGGCAGATCAACCGTTTCAAGGACGGCTGCGAAGCCTACTACATCTCAAACTATAAAAAAGTACGCGACGATGGAGAAACTGAGCAGGAACCCATTCCTACTGCAACCAGTACGCTCTGAGCGTGTTTCATCCATTTCATAACAAAGAAAAAAAAGAGGAGCATCTATTCATGTTTTTACAGACCCTTGACACTCATGACGTTTTTCACCAGGACATTCCCAAATATCCCATGGGCAAGTACGCGCATATCATCCTGCTGCGCGAGACCAGTTCATTCGCACTCTTTCAAACAGATGGCGAGTTAAATAGTAGCCGTGTCAGCCTTGGGATGAAGGAGCAGACTCCGGGCACGCGCATTGTGCTTTTCAAACGCAAGCAGTCAACCCCTGAACGACTTACTGGACGCGAACTGCTCAGACGCTACGGTCTGGTCGAAAATTGTACGTATAATAGCTCCAACTTCTGCAAACGCTGTCCTGACTGTATCTACTACGGCTTCGCAATTGGCGATAAAGGCTCGGAACGTTCCAAAATCGTCACGGATTCGGCGTTCTCGATCACTGGCTACGACACCTCGCATATGCAGTTTACCTTTAACGCCCCATCGGAGAACGGCACCATGAGCGAGGATGGAAAAATGAAAACGGCCCTGGGAGAGCAGGACTACGTCGTGCCTCAGGTCTACTTTCCCAGCGTCGTCACGATCAAAGACCCGACTGAGGCGGAGTTCATCTATATTCTCAACAATGTTTTGCGTACCAAACGCTATGGGGCACAGAACACCCGTACAGGTACGGTTGAGAATCACATTCTGGGCGTTGTTTTTGCCGATGGAGAAATTTTCTCCAATCTGCAATTGACCCAGGCTATCTATGACAGGTTAACCCCTGAACAGCGCATGAAGACGCCGCTGCCGCAAGATGCTGTCAAGGAGGCCCTTACCAATGCCGTCCCTGACTTGCTCCATGAGGATGGTGTGGTAGCCCATCTTTATAAGACCGAAAAACTTCAGGCGTTGCTGGAAGAGGTCAGACAGATTACGAGCAGTGAAACGCGTCTCAGAGAGGTACTTTTGCAGGCAAATGCGGAGACGCAGCGCTATGCACAAAGCTATGGCGTTGATATGACGAAAGAGGCAAAGGCGAAGAAGTAGGAGTATGATATGAGGATTGCGATCTATCAGCTGAAACTTCATGACTTTCTCTTTTATGCCTCGCGTGAGATGGGACGTATTTATGAGACGGAACGGTACCTGCACAATTATGGGTTGACCTATGCCTTAGGTCTGACGCGATCTTCGTATGCCAACCTGAGTCAGGTCCCGCATTACAGTGAAGATTTGCGCTTCTTGAATGAGCAGCGCATCTATGTCACTCCCGCGTATCCCATACAGGTGGCGTTTGCGTTCCATACGTTCAAAATGGCCAATGTAAACTACTATAATCTCACGCCACAGGTCAGTTCAAATCAGGTGGTCTTTGGGCGAGCCAAGGAGCTGGCACCAGAAAGCCTTTTTGAATTTGCTGTGATCAGCGAAAGGGAAGTGACGCTTCCGAAGTGGATTCGCCTGGGAAAATGGATGGCCAAAGCACGAGTTACTCAGGAGGAGGCAGGGACAGCTCAGGTGAAGCAAGGAGATTATCAGGTCAGAGGAGCCTTGAATCCGCTCGATATGGCGACGTTTCCTATCAACTGTAATATCGTCGCCATGGCACCGGCCAGTCTGATTACGAATGTCTCTGGTACTGGCAACTATTATACTTTCAGTCAGACAGCAGGAAAACACGAGCGAGCGGTCTGTTTTCCTGCCGACATGCGTTACCAGCCAGCGGAGGCAAGCTAAATAGCCAGATCATGGTGCAAACATCCCGCAGCTGAGAGGGCTTTTCTCTCTCCCAGCTGCGGAGCTTAAAAATTCGTATTCTGAGGTCTCATTGGCATAGTCGAAGAAGAAAAAAGCATGGAAGAGAAGTCACCAGAACGATTATATTCATTGCTCATCAAGTTACGCCCACTGGAGCATGGAACATTGATGCCCTTTTCAGGCGAACTGGTTCACGCAGCCTGGCTGGATTGGATCAGAAATGCTGCACCCGACGTTTCGGAAATGCTGCATGTAAGCAATCAGAGACGCCTTTTTACCTGTTCCAGTCTCCGCCATCCATTGCCTGCGCTGAGGATGAGAGAGGCGGAACACTATAATACACACCTTCCTCTCGATCCTGCAAAGAGTTATACCATACGCCTGACCCTGCTCCTGGGAGAGCTATTTCCCCTCTTTTATAGTTCGCTGATGCAATCCAGTATGCAGGGAAAGAACCGCCAGCAGCCTTTTTTGCGTTTGGGGAAACAGGCGTTTGCGCTGGAAGAGGTCATAGCATCCCCGGAAGATCCCTCCGGCTGGACAGGATATACCTCCTTCAAGAGTCTGGTCGAGCGAGCCAGGGCAACGCGCTTAAAGGCGACAGACGTTCTCGAACTGGATTTTGCTACGCTCACGACCTTTCATCGCGGGACGATCAGCAGCACCTATGGAAAGCATTATGTCATGGTGCCACTGCCGCAATATGTCTTTCTCTGGCTGGCCAGGCGCTGGCAGGAACTTGCCCCGGTGGAATTGGCATCCCTGGTTCAGTTTGAACAACTTGAACGCTATATCGCAGAGGAAGGCATCGTCATTGACGATCATGCGTTGCATACGCATAGTGTGAAGTTCACGCGACACCCGCAGCGCGGTTTTTGGGGAACCTGCGCGTATTGCTTGCGGCGCTCAGAAGACGAGGCTCAGACGCCATCCCCGGAACAGCTTCCTCTCCGCCAGCAGCTTTTTTTGCTCTCCTTGTTTGCCTTTTATACAGGCGTTGGCTATAAAACCCCCATGGGAATGGGACAGGTGCGGCTGAAACAACACTAGATACAGAGAATTGGAGGTGTGACGTACGTGGAAAGAGAGGCAAATGAACCATCAGAGAGACTTGCTCTTTCTGCTTTGAATGCCCTGGAATACTGTCCCAGGCGTTTTTACTATGAATGTGTACGGAGTGAATTTCTAGAGAATCATCACACACTCGAAGGGACATTCAAGCACGAAAGGAGCGATAGTGGTCAGGCTAGCACAGAACATGGCCTGGTAACAATGAGACGCGTCTGGCTCTGGTCCGAACGATTACAACTCAGTGGATTCGCTGATGTTGTCGAAGAAGAGGGCCAGCAGCTTACACCGATTGAATATAAAAAGGGCAAAATGGGGGAATGGCTCAATGATCATGTGCAGCTCTGTGCTCAGGCGCTTTGCCTGGAAGAGATGCTCACCTGTACGGTTTCGCGTGGATATATCTTCTACTTTGGTTCAGGGCATCGGGAAGAGGTCATTTTTTCCGACACACTTCGTCAGCACACAGAAGCAAGTATTCATCAGGCGCAGGCATTGTTTGACCAGAGTGAGCCGCCAGCGCCTCTCATTGGGCGCATAACAAAACGGAATCCATTGCCCTCGCTGCACCCCAAATGTCGGGACTGTAGCCTGGAACCACTCTGCCTCCCCCGTGAGGTACTGTTTATGCAAATGCAGAAGGAAAAGGAGAAGGGAAGAGTAGATGGCGACCCTTTATCTGAATGAACAACAATCTTTTGTGAAAAAGCGTGACGGCTATTTAATTATTCAATATCCCGATAAGCGCAAAATAGAGGTTCCCTTAATTAAAGTGACCCAGGTGGTGGTTTCGGGAGATGTCACACTGACGACGCCCGCACTCCATACCTTATTAGATCTGGGGATTGAGGTCTGCTTTCTCTCGTTCTATGGACAATTTCGTGGTCGTCTCTCACCGCCCGTCGCCAAAAATATGTTTGTCCGTCGGGCACAATATAAAGCACATGTGGACTCACTTCAAGCATTGGTTGCGGCCCGAGCGTTTGTGCGTGGAAAGCTAGAGAATATGCGTACAATGCTCCTGCGAGCCAATCGTTCTCTCCAGGATGAAGAGATAAGCAATGCTACCATATCTATCCAGCAAATGGCTCGTCAGGTTTCTGAGGTACAGACAATTGGTTCATTACTTGGAGTGGAAGGTCAGGGATCAGCGGCGTATTTTGGCGTCTTTCGCAAACTGATACGCGAGCCGTTCTCCTTCAGCCATCGACGGCGCAGGCCGCCCACAGATCCAGTCAATGCCCTGCTTGGACTGGGATACACCCTGTTACTGCATCAAGTCGCGGCAGCAATTCAGGTTGTAGGCTTCGATCCCTACTTTGGCTTTCTCCATCAGCCGCGCCATGGTCGCCCGGCTCTGGCGTTGGATCTGATGGAAGAATTCCGTCCGATTCTGACAGACTCAGTCGTGCTCAATGTGCTCAATCATCATATTCTCACCCCGAAAGACTTTCACGAGGAGTTAGGAGTGGTGCATCTTAAACCAGAGGCGCGTAAAACCTTTTATGCTAAATTTGAGGAACGGTTACAGGAGGAGATCCAGCACCCTCAATTTGGCTATCGTACCAGTTACCAGCGTTGTATCGAATTGCAGGTGAGATTGTTCGCGAAATGGCTCTCTGGCGAGATACCAGAATATAGACCTCTGAGTGTGCGCTAAAGATGTCCAGAAATTCATCAAACAGTGAATCGACCCTCTATGTGATTAGCTATGACGTCCCAGATGACAGAAGGCGTGCTCGTATTCATAGTGCGCTTACCAGTTTTGGGACCTGGGTGCAGTATAGTGTTTTTGAATGTTTTTTAGATCAGAAGCAGCGTATAGCGTTGGAGGCCCGGCTGGCAAAAGAGGTCCATCAGCGTGAAGACACGATACGCATCTATGGTCTTTGTGGCTCCTGTCTCCCCAAAGTTGAAATTTTAGGACATGGTGAGCCACCGCGAGAAGAGACAGTATATATGCTTTAAAAAAGCCTGAAAAAATGTTGCGAGGCACGAAGTGGTGGTATTTCCAAGCTCGCTGCCTCGCAACATTAGCTGAATTACCTGGATTGGCCTCTAAGGCTGATCCAAAGCCTCTTGAAAAAGATATGCTGATGCGTTATGATAGGAAAGGAAGTGGTTTTGCAAGACAAAAATCGCTGTGCCTCGCAAAGAGGCAAACGAGACCGCTCCCCAGGCCACGC
>DAOTTL010000277.1:0-7319 GCA_034438135.1 Ktedonobacteraceae bacterium | reverse complement strand
GGGGCTTCCGCCCCGCAAAACATGCCATCTCCTCTTTTTCTTCGAAGAAGCGAGCGTGTCTGGTGGGGCGCATGCGCCCTACCAGACACGCTCGCTTCTTTTTTCTGGGGGAGGGACGGCTATCGTCCAGTGAAAGTCCTGGCTTGCAGGGCTTTCGCTGGTCGGCTATAATGCTCCCAGCATACTATGTGAGATTGAGGATTGTATGGAGATGCCGCTACCCATTATTCTGTTCTATGTCCAGACACTTCCACTACTGGAGGCCCGGAAGCGAGACCTGTTGTCCCTTGAGATCTCAACTGACCTGGGAATGAGTACTGCCACCGTTGAACTCACAAACACAGGGGTCGTCTTTCCAGGAGATGAAAAGCTCGACTGGGCTGGTATCGAAAAGATCAGTCAATCCGAGGTCAACTGCTATACCATTTCAGATGGCACTTTTGCGGCAATTCAGGTCTTTTCTGAAGAAACGAACCGTGTGTGTAGTCTGATGCCCACTCGTGGCGCACCAAGTATGCTGATCGCTGGCTTCGTTATGCACCGCATCAAGGATGTTGATCCCTGGCAGGATACGCAGCGCAAGATCGCGGCCATTACACCAGTTAGCGGGCGCGTGCTCGATACAGCGACGGGTCTGGGTTATACAGCCATTCTAGCAGCACGCAAGGCTGAGAGCGTGACAACCATTGAACTTGATCCAGGGGCACAACAGATGGCTCGTCTCAATCCCTGGTCTCAAGAACTCTTTGAAAATTCCAGCATTACTCAGATTATGGGCGATGCCTTTGAGGTTGTGCAAACGTTTGAGGATGAGAGCTTCAGCCGTATCGTTCATGATCCGCCGACCTTCAGTCTGGCTGGCGAACTCTACTCAGGTGTCTTTTATAAAGAACTCTACCGCATTCTAAAACGCGGTGGTCGCCTCTTCCACTATATCGGCGACCCCAATAGCAAGGCCAGCGGCGGCGTCACGCGTGGTGCGCTACGCCGTCTCCAGGAGTCTGGCTTCTCACGAGTTGTACGCCATGCCGAAGCATACGGAGTTGTAGCTTACAAATAAGGATGGAACCCACAGATTGCTCCTCAACCTGTCAGACGAGAAAGGGGAACTCACTTCCATCGCTTTCTCGCCTGATGGCAAATACCTGGCGGTAGGAGGAGAAGAATTGCCTCGTAAACGTCTGGCAAGTTTAGTGCAGCAGTTCCGCGTTTATTCGACGTATCAGTCCCATGGTCAGGGCGATTCTCCTGGGAAGATAGTCTAGCTCAATATATTCGTCTGGATTGTGAGCGAGACCGCCACCGGCTCCCAGACCATCGAGCGTGGGAGCGCCAGCACAGGAGGAGGAGTTGGCGTCCGACGCCCCTCCGCTGCTGACCTCCTGGATCTCCAGACCCAGTTCCGCGCCCGCAGTTCTGGCCATTTTGATAAGTGGCGCGTTCTGCTCATTGCTCTCAAATGGACTACAACCCATGCCGCCGCTGAGGACTATTCTGGTGTCGTCGATCATGTGTTGGGTAGTGATCTCTTGCATGGCCAGTTCAACGGCCCGTACGCCAGCCATATCGGCGGCTCGTACATCTAGATCACAGCTAGCATAGTCGGGAACGACATTGGCACGCTGACCTCCGTTAATGACGCCAACGTTGACGCTGACACCCGGAATGGTTCCGTTGAGCGCGTGCAACTTCTGAACCTGGTAGGTCAATTCCAGGATAGCGTTACGACCCAGATGCGGTTCAACTCCGGCGTGTGCGGCTCGTCCCCAGACCTTGATCTTGTAACGTCCACAGCCCTTACGCGCTGTGACAATATTTCGCTCCGCGCGACCCGGCTCAAAGACAAGCACAGCGTCATGTTGAGGAGCTATTTCTTTGATGAGGATTTGACTTCTGGGCGAACCAACTTCTTCGTCACTATTGCAGAGAAAAGTCACCTGACTGTACATATCTTCGCCTTTTTCGATCAACAGATGCAGGGCATACATGCCGATCAGCACGCCTGACTTCATATCGAGTACACCTGGACCCGTGGCGGTTCTCACTCCCTCACGCTCACTCAGGGCAAAGGGACGGAGTTCTGCCTCTCCCTCCTGGAAGACTGTATCGATATGTCCAATCAAAAGTAGGCACGGTCCATGAGGATTTTTGCCCTCACGTGTAGCGAGCAGATGATTACCGTACTCCTCTTCTTCATGGAAGCGTGTATGAAAATCCCACTGCTGAAAACGCTCGGCCAGATATTTGCCGACGCGATTAACACCAGCGGGAGTATAGGTACCGGAGTCGATGTTAACAATGGCTGCGAGATCTGTCAGAAAATCATCCTGGATCTGCTCAGCGCCCTTCAGGTCGAGTGCGGCGTTCATATGGTTCCTTTTTCTTTTAGTTGCTGAATTTCGGTTTCACTATAGCCCAGGGCCTGTAAAATCTCATGGGTGTGCTGACCCAGTTCAGGAGGTGCATAACGCTGTTTCTGGACAAGACCAGACATACGTGGAAAGCTGGGAAGCGTACGAAATGTTTCGTCACCCGTTCCAACAGCCTTACTGGCGATGCTGACACCTCGCGCCTGCGCATGTGGATCGTTGAAGGCCTCGTCAAGACTGTAGACTGGTCCAACACAGGTATCAAGGTCGGCCAGTTCAGTTAGCCACTCGTCACGGGTCTTTGTTTTGAAAATTGTGCGCAGCTTTTCGATAGTTTCAATGCGCTCCTCGGCACTTTGCGATATATGAGCCGGTAAGAGTTCTGGATGCTCAATACGCGTACAGAAGGTATGCCAGAATTTGTATTCAAGGGCTGCGAGGGTAAGATGTTTGCCATCGCGAGTCTCATAGATATTGTAGCAAGGCAAACCCCCGTCCAGTGCTGAGCTTCCCGGTAACGGTGCCTGACCACTGTTCAGATAGGCCATACTGACCAGGGGCAACAGGGACATCACACCCTCAGTCATTGAGACATCTACCAGCCTTCCCTCGCCGGTCTGGTCTCGTCCCAGCAATGCCGCCAGGATGCCCATCACGGCCATAAAGCTACCCCCGGCCAGATCGCCAAACTGCGTGGCAGGCATGACCGGTTCACCTGTAGAGGAACGGTTATAGTCCAGCAGACCCGCGTACCCGGCATAGTTGAGATCGTGACCCGCACGCAGACGATAGGGACCATCCTGTCCGTAACCACTGATCGCGCAGTAGACCAGACCTGGGTTGACCACCTTCAGTTGTTCGTAACCCAGACCCAGACGTTCTAACACCCCTGGTCGAAAGCTTTCCAGTACTACGTCCGCCTGCTTCACTAACTTTAAGAAGAGCTCGCGTC
This sequence comes from Ktedonobacteraceae bacterium, assembly GCA_034438135.1. GTDB lineage: Bacteria > Chloroflexota > Ktedonobacteria > Ktedonobacterales > Ktedonobacteraceae > Paraktedonobacter. The sequence continues at coordinate 3,998 of DAOTTL010000277.1, read as the reverse complement.
CCTCTACAGTCTTCAGGTTTAGAGTCATACTTCGTTTATTGCGATTGGTCGCCAGAAAATATTGACCCATACCGTTCGCCCCGTAAGGAGGCATCACACGGCTATAGTCACCGCTGCCCGGTTCCTCAATTTTGAGGATATCAGCCCCAAAGTCAGCCAGTATCTGAGAGGCATAGGCACCAGGCAGGAGGCGAGAGAGGTCAAGGATGGAGATAGCACTGAGGATCTGATTCATTATCTCGCACCTTTCTATCTAAGAAGAGAATGATGTTACGCCAGTTATGTTAAGGGTAACAGCCCCTCCTGCTGACTGTCAATGTCAGGCCCACCTGACTCAGAATTTCTCACAAGTCGCTTCTTTCCCTACCCACCACCCTTTTTTATGAGTCATCCCTCATTTTGGCAAAATGAGCAAATGCCTTTCTCAGGCGGCTGCGCCGCCAAAAGACAGAAGAAAAGTGAAGGATGACTCATATTTTCTTCTGTGCGGGGAGGCGGACAGGAAGAGAACAAGAAATGGCTGAGATTGCGTGTAGCTTCGCTACACGCAATCTCAGCCATTTCTCTAAAATCTGGCGGCGTAGCTACCAAAAAGGGCTTTTGCAATTAAAACTTGACGTAATTGTGACTGCACAATACAATAGGAGTAACTTTAAATGAACCCCTCAGCCAAAACCGGAGGTACATGCAATGCCATTATACGAGTACTATTGCTCAGACTGTAGATCTAACTTTGAGCTACTTGTCAACCATCAGCATGCGGACGAGATCGTCTGCTCTCAATGTCATAGCGAGAAAGTGCGCCGTCTACTCTCCACTTTTGCCTTCTCAGGCAAGTTTGGAAATGGCAGTAGCTCAAGCTACGAAGATTTTGACTCCTCGTCGGACAGCAGTTGTGGCTGTGGTGGTGGAGGTTGTGGCTGCCACTAACCTCACTCAATCCTCTCAAGCGAGGTCAGGAAGTGGAGCAACTCAATCCATTCATATCCACGTGAGAGAGGATATATCCAAATTGCGTAACCCAAATAGAAACGCACTGGCGTAGATTTCTGACATGACCTATGTTTAACAGAACGAGCTATATTCGCGGAATAATAGAAGGCGTAATCATCTACACATTGGGCCGTTTGGGAGCTCTAATTACTCCTACAGTCTTTCCAGACTGGGTAGTGGTCGCGGCTCCTGTCTGTTTTCTGCTCTTACAATTTCTGCTGGCCCCATTCTGGACAACACGCAGAATCAAACAATTCAGCAAAAGAGAACGTCTTAGCAGACGCTTCTGGCTGCTTGGCAGTCGTATGGCCGCCCTCTGTCTGGCGATCGATCTGGTGATCTCGCTGGCCGTAGGTATGGCTATCTATACCTTTACGGGCGTTCAGCAGGGTCCAGTACTCATTCAGCTCTTCGCCAGCGGGAGCGCACATCTGAGTCTGGCGGATTTTGCCCTCTATGAGTTAAAGAATGCCGCAGCTCTGTTCGCCCTGTTCACGCTGACGGTTATTTGTACGCGGTTGGCTCAGAATGGTTTTCTACGTTTCACTATGCCAGCAGGAGGCAACCGCGTTACCCTTTAGCTAAAAACAGTACTTTTAACGAAGAACAGTAAAAGTACTGTTACAATCTTTACTGATCAATCTGCGCTTTCTGCAACTTACCACTATAGTCCGTGTAGACTACTTTCCATTCAGTAAACACATCCAGACCAGCCAGACCAGCCTCACGGTGTCCGTTGCCTGTTCCTCGTGTTCCGCCAAAGGGAAACTGGATCTCGGCCCCGGTTGTGCCGGAATTGATGTAGATGATACCGGTGGTCAGGTCGCGCATAGCTCGCTGAACGCGGTTGGCATCCTGAGTATAGATGGCGCTAGATAACCCAAATTTCGTTTCATTATTAACTTTGATAGCCTCTTCGAAAGTTTGCACTTCGATCACGGAGAGCACTGGACCGAAAATCTCTTCCTGAGCCAGGCGCATATCGGGCGTGACATCGGCAAAGAGTGTGGGACGATAGAAGTGACCGTTAGCCAGTTCCCCTTCTTTAACCATCTCGCCGCCGGTCAGCAGAGTCGCGCCCTCGCCCTGACCAATGGCGATATAGCTATGAACCTTCTCAAGCTGTGAAGCATTAATGATCGGACCCACATCGACGCTTTCGTCAAGTCCATCGCCCAGGCGCAATTGTTCGATGCGCGGGATCAGTCGATCCAGAAGTTGCTGACGGACCGCTTTATGAACTATTACGCGGCTACAGGCCGTACAGCGCTGACCCGTCGTACCGTAGGCACTCCATAGGATGCCTTCAACGGCCAGATCGAGATCAGCATCGTCCAGCACGATCACCGCGTTTTTGCCGCCCATTTCCAGCGAAACTCGTTTGAGCGATTTCGCGCCCTCAATTGCCACCTGACGACCCGACTCAGTTGAGCCAGTGAACGACACCACGGCCACATCTGGATGATGCAGTAGCGCCTCACCAACGGTGCTACCGGGTCCAAAGACAATATTTACCACTCCTTCAGGAATACCGGCTTCAGTCAGAATTTCGACCAGGCGCAGTGCACTATGGGGAGTATCACTGGCTGGCTTGATGACAACCGTATTACCAGCGATCAGGGCCGGAAACATCTTCCAGGTGGGGATAGCAATGGGAAAGTTCCAGGGAGTGATACAGGCCACCACTCCAACAGGATCACGCATGGCCACGCCGGATTTATTCGACAGTTCGACTGGCACGCTAGCACCAAAGAGACGCCGTCCCTCGCCGCCCATGTAGTAGGCCATATCAATACCCTCCTGCACATCGCCACGGGTCTCCTTGAGCACCTTACCCATCTCCTGAGTCATTGTACGGGCCAGATCCTCCTTGTATTTGCGCATTAACTCACCGACGCGGAAGAGAATCTCTCCACGTTTGGGCGCGGGTACCAGACGCCACTTCTCAAAAGCAGCGTTGGCCGCTGCAACAGCCGCATTGGCCTCAGCCTCACCGGAGAGCGGAAAAGAGCCGAGCAGTTCGCCAGTCGCAGGATTATAGTTAGGAAAGGTCTGGCCGCTGTTCGCGGGCAGCCAGGTTCCACCGATAAAATTCAAATAGGTTTGTTCCAGGTCGGTTGATCTGGTAGATGTTGAAGTTGACATACACGATGCTCCTCATTCTGCGTTGGATGATGTTGAACTGCAATGATCGATTGTTATGAGGTTGTTTACTCTCTGGCGAGAGTTTGTTACCTTCTGAAGTAAATTTGACACAACTCATTATATCAGCCCCAGAAACCAACCGTCGAATCTCTGCCATTCGTGCAACAGACAGCGCTCCCTCACAAGTAGAGGGTTTTTGCCAATCTGCGGCATCGGTCTGGCAGAACATTCCATCCCATTTTAAAAAGAGCATCGGGTGTGTTGTGGCGCATTCGCACCACAACACACCCGATGCTCTTTTTATGTTCTGTCGCCTGCGGCGGCTTGCAAAGACGCTCCTCCCAAAAATGACGGGGCATACGCCCCGCTACACACGTTCGCTTCTTCTGAAAAAAGGGGGCAGCGCTTCGCAAAAGTCACTTTTAAGGCGTTGCCAAAACCCCTCCCCAGGAAAAAAGAGGCTCGGAGGCAGCGCGGTCGCGCTGCCTCCGAGCCTCCAAAAAGGGTGGACGGGCGGGGAAAAAGCGACTTTTGCGAAGCGCTGAAAAAGGGGGGCGGGGCAGATGTAAAAAATTGGCCAAAAGGCCTATACTTGTATGAGAGAATGGCCTTCCAGGCCAATAGAAACTCTTTTGCCTTGCTTTTTCAAAAGCAGGGGTACCTCGCGTCAGTAGTACTCCGTTGTAAGCAAAAATACTTATAGTATCGTGCTAAGAATATGACAGTAGAAGAAAGAGGCAAAGACCAGATGAAATCAGTAGATAACACAGTACAGCAACCTGACGAAAAACAAGTTCAGCTGTCTGACGAAGCTCACTTCGATCGGCGTCCCACCTGGGAAGCGATAGGAGGAATGTTTG
>DAOTTL010000276.1:0-25503 GCA_034438135.1 Ktedonobacteraceae bacterium | reverse complement strand
AAAACGTTTTCTTAAAGATTGCAAAAAGGAAATTTTTTCTCTTTCAAGAAATGTCAGACCAGAGGAAGATTCTGGCACCTGCTGCATCCAATACATTCTGACAGCAGGATCATCTGGAAAACGTTTTCTTAAAGAGCGTACATTTACATCAAAAATACTTGATAAAAGCATATTTGTCAAGGGGACTCCTGCTTGTTTCAGGGTTTCTCAAAAGTCGCTTTTTAGCCATTGCCAAACCCCTTCCTCAGAAAAAAAGAGGATGGGAGGCCGCGCAGTCGCGCTGCCTACCATCCTCTAAAAAGGGTGGGTGGGCGGGGAAAGAAAGACTTCTGCAATACCCTGTATTTGTTTCTTCCTATTTCCAGAGGCTTCTACGGTGACAGGGGTAACAATCCGTAAAAGGGCACTGAAAGGGCTGAGCCGCTCACCGAATTGTCAAGATGCCAGTCAGGGAATGAATTCCCAAATTTACAGAAAAACAAATCTAGCGCCCGAGCGCTAGAATCTCTACGACAACGATGATACCAAAGCTGACGAGCGCAGTCAGAAGGTGCCAGCTTTTCAGAGCACTTATGAACAGATTAAATACGATCCAGGCCGTGATCAGTAGGCTCTGACGAAATGCATGTGACATCGTAGCGGTATAGAGACCTTTTCTGCTCAGAATCGCGCGAGTAAAGAGATAGGTCAGAGGAGTAAAGGTGCTGAGCAGAGCCAGGCCAAGCAGGAAGAAAAGGACCAGGAAAGCCGGAATAGTATTTGGGGCGACTACATAGGTGAAGAGCAGCAAACTCCCCCACGCGATCAGCGCGAGAAGGGTCAGGATACCCGATGCTTTATATATGGGGGAACGGGAATTTTTCGTTTCATCAGAGGACGTCATCGCAGTAAATTAAACCCCGAATTTCCGTTTAAAGGCGCATCATTACGCCGACGACTTTCCTGTGATTCTGGAGCAAAATAGCTCTGCCACATATCGGGTGCATCCTTACTTTCACCTCCATGAACGGTGATACGTGAGCGTACACGACAGATGACTGGAGTATTGACTGCTGCTCCAGCGATGATAACCTGACCTTTAGAAAGTGCTGGCAAGTTGTCCAGTAGATCCCGTCCAACGCCCTCGATAGCGGCAGCCACACTTTTCTGGTCAATCTCATTGACGATGCGCATGATACATTGGGTTTGACACTGACTGAGCACGTCGGCATTGAGTTTTCCGGGTCGCTGGCTGATCAGGCCAACACCTATACCAAACTTACGTCCTTCCGCCAGAACCTGTTTGAGGATGGCAGTTGAGACCACCTCGGTCCCGCCAGGGGCGAAATGGTGCGCTTCCTCTAGCAAGACGAAGACGGGATAGGGCAAATAAAACTCTCCGGCATGGACTTTGCCCCGTTCAGTATCCATTCTCGCTTTGTAGAGCCTGCGCAGCAAAGTGGCCACAACTACCTGCTGATCTCGTTCGTCCACCTCGTTCAGCTGGAGCACCGTACACTGGCCCGGTTTAAAGATCTCAGGGAGATCGAGGTGCTGGAAGTCGTCAAATGTGAAGCTATCCTCGAAACGCTGCTCGATACGCCAGGTGAGCGCGTGAACAGTACTGGAATCGTCCGCACCCTCCTCGTCATCATTCTTTGATTTCGAGACATCTTTGATAGCTTTCTTCAGATCGGCGGTCGTCCAGGGAGTACTGTGGTGGTCGGACTGAACTTTGCGCAGTGCACGCGCCAGCAGATATTGCTGTTTCTCGGTCATTTCCGAGAGCAGGTGGCGCATATCGCCCATGTTGAGCGAAGAGACACGAACTTTGACATGTTCGGGCTTATACACTTTCACGTCGGCATGGTAGCCCGCGACGCGTCCCTGACCCTCCTCAGTAAACTGGGGAAAGTTGGCGATCTGGTCCAGCGTGCTGTACTCGCCATGCGGATCGATGATCAGGACACAGGCTTTATTGTTGGGCTGCATCAGTTCCTCAATCAGAACGCTGGCCAGGTAGCTTTTTCCCGCGCCTGTGCTGGCAATGATAGCCAGATGGGTACTGACCACATCCTTGACCGAAAGCACCACCGGAACCGCGTCAGGCGGACGTGTGAGGAGTGAACCGATGCTGGCAGCACCACGCATACCGCGTTTCCTGCGACTGAGAATAGTGGAGAGCAATTCATCGTCGGCCAGATAGATCTGTTTGCCCGACTGAGGAGGTATCCAGGGATTGATAAATGATCCAGTGGCGAAATCAAAATAGCCCATAATAGCTACATGGAGTTCAAAAAGATCATTTGAACGCGCATCATAACCAACCAGGGCCGCAACCTGATCCGGGGGAATCTCTGGTTCCGCCAGAAATGTATCAGGATACAACTGCAAAGGCACACGCTTAATAATACGTCCAAGCACCCGCTGACGGCGAGGAGTCTGGGTCAGTTCATCTGGCACATCCAACTCATAGTAGACATACTCGCCATTTTTGAGGCTCTGATCATCGTCACGCGAGACAAATGTATACTCATGAGTACTTTCGCCTGGACCCTTGGTGATGCCCACAGGTTTAAAGCGTGGATATTGTACGGCTGGTTCAAGCATAGAGAAGTATCCTTTATCCTGTGGTCTCTACTTTCAAGCGCCAGGCAAAGTTGCGCTTGACGATTGAGAGAAGCGAAAGGTTGCGTGGGAAGAGTTGCTCAAGTTGATCAATAATTTGTAGTGTGACCAGTGGCAGCAGGCTGCTGCGCTGCGCGATAATATGCGGCACATAACCCATATGCAAATAGGCCTGCTCATCTGGTCGATCGCTAAACAGGTGAAAGGCCTGAACCTCTTCATCGACCATCGTCTCAATCTCGCTATCCAGCTTCAGAGAGAGTGGTGGTACGCCGTGCGAAACGGAAAGAATCTCCACAATGTTGTCCTGATTTGTGCGCTGCTTAAGTATACCCAGGACCATGATGTAAATTAAGACTGCTTTCTCAAAGATATAATCTGGCGAAAAGAGTTCAACCTGTGTTTCGCTTGAGAGACGAGGACCCAGTGAACCGTATTCAGGATTCTGGAGAATGGTGTCGTAGATGACGCCAACTGCATACGTTTTCGGTGTGTGATCTATTTCCCAGGAATGAGTTGTTGTACCTTCTTGCTCCAACTCTTGCTCATCTTTGATGGCAATGCGCACAAAGCGCCCAAAGGCGTAATCAGCCGTGGCTGGCTCAATCTCTACCTCACGCGGTCCATAGATCTGACAAACGTAGCTGATATGCGAATCTGATTTGACAATCTTGCCAATATACATCTGTAGCCCCTCCCGACTGATGCACCAATCGGAATATGGTCCTTCGCTTTTTTCTCTCACATATGATTATGTGGTACTCCCCTGATTGAAAGGCAGTATATATCAACCCATTCTTCCGACCCCCCTGAATTTCGGTTATGATTCTGCTGTTTTTTTCCGCGCTCCAGGTGGATCATGGTGTTGCGCGGCAATTATAGCACACTTCGTCCCTTTATAAAGCATCCTTGATTTTGCAAAAATCAAGAAAAAATGCCTTCTATGAGTCATCCCTCATTTTGGCAAAATGAGCAAACGCCTTTCTCAGGCGGCTGCGCCGCTCTATTTTCAGAAGAAAAGGCTGAGATTGCCAGCAACTTCGTTGCTGGCAATCTCAGCCTTTTCTTCTGTCTTCTGGGGGAGGGGTGGCTTTGCCAGCCGCAGAAAAGTGGGGATAACTTATAACTCCACCCATTTAAAAAGAACAACAGGCATGTTTTTGCTGGGCTTTCGTCCAGCAAAAACATGCCTGTTGTTCTTTTTTGTACTCTGTCGCCTGCGGCGAAATGATCCTGGATGTGACATAATAGAAGCAGTTATCAAAAGTTCTTCCCACAATATCGGCAATGGAATATGCACGTATGACAGCAGAAAATACCGCAGGAAACTCTCTGAAACATACTCCCCTGTATGAGCTGCACCGTCTGGCAGGCGCTCGTCTTGTGGAGTTTAGCGGCTGGGAAATGCCTGTCCAATATAGCAGTATTTTAGATGAGCATCGAGCTGTTCGTTCGCATGCGGGCCTCTTTGATGTGAGTCACATGGGCGAGTTCAGCGTTACGGGTGTGCAAGCGCAGGAGTTTCTGCAATGGCTTGTGCCAAACGATGTTTCTCGTCTGGCTATTGATCAGGCACTTTATACACAGCTCTGCCAACCCGACGCAGGTGTGATCGATGACCTGCTCATCTATTGTCTGGCTGCAAACGCGTATATGCTGGTAGTGAACGCGGGCAATATCGATGGCGATCTGGCCTGGATTCAGAAACAGAGTCAGAGCTTCGACGTTCAGATCACAGATCAATCCACTCAGACCTCCCTACTGGCCCTCCAGGGTCCAGAGGCTCTGGCTATTCTCCAACCACTTACCAGTATTGATCTCTCCGCTATCAAGTACTATCGTTGTACACCAGGCATAGTTAGAAATGTTGGCTGCCTGATTTCGCGTACCGGTTATACTGGAGAGGATGGATTCGAACTCTACTGTCCGGCAGATGATTGCCAGGAACTCTGGACAGAGATCCTGGCGGCTGGGCAAGGGCACGGTCTGTTACCCGCAGGACTGGGCGCACGAGATACCCTGCGGTTAGAAGCTGGCTACTGTCTCTATGGACATGAACTGAATGAGCAGATCAATCCTCTAGAGGCTGATCTCGGCTGGACCATCAAATTGACCAGGAAAGAGTTCATCGGGCGAGAGGCGCTAGAGAAGATCCATGAAGAGGGTCCGAAGCGCAAACTGATCGGGGTGACCATGCTCGACCGTGGAGTCTGTAGAGGTGGCTATGCCATTTATGAAGGCGAGCGGCAGATTGGTGTAGTAACCAGCGGTGCACCTGCTCCTACTCTCAACAAAAATATTGGCATGGGCTATGTCGAGGCTTTACAGGCTATCCCTGGCAAGACGGTGGAAATCGAGATTCGCGATCGCAAAGTTGCGGCACAACTTGTGGCATTGCCCTTTTATAAACGTCAGAAATAAGGGACGCCTCCCGGTGTCTCTATTCTATTTTCAGGTGAACTGCCTGTTCCCTGCTGAGATCATTCAAAAGGAGTTGTAAATATGGCTGGCCTTAATCATCCCGCTAACCTGAAGTATACGAAAACCGATGAATGGGTAAGCGTCAAGGGCGACGAAGCGACCATCGGGATCACTGATTATGCTCAGGATCAGCTTGGTGACATTGTCTATATCGAGTTGCCCTGGAAGGCTCAGACTATCGAGCGGGAAGAAAAATTCGGCGATGTTGAGTCAGTGAAGGCGACCTCTGAACTGTTATCGCCTCTAAGTGGCAAAATTTTGCAGGCGAATGAGACGCTTCAGGAGAAGCCAGAGCTCATCAATGACAGCCCTTACGAGGATGGATGGATGATGGTTGTGAAAATTGCCGATCCATCTCAACTTGATGACTTGATGACTTCCGAGGATTATGAGGCCTATCTTCAGGGCCGTTAAACGCTACATTATTCTGCCCTGTGGCAGCCAGCGTGCATGAGCTTCCTTAGTGAGCTGCACTACACTGGCTGCCCCAATCTATCACCGGTTTATCCCTGGTTGCATCACGGAGATTGTTCTCATGACCTATATACCCAATACTTCGGAAGATCAGCGTCTTATGCTGGAGACGCTAGACTTTCCTTCTTTAGAGGCATTGTTGGAGCCTGTGCCTGAAAATGTACGACTGCAACGTCTGCTGGATCTTCCATCTGCCCTCCCTGAACCAGATCTGAAACGCTTGATGGGTAGTATGGCGGCCCGCAATGCTAATCTGGATACAACTGTGGCGTTTCTGGGAGCCGGTACGTATGATCACGCTATTCCAAGCGTTGTACCCCACCTTCAACGCCGCTCCGAGTTTGTCACGTCCTATACTCCCTATCAACCAGAGATCAGCCAGGGGATTCTCCAAACTACCTATGAGTTTCAGACGATGGTTTGTCAGATTACTGATCTGGATGTCGCTAATGCCTCCCTTTATGATGGCGCTACGGCGCTGGTCGAGGCAGCTCTGCTGGCTCTGGGACCCGGAGGTCGGGGCGAGATTGTAATTTCTCAGGGCGTTGATCCTCAGTATCGCCTGGTTCTCCATACCTACGCTCGTGCTCGCGGCTTCCAGGTGACTGAAGTTCCTCTTGTTAATGGCATAACCTCCCTTGAAGCTCTCAATGAGGCCGTTACACCCGACACTTCCGCTGTGATGATTCAACAGCCGAATTTCTTTGGCTGTATCGAAGATATGCGCTCTATCGAACCAATCGTTCACAAAGGTAAAGCCATTTTTGTCGCTACCATTACCGAACCTGCCTCGTTGGCCGTTCTGGCACCTCCCGGAGCGTATGGCGCAGATATCGCTGTTGGCGAACTCATGAGCTTTGGAAATCCCATGAGCTATGGTGGTCCGGCTCTCGGCTTTATGGCCGCACGCCAGAAATATATCCGCCTGCTGCCCGGTCGTCTGGTGGGTCAAACCGTTGAGGAGCAGGGCGAGAAACGTACCGGCTATGTCCTCACCCTGCAAACGCGTGAACAACATATCCGCCGTGAACGTGCGACCTCTAATATCTGTACCAATCAAGCTCTGCTGGCCGTGGGCGCGACGATCTATATGGCAGCTCTGGGCAAGCAGGGCTTTCGCGAGCTTGGTGAGCTTTGTCTGCAAAAGGCCCACTATGCCCATCGTCAGATCACGGCTATTCCGGGCTTTACAGCGGCCTTTGATGCTCCATTCTTCGACGAGTTTGTTATAGAGTCACCTCTCCGCATTGGACAGTTACAGCAACACTTTGAGCAGGCTGGTATTATTGGCGGTTATCCGCTGGCTCAGGACTATCCCGCCCTCCCGAATGGTGTGCTCTTCTGTGTGACCGAAACCCGTACTCGGGCCGACATTGATCTACTGGTCAATATTCTCAAGGAGGCTCAGTCATGAGCAGCGAGAAACTGATTTTTGAGCAGGGAGCACCCGGTCGTCGGGCCGCAACGATGACTACCATGGATGTGCCTACAGAGGCCCTGGAAACACTCATTCCTGCGAACCTCTTGCGTCGGGAGGAGGCACCGCTGCCTGAGGTGAGTGAGATAGAGATCGTACGCCACTATACTCATCTTGCTCAGAGCAACTTTGGGGTAGATACTGGCTTCTATCCGCTGGGTTCTTGTACGATGAAATACAATCCAAAACTCAATGAGGACATGGCTGCCCTGCCCGGTTTTGCTCATATCCATCCATGCCAGCCAGAGGGAACTATCCAGGGTGCCATCCGGCTCTTCTACGAGCTGGAGCACTATCTGGCCGAGATCGCCGGTATGACCCGCGTGACCCTCCAGCCATCCGCTGGTGCACATGGCGAACTGACCGGTCTGATGTTGATCAAAGCCTATCATAAGAGTCAGGGACAGGAACACCGCAACCTTGTACTGATCCCTGACAATGCCCATGGAACCAATCCCGCCAGTGCCACACTCGCCGACTATAAAGCGGTGGAGGTCAGAACCGATCCCAGCACAGGTGGCATTGATATGGAACATCTCAAACAATTGCGCGATAAGTATGCCACCCAGATCTCAGCGATCATGATGACCAACCCCAATACACTGGGTCTCTTCGAGAGCAAAATAGTCGAGATCGCGGAAATGATCCATGAAATCGGCGGTCAACTCTACTACGACGGAGCCAATGCCAATGCCGTTCTAGGCGTCACACGTCCTGGCGATATGGGCTTCGATGTAGTGCATTTTAATCTGCACAAAACATGCAGCACACCTCATGGCGGTGGCGGACCAGGAGCGGGACCAATCGGGGTCAAAGAACACCTCGTGCCCTTCCTGCCGGGTCCCTTACCTGGAAAAAACGCCCAGGGTGAATATTACTGGCAGGAGCTGGGACCAGAGTCCATCGGCAAAATGCGTGCTAATATGGGAAACTTTGGCGTACTCGTGCGTGCCTACGCCTACATCCGCACCTATGGACCCGCAGGACTGCTACACGTCGCTCAGAGTGCTATCCTCAATGCTAACTACCTGAAACATGAGCTGGCCTCTGACTACGAAATAGCCTACCCACAAACCTGTCAACACGAATTTATCGCTACCGCAGAACGCCAGAAAGAGCAGAGCGGTGTCACCGCTACAGACATCGCCAAACGTCTGCTAGACTTTGGTATGTACGCGCCTACGATCTACTTTCCCTTGATTGTACACGAGGCTATGATGATCGAACCGACTGAGACCGAGACGCGTGAAACACTGGACTACTTTGTGAGCACCATGCGCCAGATCGCTGAAGAGGCTCGTACCAACCCTGAGATGGTCAAAACCGCCCCTCACACCACTCCTATCGGTCGTTTGGATCAGGTGCAGGCCGCTCGCAAACCCAATCTGCGCTGGACCCCTACAGAAGCGAGATGAGGCTTATTATAAGTCACCACTCATTTTGGCAAACTCAGCCATTTCTCCCTTTTCTCAGGGAGAGGGACGGCTTTGCAAGCCGCAGAAAAATTGGGGATGACTCATATCTGTTTTTTTGGGGAGGGGCGGCTTTGCAAAGCCGCCCCTCCCCAAAAAAACATAGCCCTACAGCACAAACATCTACAAAAATAAGGTAATCACCCGATGTAGCGCCTGAGAAAGTACTATAAAATAAGAAAGAGGGTCAAGAAATCATCACCAGACATTAAGGGCAGAGCCAGGCAATTCTAGCACCGAAGTAGAATTGCAAAGAGCACCTATCCTTTGCAAAGATGCGAGATACTTCGCAAACTCATTTTTTCACCATCTGACGACGTAAGTCGCACATATGATTAGCTGATTTTTTACTAAAAGGAGATAGAGCACATGCGGCATATGCAATCCGAAATAATTTCCATTGCAGATGCTTGTCTTGGAGGATTAAAAGGGCGTTCGGCTTTACTGATTGGACCAGCGGAGTTGCGTCACCCCTACAAAACACAGCTCCACGAGGCAGGTATGAAAACCATCTTTCAGGAGGAGAACTACAGCAGTGTCTCCGCCATTTTACCCCAGATTCAGCTTCTCATGAATATGCCAGCATCATATGGCTCATCCATCCCGTTGTTAACAGCTGCCTCGATTGCGGTCGGATGTATTGGACGGCACACACCGCTCTTAATTTTTGATCTCGCAGCCTCGACCTCTGTTGAAGAGTTAGCGGGCCTTCTGCCTCCTGTCTGTCTCTATACACCAGATGACCTGCGCCATGTACTCTACGCCAGACCCAATACCCATATTGCCTGAGTGAAAGATAATGAGAAAGAGGATTTTTAGTCCTTTTGGGTGGATGGAACGTCATAAAGAGTAGTGGGTTTTCAGTGAGGGGTATCATACTCTCATACATTACAGCCCTCATGAGTAGAGGAAATCATGGAAGTCATCAAAATCACGCCCCGTGGCTATTGTTACGGCGTTGTTGACGCTCTGCAAACGGTGCGCCAGGTTGCCAAAGATCCTGGCCAGCCGCGACCCATCTATGTCATTGGGCAAATTGTACACAATCGCCATGCCATAGAGGAACTAACAGACCTGGGAGTCGTCACTCTTGACGGTCCAGATCGAGCAAGTATACTTGAGCAGGTTACATCTGGCACGGTCATCTTTACCGCACACGGTGTCTCGCCAGTAGTGAAACAGCGAGCTCGTGAGCGTGGACTGAACTGCATTGATGCCACCTGTCCCGATGTCACGGTTACTCACGATCTTGTACGTGACCTGGTGACAAAGGGCTACTATGTGTTATATATTGGCAAGAAGGGCCATCCTGAGCCAGAAGGGGTACTGGGCGAGGTGCCTGGCCATATAAGCCTCATAGAAACCGAGGCAGATGTGGACGCACTGGAACTCACAGTAGAGCAGCAGAGCAAACTGGCTGTCTCCACTCAGACAACCCTTTCACAATGGGATACGCGGCGCGTCATTGAGTATATCAAACATAAATATCCACAAGCAGAAATACATATTGACATTTGCGCAGCCACACAAAGTCGCCAGGAGGCCGTCGTTGCTCAAGCCAGAGGCGCAGATCTTACCATCGTTGTGGGAGATCCACGCAGTAACAACACCAACCGCCTGGTACAGGTTTCGCAAGATTTAGCTGGCGTACCAGCAGTTCGGATCGAAGATCTTTCGCAGCTAAAGCATGAATGGCTTGAAGGCAAAAAGCGCATCGCAGTCACGGCAGGAGCGTCCACGCCGAGTCAGCTCACTCGCGCAGTGATCCGTTTTCTTGAGCAGTATCAATCAGCAGAGATCGACCCTCAGGATGCTCATGAAAAGGAAAGAATGATATAAGCAAGCACATAAGGTAGAGGTATAAGATATGGTGACGCTATCTGCTACTCTCCGTAAATTGTTCCAGGCATATACAGAGGAGCAATTCAACACTCTGACAGAAGCCTGGGGAGTGAGCATGGTACCAGAACAAGATTGGGTTGGAGATACCGATCTCCTGGGCATGTTTCTGCAAGAACCCATTGAGGCTCGTTTCGCATGGGAAGGTCTTTCAAAGAATGCACGCGACATTCTGCATCAGATTATTGTGCTGGACATCATGGATGGTGCGCCCGAGAATGATCTGCAAAAGCTGCTTCTGATAGATGATGATGAGTTTCAAAAAGGGCTGGTAGAGCTAAAAGAGCTACTGATGGTTTTCGAGGATCGTCCAAGCGCCAAAGTTCGTCTCCGCATGGAGAATCGCGGACAAGAAAGCAGTCATGTCCTCGTGGTCCCAAAAGAATCTCGCAACGTGTTCGCCATTATCGATAACGAGATCTATGGTACTGGTGACCGCTCGAAGCTCAAGCTGGTCGATCTGCTCCTGACATATGAGCTTACGGATCTTCAGAATATAGGTAAGCTCTACCGGATGGAACAGCACGATGCGGGGCGGTACTTCTATAACAATAAAGATGGGTTTGCCAGAAGTCTGGCTGGTATGCTTGTACAACCCTCTGCAATCGAGCTTTCCTGGTCAAAGCTTGACAACACCGCGCAAGATATATGTCGTTTTTTATGTCAGACGGATGGCAATGCAGAAACTGATCAGTTGCGTGAGCGATTTGACCTGGACAACGTCACCTTGAGCCGCTCGCTGCACCTTTTAGAGAACCATGGTCTCGTCTTCGACACATTTAGCGGTCAGAGGCGTAAAGTTTTTATAGGTCGAGGCGTGCTTAAAGTGCTGCGTCGAACAATTAACGAGTTAGACGAGGCAAAAAATATGCGTGAGAGTCTCACGCTGGAGACACTGAAGGAGATACCTTCTCTGGTGAAAGAGGGTGGCTTCTTGCTCTGCGACCTGGCAATTGTCGTTGGGGCGGTCTATCAACAAATCATAGAACCTACTCAGGCTGGCCCCATTCCCAAGAGAATTGCCAATAAAATAGCCCCGCTACTCCACGGGAGTCGTCACCATTACTATGACGGCAGCGATCACTACCTGGACATGGTTTTTTTCATCGCTGTGGGACTCTCACTCATCGAACTGGTCCCTCAAACGGGTCAGAAAGCGCGTTATATGCCAGGTCCGCGCCTGACCGAATGGAGACAACTGACTCTTTCGCAGCAGGAGCGCAGACTGCTTAATTTCTGGTGGAGTACCAGAAGCCACTCCTGGAGCGATATCGCTGGCGTCTATTATCACTCCGATGGGTACGGATATTACTTAGATATGCATGCGGCCCGTCGAGCTCTTTTGGAGTATCTAGTAAAGACATGTCAGACAGACCAGTGGTATACGCGGAGTTCGCTCCTCCAGATCATAAAACAGAAGGAGCCGCTTTTGCTGCGTAGCACCTCCCATTACTCTCCCTACGAGAGCGCCATCCAAACGCGCAGAAATATCCTGGATCAATGGGATACAAACGACGGCGAACTCATCACAGGTATTATGGACTCAACATTAAACGAGCTTGGACTGGTAACTATCGGCAGCTTACAGACCACTTCCACGCAGCAGCCAGGCAATTCCTATGCATTTAAGTTAAACGAAGTTGCTGTCAAAGCCATGGAGTGGGACGAGTCGGCTATAGTGGTGATACCTGCGCCGACTGAACCAAAGCGGACCTTGATTGTTCAACCAAATTTCGAGTTGTTGTTGTTAGAGCCAGATTACACTATCCTCTATCAACTGCTACCCTTTGCCCGTGTAGATCAGGTCGAAATGGTCAGTCGGCTAACGATAACGCAGGAGAGCATTCGGCGCGGAGTGGAGTCCGGCTGGAATGTTGAGCGCACCTTGCAGACATTACAAACGCTGAGCATGCGAGAATTGCCTCAGAACGTTCTCTATACCCTGCAAGATTGGAGTCGCCTGTACAAAAATGCCACGCTCTCACAGGTGTTACTGCTAGAGGTAAGTAGCGAGGTTGTAGCAGACGAAATTATTGCCTCCTCAAAGCTTCGGACCCTGGATTTGCACCGTCTCGGACCATGTGCGATGGTTGTAGCCGGAGACATAAGCTTACAGGTCTTACGCACTACACTGGAAAAAGAAGGAGTCATTTTGCGAGTGGAGGGAACTATCCTCACCGCTGCCTCTGTGAATGACAGGTGGAGATGATTTGCATAGCCTGTTCCCGTGCGTCCAGTCTGGTCAATGTTACGATCTGCTGAAAAATCACATGTTGGAGAAGATTGCGGCGAAAAGAGTCATTGTTGCCGCGTTCATCATCCGGGTGAGGTGGACTCTGCTGATCCAGTTTGCGCAATTTCAGGACAAAAAAAGCCAGGCGTAACAGTTCAAAACGTCTCATCTGTTCAGGTGTTGTAAAAGTGGTATTCAGCGGGAATTGGTCGAGCAGTGTATGAGTACTCTGGGTCCCGGTTGAAAGCTGGCTGGCGTCTGTATTCGAGCTAGAACTCATTGGAATCTCTCCTGATATTTCCTGATCGAGTAATAGAGTGCATCCCTACATACGCTGAGGTTTTAATCTCTTGAGACGTATTCTAGCACGCCGGAAAATGGTTTTTTTCCTGGCAAAAGGGTGAGCCTTACACGGAATGATGGGGACGAGGACCTCTCAACCTTCTCTTCTCCAGTAGCCAAATTGGCTATGCCAGGTTAGATATTTTCTTTTCCTTCTCTCAAATGCTCTGTCGAAACCACCTCTTACTTGTCAGCAGGCTACCCCTTACAAGTAGAGGTCTCTTGCCGATCTGCTGCATCGTCCTGGCAGGACACCCCACCCCATTTTAACAAGAGCAACTGGCCTCTTTTGTTCCTGGGGAAGGGGGGTCTGGCAACGGCTGAAAAGCAACTTTTGCGAAGCCCTGGCCCTGCAAAACAGGCCGCTTGCTCTTGTTATGTTCGTCGCCGCAGGCGGCGAGGACATCTAAGTAGTTATATCCGAGGTCCCATCAGAGTGTGGCGCAAGAGCATCAGACGTGTCAGGGGTCCAAGTCCACCGGGAACGGGTGTCAGAAAAGCCGCAACCTCGCGCACTTCCTCAAAATTCACATCTCCAACAACTCTTCCAGCGAGCGAACTTATACCCGCGTCCAGAACAATAGCCCCGGGTTTCACCATTTCAGCAGTAATGCTGCGCGGTCGGCCCGTACTGACAACCAGGATATCAGCACTACGCGTAATTTTCGCCAGATCCTGTGTGTGGGTGTGACAGATCGTCACAGTTGCATCCTGACGCAAGAGCATCAAGGCAATCGGCTTGCCACCAATATTGCTCCGTCCAACAATCACTGCATGTTGACCTGCGATTGGCTGATTACTCGCCTGTAAAGCCGCCAGCACGGCATCTGCGGTTGAGGGAACAAAGCTGGGAAAACCCAAAGAAAGATGCCCGGCATTGCGCGAACCTAACCCATCAACATCTTTTTCGGGCGCAAGCACATCAGTGACTATACGTTGTCGAATATGCTCAGGCAAGGGAAGCAATAGCAGCACACCATCTACATGAGGGTCATCATTGAATCGGGCAATCTCGGTGCGCAGATCATTCTCGCTGACCTCAAAGGGGTAGGTCATAGTAGCGCACTCCAGACCGATTTCACGGCAGGACTGCACAAGCTGGCGGCTATACACCTCCGCCGCTCCGTCATGTCCCACAATCACCTGCACCAGAAGTGCAAAACGTCCATGCTGTTTATAAAAATGTGCCGCTTCCGAGCGCAGTTCCTCGGTCAAACGCGCTCCGAGCAGGCGGCCATCGAAAATGGTAGCCGACATACAACTTGAAATCTCCTCACCATACATCTGTTCGCTCTATGATATCACAACGCTATTGCAGAGGGCAGATTCGACGACAATTATGAAAAAAGATGACCCATGTTGGGGAAGAAACTAGTAAAACGTGTCAAAATACGTTACAATGCCCGATATGACATAATACCGTGTCGCGCTCCACATTACCTCAACAGAGGAAGCAAAATAGACCTTCTGTACTATTTCTACGTGAGAGAAAGGATTTTTATGGCTAGTGACTGTTCATTTGATGTAGTATCGCAATTCGACGAGCAAGAATTGTTGAATGCTGTTGACCAGGCGAGGCGAGAGATCTCAACTCGCTATGACCTGAAAGATACAAAAACAGAGATCGCTTATAGCAAAGACACCATTACCCTCGCAACCGAGAGCGAAATGACATTGAAAAGCGTACGCGATATTCTGGAAACGAAAGCGATTAAGCGTGGCCTATCTCTGAAGATCTTTAAATATGGCAAAGAGGAAAGTGCCTCTGGTGGTCGTATACGTCAAACGGTAGATCTCCAGCAAGGTCTTTCACAGGATCTTGCGAAAGAGATTAGCAAGCATATTCGCGAAGGATTTCCTAAAGTGAAACCACAGATTCAGGGCGAGGCCATCCGAGTGATAGCCAAGAATCGCGATGACCTCCAGGCTGTTATCGGCCTGCTCAAGCAAAAAGAATACCCCGTAGCTCTACAATATATCAATTATAGAGGATAGGATAAGCTCCTGTGCTAGCAGGTCTGATCAGCCAGTACGGGGTACTTTAGTACCAGAAATGAGATGTGGTAGCTCATACAAGGCAGAAGTGTAGTAACCTAGTTGCTACTGGATGTATTTTGCCTGGCTATCAAAGTATGAATGAAATAGCGTTAGCAGCCAGGTTACCTGAGCTGTAAATAACGAGGAAGAAAGTATTTCATGCCTGGGGACAGACAAGTTTTCAGTACAGCAATGACTACCGCCGACCGCTATCGCTGGGACAGCCAATGGACTCAGGCAGCGCAAGAGTACCAGCGGGCGTTGGCCGAGTTCCCAGACAATAGCACAGCACGAGGCAGCCTGGGTTTTTGCTACATGCAGTTGAAGCAGTGGCAAAAAGGTCTGGAAGAGTATGAAGAGGTTCTGCTGGGCGATCCTGGCAATGTCATTGCTTTAAGCAAAACGGCTGAACTGTATATTATTCTAAATCGACGAGAAGAGGCTTATAAAGCATATCTGCACCTCGCAGATCTCTATTCGCAGGCAGGCCAGGGCGCACGGGCAGAGGCTGCATGGCAAAAAACTGTGCGCCTGTCTCCGGGCAATCCAGAGCCTCATGAACGTCTTGCTGCATACTACTTTAGTAAAAAAGATGTAGCGCTAATGATCCAGGAGCTGTTGGCAGCAGCTCAAGGATATATCAGGCGCAACGATGGTCAGGCAGCCCGATCACAGTGCGAGGAAGTTCTGCGCTTCGACGCAACAAATGTACAGGCACAGCACTTGCTTTCTCAGATACGGGCGCTGATGCAACGGGCACCAGGTTCGATGGCCCCAGAAGCTGGCACAGGTTCTGCTGATCAGGTAAGTGATGATTCGGGTGAGACTGCTAGTACAGTGGTCAATTCCGGCACTCCTACCACAGGTATGGTTATATCGAGCAATACAAGCGGAGGTAATTCTAGCATCATGGGTAATATGGGTAGCGCGGGCAACTTTGGTGGGGGAGGAGCAGGACCGGCCATGGCTGCAACAAATATGGCCAATGGAGGTATGGCTTCATCCCCTCGTAAACGCATCACAGCCACCCAGGTTACGGGTGCGCTGAAGCAGGCTCAAACCTTTCAGGCGCAAGGTCGTTTTGCTGATGCTATCGACCTCTGCGAGCAAATTCTGGAGAGCGGTTTCGATCGGCCAGATGCTCGTTACTTCCTGGGCTGGCTTTACCAGGAGCAGAGACGTTGGGATGAGGCTATCCGCCAATTCCAGACGCTTCTCAATGATCCAGATTATGCGCTTTCCTGCTACTATGCTCTGGGTCAGTGTTATCGAGCTCGTGGTGATCTGCGAACCGCCACAATGCACTTCGATGAGGCTGTGGACCGGGTGAATCTAGACGCTCTGACGCGTGAGGAGTCCGATCAACTGGTGCAGTTGTGCCAGGAGGCGGCTGATGCTCATCGCCAGTTGGGCGAGCTGGAGCAGGCGCTCACTGTTTACCAGGCCTTGCTCGGCTTTTTGCGCAGTCGAGGCTGGTCTGATAAAGTGGCTCAAGTTGAGTTTATGTTACAGCAGTTGCAGAATACGCAGCCAAACCAGGGCACGCCTCAGACACCCTTGCCTATGCCACAGTCAAGACCACCCCAGGGTCAGGGCAATGGAGCAACGCGAGCCTTGCCACCTGAGCAAATGCAGACCATGCAGGTCCCGCAGGCCGGGAAGCCCAAAGATATTCAGGATGGGGCAACGATGGTCTTCAACGCCACCAGCCCGACCTCTACAGGTCCAACAGCGCCTCCACCTCCTGTGGTTAATCCACAATCGCCAACGGCTGCTCCCGGTCAGACTCAGACTAACCCAAATTCGCTGGGTGATCTTCCTGATTGGCTGACAGGTATCTTGAGCGATGCTGATAAGGCCCAGGTGGCGAGACCCCCCACACCACCTGTAAATCCGCCCGTCGCGCCTCCTGAGCCTGTAGTCCAGCCTCAGGCTGCCCCTGACTGGTTGACAGGTGCGGGAACCACCTCCAATAGTTCCATCTCAAATGAGGCAACGATGATGCTGACTCCTGAGCAGATAGCTCAGGCTCAGGCTCAGGTCGCATCTATCCATGCTCAGTCCATTGCTCCTGCGCCTGTAGTAGCTCCTGCACCGTTACCAGAACCGGTTCAAGCACCACAGCCATTGCCAGAGCCTGTACCAGCTCCCGTCATGCCTGCGATTGAACAGATGAGTCCAATCCTCCAGACCCCTCCTACGGTATCTCATAAAGCCTCTGCTGAGGATCTGCTCAGTCAGATCGCGGGTACCTCCAGAGATGAGTTATTGCTGAAACAGGTAGCCGATTCGGTCGTTACAAGCACCGCAATGTTGCCGGAGAAGGTGCGCATGCAGGTCGTTCAGTCGATGCAGGATATCCAGCGCTATATCAACCACGGACTGCTGACGCCTGCGACCGAGGAATGTCTGCGTGTGATCGATCTCGCTCCTCAATACCTGGAAATTCATCAGGTACTCTGTGAGATCTATGTGCGCCAGGGCAAAGTGGAACAGGCGATTACAAAATATGCCATCCTGATCGACACATATATGTCTAGCGGGCGAGTAGACGATACTATCTCAACTTATCGCCGCATTCTGCAACTGGAACCGAACAATCTAACCTACAGGGTACGGCTGATCAGTCTCCTGGCCTCGCAGGGCGATAAAGAGGAACTCCTGCGTGAACGCACGCTCGCCGCCGAATCTTATCTCAAACTGGGCTATATGGATCGCGCCCTGACCGAGCTGGAGCAAGCCTTGCAGGAGAGTCCAACCAGTGTTCCGACACGTCTGAACTATGCCCTGGCGCTGCAAAAACTGGGACGTTCCCAGCAGGCAACTGCTGAATATCAGCGCGTCTTGCAGGTTGATCCGCGCAATCTCATTGCGCTGGTTCGCTGGCATATCGCGATGATTACAGGCATGAGTTCTTCTTCCTCTACAACGCTGGAGGTATTAAGTCGTGTACGCTGGCAGTTGCGTGGTGAGGGGCAGAAAAACTACAACTTTGTGGCACGTGAGTACACTCAATCGACAGAGACGTATCCCAACAATGCAGAATTGCGCTTCTCGCTGGGTCAGATCCATCAGCAGGCCGGTTACTTTGATCAGGCCATCGACGCCTTTCAACTGGCAATGCGGGATAGCTCGTATGAGGTGCTTGCCCGCTGTAGTACAGCGCAATGTTTGTTGACACAGGGAAAACCTGAGGCGGCCATTCAGCAGTTAGAGCAAGCCTTACAAGCGGTACGCAATGGATCGGGCAGTGCCGTTGATCCAGGCATCTGGGCATCTCGTCCTCGTGAAGACGGGGAAGAGCACCAGGCCCCGGAAGTTGAAATCTCCATGACACTCGCGAGAGTTTATGGTCGTGTGGGCAAACAGGAGCAGATGCAGGCGGTCCTCCGTCAGGTCAAGCAGCAGACGCCCTACCAGGATGAGGTCTCTTCGACATTGGCGGAGATCTCGGCACGTCGAGGAGATGTGAATAATGCCCTGGACGAGTATACCGACCTGGTACAGCATTATCGCAGTAAACGCCAGGGTGACAACGCCCTGAGCGTACTGAATGAGATGGTTCGTCTGGCTCCCCAGGATCCACGCGCTCATGCCGACCTCGGCGATATCTATATCAATCGCGGCATGCTTGAAGAGGGGATCGCTGAGTTGCGTATGCTGGCCGACATCTATCTGCGCGATAATCAACTGGAGCAGGCCAGTGAAGCGCTACGCCGCATTGGCAACATCTATGGAGAGATGGGCAATGCCGACGATGCATTTATGAACCTGAGACGCGCGGTTGAACTTGATCCAACGAATATGGATCTTTTGCGTGAGGTCGTTGGCTATTGTTATCAGCTTGGGCGTCCCAAAGAATCGACCGAGTATCAAGAGAAGATTGCCCGTCATTACTTTGAGACGAATCAGGTGAAAGAAGCTGTTGCAGCCCTCCAGCAATTGATTGCGCTGGATCGCAGCAATCTGGATGCCTACGACATGCTTGGTCAGACCTATCAGGCGGTCGGAGAGTATGAGCAGGCCAGTCGAGTCTACAAAAACCTGGCCAAGCTCAGTCCCGGCAGTTCCATTGCCCGTGAACGTCTGGCTGCCCTACAGGAACTGCGCACCCGCAGCGCCTGACCCTCTCCTGTTCTTAAACACAAATATGAGTCTGCCAGCTTGCCAGCAGCAAACTCATACTTGTGTTTAAGAGTACAATATGCTACACTGCATCCTAATCTACTTGCAAAGTATCATTTAGCTATCTTTATTTGATGAGAGCCTGATGAATAGATGCACTCACAACCGCAGCGTTTACAGAGACGCACTCATAAACAGTCAGCAGCAGAGCCAGCCCCACCGATGGTCTGGTTCCTTGCCTGTGAGTTCGGTTATCAGGTAACAAAGCACAGCAAAAATCGCCGGATCTTTGATAGGTCTGGCGATTTTTTTGTGTATTCGACCGACCTGGCAGTGCAGGGTTCCGACGATTTTTTGCTCAGCAAACATCATTTTGCGCAAGGAGCAAAAAAACACGATGGACCTCTACTTTCTTTTCAAAGGCTTTCTCATTGGTTTCCCTATTGCCGCAGTTGTAGGACCGATCGGGATACTCTGTATCCAACGAACCGCACAGAAAGGCTTTCTCCATGGTCTGATAACTGGTCTGGGAGCGGCAACCGCGGACGCCTGTTATGGAGCAATCGCCGCCTTTGGACTCACTCTTCTTACGGATTTTCTCATTCGTCAACAGTTCTGGATTCATTTGATTGGCGGTCTTTTTCTCATCTACATGGGCGTTCGGGTCACACTGTCCAGACCCGCAATGACTGGAGAGGTGCGTGTAAAAGAACAAAGTCTTCTGCGGTCGTATATCTCAACACTGCTCCTGACACTTACCAATCCATTAACGATCCTCTCCTTTGCGGTCATACTTGCTGGTATAGGGGTAGGTCTGACCGGCAGGAATGGGGTCACCGCCCTGTTAGTAGTCACTGGTGTCTTTTGTGGTTCTTCAACATGGTGGTTTATTCTAAGTGGAGCGATCGGCCTGTTTCGAGCAAGAATGACGCCGCCCTGGCTTCTCTGGATCAATCGACTTGCTGGACTGGCTCTAGTCATTTTCGGTGCGATCTCTGTAATCAGCCTCACCAGGTGAGTTGTGGCAATGTGGCCTGCTCGGGGGGGGTTAGTGCAAGTGATCATGAAAGGAAGAAACCTCAATGAAAATCTCACGGCACTGTTATGCTATCACCGGTCTTTCATTTGTGCCTCCGTGGACTGTCAATGCTGGCTTTATCGCTGGTGAAGCAACGACGTTGATTATAGATACAGGGGCGAATATGCAGTCCGCTCGCACAATCTACGGGTATGCGACCTCTGCCCGTCCTAAGAATCGTCTGATAGCACTCAACACCGAACGTCACCTGGATCATATCGGGGGTAATAGTCTGTTTCACGACCTCGGTATCGACATCTATGGGCATCAGGATATCCACAGAAACGAGTCCGAACTGGAAGAAGCTATCGCTGAAATGAACTCCTCTATTCCCGCTGGCCTGCGCCGATCTCAAGAGGAGGGACGGATCTTTTATTCCAATACCCACATCACTAACCCTAATAAGGCCATAGCCAGTGAACTCTCACTGTACCTTGGAAGCTTTTCTGTTCAGATAGTGCTTACTCCAGGTCATACACCCACAAATATATCAGTTTATGTACCCGTCGATAGCGTCCTCTTTTGTGGCGACTGTCTGCTCAACGCCTACCTGCCCAATCTCAATGACGGTTCACCGGAAGATTGGCATGCATGGCTTCAATCGCTGACCCATATCGAAGCACTCAATCCGGCTACCGTTGTGCCAGGCCATGGTGAAGTCATGCATGGAGCGGAAATCGCAGAGGAGATAAAGAAAACACGCCAGATCTTGCAGAAAGCCATTGAGACCGGCAAATCACCCGTCTGGTCCGAAAAATAGCAGGAACAGAGTAGTGCGTGTCTTTCAGGGCCGAAGGCCTTGAAAGACACGCACTACTCTAAAGATTTCCTTCAGGAATTTTTGCGCCGATTATCTCGATTTCGGGCGCTTTGACTTGTTTAACCTGGTGGGGAGTGTGATGATGGCGTTTCTCATCGCGCCAGCGTTTTGTCTCTAATAAACGCATATAGACTGAGTAAACCAGCGATTGATAGACCAGGTCGTGTGTTTCCAGGGCATGAATAGCGTAGCCACCGAAGCCGCGTTTAAAGACATAGACTCCCCATAGCTCCTGACCTTCCTCCAGAACATCAGGGATACCTCGGAAATTATAGTACCAGCAACCATGCTCTTTTGCCCATTGCATCCCATGCCATTGAAGAAGATGATTAGGCATCAGGTTGCGCTGCTCGTTGGAGGACGCACCGTACATATACCAACTCCAGCGACCATAACGTAGAACAATAATGCCCGCAATGGCTTTTCCTTCGTGCTCGGCCAGGAGTAGCACAAAGCGATCGTCCTGTGTAAAGAGGCGCATCACCTCTTCATAGAAAGCCTTACTATGAATAAAAAACTCATCGCGCTCACTGGTCGTTTCATAGATCTTGTAAAACGTATCAAGATCGGCCTGTCCCTCGCCCTGGCGCACGGTGACACCCTTGCGTCCCGCCAGTCGAATATTATAGCGCCACTTCTCCTTCATACCCGCGAGAATCTCTTTCTCTTCCGGCTGAATATTGAGCACCCATTCATCGCGAATATGGACAGCGTAAGGGTTGGGACGAAAGCCCTGTTTATGTAGAGCCATCAACCAGTGCTCGTTCTCATTATCCATACCAGGCTCAATCTTGAGCATAAAGGCCCCCTGTTTACGGGCCTCGGCTTTGATAAAGGCGAGCAGCGTTGTCAAAGCAGGTGAGAATGGATCTTCGACAATTGGACCTCGCGGAGCATAGAAATAGGGTCGATGGATAATGGGAGCGCGAGTAATCAGGACGAGCATGGCCGCACAGAGTCCGCCATTATCATTCACCACACCGATATGCAGCGCCTTCGCTCCCAGGTGAGGACCAAGTTCACCCCATTCATACGATTGCGTAATGTTGCAGCATTTTGATGCTGTGACGAAATCATTCCATTGCTGACGGTCGGTAATGATCCGCGCTTCCATAGCACTCCCCTCTTATTTCTGAGCTTTGCCACGTGCTACGCGTTCCAGCTCTATCTTTCGGCGTTCCTCGTGTCGCTTCTTACGACGCATCTCTACTAATTTACGCCAGGCACTATAAACCAGTGGATGATAAATGTAGTCCTGAGTAGGAATATTCAGACGCGAGAAGCCGCCAAAGCCTTTTTTGTACTCGTACACTCCCCACATCTCCTCGCCTTCTGCCAGAATCTCAGGGATAGTACGAAAATCGAAATAGCTACAGCCCTTCGCCTGCGCCCACTGAAAACAGCGAAACTGCAAAAGATAGGCTGGCTTCAAGTTACGTTTCTGGTTTGATGTGGCTCCAAACATATCCCAACACCAATCGCCAAAACGAATCAGCATTTTGGCTGCGATGGCCTCTCCCTCGTGCTCGGCCAGATAGAGAACCGCATCCCCTTGCTCGGCAAACTGGCGCAGAATCTCTTGATGGTAGTCTTTGCCGTGAATAAAAAAGTCGTCACGCTCACTTGTGAGCTTCAACAGGTTGTAATAGGCGTCAAAATCTTCCTCGCTCTCCACTTCACGGATAACGACTCCCTTGCGCTCGGCGCTGCGTACATTCTGACGCCAGGTCATTTTCAGATTAGCCAGCAGTTCGTCGGCGGTTGGCCTGATGTCGAGAACCCAACTCCGACGACCGTGAACTGCATATGGATTGGTCTGAAAGCCCAGCGCCCGATAGGCTGCGACCCAATCGTTCATCGCTGGATCATCATCGGCGATATTCGGCTCAAGACGAAGCGCGACCGCGTGCTCTTCTTTTGACAGCATCTTTTGCGCGTATTCCAATAGTTTTGTCAGAGCTGGCGAGTTAGGACTTTCAACAGTGGGACCTCGTGAGCTATAGAGCCAGTTAAAAGGTACACGACTTCCCAACACAGGTGAGACTGTAAGCAACATCGCTCCAACCATACGGCCCTCTTCCAGTGCACCCAGTCGATGGATATGTCCGCCCAGGTATTTGCTCAGCTCACCCCATTCGTAGGATTGTAGCAAGTGACCTCGCGGCTGACTGCGCAAAAAGTCATTCCATTGCTCTTTAGCGCTGATCTCTTGAATAATTATACTCATCAGGAATGTAGTATCTCCAGATATTCTTCGCGCAAGATACTGTAGACGCGCACATCATGGAATTTGCCAAAACGGAAGATTACCTGACGGAGCGTTCCCTCGTACTTCATCCCGGCCTTCTCATCGGCGCGTTGGCCACCAATATTCTCTTCCATATCCTGCGACTGAATCCGGTTGAGATTTAATTCCATAAAACCATACTGAAACATCAGCTTTGTACATTCGGTCCCGTAGCCTTTGCCCCAAAAACGGCGATCTATGATGTTATAGAATTCGCCCGTCTGATTAAGGTTGTTGATATCTTTCAGTCCAACCAACCCGATCAACTGATTATCGCTTTTCAGCGCAACACCGAAAATAATGTGCTTGCCATCTTTATATAACTGCTCCAGGCGCTCTTTTCCTCGCGAATCGCTGGTGGGATAGATTGAAAAATAGCGCCGGGTCTCAGAATCATTCATCCACGTTGAATACAGGTGATTATCCTGTACAGGTTCCAACGGTCGTAAATAGATGCGCTCACCCAGAAGAAACGGATTCTGTAAATGCGACGTGTCTTCGTATTCCATAGTGGCCTCCCTTCTCAGTATCAAGGCCAGTATAGCATAGGTGTTGAACTGAGGCAATTTACTTTTTGTGGAGGCCAGGGCTATTTCATTCTCCGAAAGCCAGAGGCTTTCGGCCCCCTTACAAGTAGAGGTTTCTTGCCGATCTGCTGCGTCGGCCTGGCAGGCCACCCCCACCCCATGTAAACAAGAGCAACTGGTGTGGAGTGTGGCGCGAATGCGCCACACTCCACACCAGTTGCTCTTGTTGTCCTCTGTCGCCTCTGGCGACAGAGGGAAAAGCGAGAAGAAACCTCTCCTTGTAAGCTTTCGGCTCCACCCCCTCATTTTAAGGAGGAGTTGGAAGGGCACTGCCCTTCCAACTCCTCTTTTTCTCTTTTGAAGATAGAGCGGCTACGCCGCCCTATCTTCAAAAAAGCATGAGTTTGCAGGCAGCAAAGCTGCCTGCAAACTCATGCTTTTTTCTATCTTTGGGGAAGGGCTGCATTGAGATGACCCATCCCCCTACAGTTCTCCGAAAATGATATTTCCGCCTAGAATTGTAGCCTGGACACCGTTCTCGCTCAGTTTTCCCGTCGGAATCTCCAATAGATCTTCACGCAAGACTACTGCATCGCCCAGTTTCCCTACTGTGAGCGAGCCTTTATGCTGTTCTTCACCGCCAGCGTAGGCTGCCCCAAGCGTATAGGACCAGAGTGCCTGTGCGATTGAGAGGGACTGTTCTGGCAGCCAGGGAGATCTTTCAGGGGTTGCCGGGTCATTGCGCTCGCTTGCAGCGTAGAGGATGCGCAGTGGATCAAAGGTTTCAACCGGTGCATCTGAACCCATGGCCAGAGGAATGCCCATCTTTTGCATGGTACGGTAGGCATAGGAGCGCCGATAGCGGCTCCCCCAGTAGCGTTCGGCCATATCGCGGTCCGCGACGGCGTGGAAGGGTTGAACTGAGGCGATGACTCCCAGGTGACGCATGCGCTCCAGATCTTGCGGGGCGATGAGTTGAGCATGCTCTACACGGTAGCGCAGTTGTGCCGCCTGTTGTTGTTGCCCGGCTGCGAGCAGATTTTGCTGTGCACGCTCAATCGAGTTCAGTGCAACGTGCACTGCCCTGTCACCGATGGCGTGGATGGCAATGTGCATGCCTAACGCGGCTGCGGCACTGACCGTCTCCATCATGGTTGCTTCGGGAATGGCCAGGAGACCGCGATTGGTGGTGTTTCCCTCGAAACCTTGCAGCATAGCGGCTGTTTGAGAACCCAGGGTTCCATCGGCAAAGATCTTGATGCCACCCAGACGCAGCATATCGTCACCGAAACCGGCTCTCAGACTCAGGGATTGTAGCTCAGGCAGAAGACTCCTGGGCAGGATCATCAAAACTCGTACACTTAGTTCGCCTGTGTCACGCAATTGCTGGAAAAGGCTGAAGGCGTCAGAGCCCTCAATATCGTGAATGGTGGTAATGCCTGCGCGTCGTAGCTCTTGTAGGGTCTGTAGGACCAGGTGCCGCGTAAGTTCTGGATCGCTCTTATCCATGACTCTGTAGACCAGTTTTGTGGCCTCTTCCTCCTGTAAAACGCCCGTTGGCTCACCGTCCGCATCGCGTAGAATGGTCCCGTTGGAAGGATCAGGGGTTTGGGCGTCGATGCCTGCACGTTGTAGCGCCAGGGT
>DAOTTL010000275.1:0-3377 GCA_034438135.1 Ktedonobacteraceae bacterium | reverse complement strand
GTTCCACACAACCATTGAGGATTTTTGCTTCAATGATGATTGAGCAAGAGAGACTCCTGTGATCCGGTTTTTGCAAAAACCGGATCACAGGAGTCTCTCTTGCTTTTTAGGCTCTTTAGACTCTATTGACAAGCTGTCTGATTAGGCGTTCTGGCGAACCTTCCGAGCGGCGGCCACAAGATTAGTCAGGGCTGGCTGGATCTCGGACCAGGTGCGTGTCTTCAGTCCACAATCAGGATTGACCCAGACCTGCTCTCGCGGCAGAACTTGCAGAATAGTCCGCAGGATATCCTCGCACTCCTCTCGGGAGGGCACACGAGGCGAGTGGATATCGTAGAGTCCTGGCCCAATCTCGTTCGGATAATGATAGGTCACGAAAGAGTTCAGGAGTTCCAGTTGTGAGCGTGAGGCCTCAATCGAGATCACATCGGCATCCATAGCCCCGATCGATTCCAGAATATCGTTAAACTCCGCATAACACATATGGGTATGGATCTGCGTCTCGTTGTGTACATCAGCGGCGGCCAGGCGGAAGCAGTTCACCGCCCAGTCCAGATACTCCTGCCAATTTGCATGACGCAGGGGTAGTCCCTCGCGCAGTGCTGGTTCATCGATCTGGATCACGTGTAGTCCAGCGGACTCCAGGTCGAGCACTTCATCATGCAGGGCCAGGGCCAGTTGAAAACACGTATCTGAGCGCGGCTGATCATCGCGTACAAAGGACCACTGTAAGATCGTGACTGGTCCGGTAAGCATTCCCTTGACGGGTCGATCCGTCAGCGATTGAGCAAACTGAGACCAGCGGACCGTCATTGGACCGGGTCGAGTGATATCACCGGCAATGATTGGCGGACGTACACAGCGCGATCCATAGCTCTGGACCCAACCATGACGCGTAAACAGAAAACCACCCAGTTGTTCGCCAAAGTATTCCACCATATCGCTGCGTTCAAACTCTCCATGAACCAGGACATCCAATCCAATCTCTTCCTGGAAACGGATCGTGCGAGTAATCTCTTTGCGCAGGAAATCTTCATAGCCCGCCTGCTCTGCCGCGCCACCTTTGGAAGCAGCACGAGCATTGCGCACCTCTTTGGTCTGCGGAAAAGATCCGATAGTCGTAGTCGGAAGCTGTGGAAGGTGTAGATGTTCCTGCTGAAGGGTTCGACGTTCCGCGAAGGGCATCGCACGTCGAGTTTCCTTATGGCGCATCTCCTCAACCCGCCGGGCTACGGCCTCGCTATGGATGCGAGTCGAGTTTCGACGCTGCTCAAAGGCGTTGCGGTTGTCAGCCAGTTGTTCCGCGATAGACTCATGGCCCTCGTTGGTAGCCTGAGTGAGGAGCGCGATCTCAGTAAGTTTCTGTTTAGCGAAAGCGAGCCACTGTTTCTGCTCGTCATCCAGTTCTGTTTCCAGTTCCAGATCCGCAGGCACATGTAGAAGGGAGCACGAAGGACCGATCAGGATGCGCTCGGACCCCAGGGCCTGGACACCTCGCTCGATGAGCTTGAAGGCCTGATCGAACTCGGTTCGCCAGATGTTGCGTCCATCTACGACACCCAGCGAGAGCTGAAGAGAGTCAGGGACCTCGGGCAGCGCCGCCTCCAATTGTTCAGGCGCTCGTACAAGATCCAGATGAACCGCAGCCACTGGCAGGTGCAGAACCCTGGACAGAGACGAACCCAGTTCTCCGAAATAGGTTGTCAGCATCAGATGTAATCGCGAAGAGACCCCAGCCAGGCGAGTATAGGCCTGCTCAAAACTCGATAGAGCTTCCTCGTCCAGGTCCAGTACCAGGCATGGCTCATCCATCTGTACCCATTCCGCACCAGCAACCGCAAGATCCCCGAGGACCTGCTCATAGACCGGTAAGAGATCGTTCAGCAGATGCAGTGGTGAAAGATCAGGTCGGTGAGTCTTTCCCAACAGGAGCAGCGATACCGGACCAAGCAGGACTGGCCGAGTCATCAAGCCCTCTTTCTTCGCCTCAAGAAACGCATCCACTGGTTTCGTTGAGGCCAGACGAAAGATCTGGTTTTCCGAGAACTCAGGTACGATGTAGTGATAGTTTGTATCAAACCACTTTGTCATCTCCATTGCAGGTAACGTCTCGCTCTCATGCCCCTGCACCCCACGAGCCATCGCAAAGTATGTGCGCAAATCGACCAGTTCACTGTTCCAATGATAGCGTTCTGGGACAGCCCCAACCAGCGCAATTGTATCCAGTACCTGGTCGTACAGCGAAAAATCATTCGAGGGAATATGCTCAATCCCCAGTTCATGCTGAAGCTGCCAGTGCTCTTTTCTGAGCGTGGTAGCCTGTTCCAGCAGAGCTGCCTCATCTAGCTTCCCGGCCCAGAACTGTTCGAGTGCTTTCTTTAATTCACGGCGCTTCCCAATGCGCGGATAGCCGAGATTTGTCGCGACAACCATAGAAGGTATCATCCTTTCAGACAGAGCATTTTGTTCCACTGTAGCGTTGAATAGTGTCATAATACACAATATATGCGGTATGACGAACGTAAGACTACCATATATTGTGTTTGAAGTCAAGAAGAAGAGGCTATCATTCTTCTCCATTGATGTGAGAAGCACAGTAAGTACAATTCAAATGATCCCTAAACGACCCTGAAACGATCCCTCACGCTATGCTCGATTGATTGTGCCCATGTGTTTGCATGTATGAAATCATTGAATGTGAGCGCATTTTCTCTTATAAAAAGAAAACAGACCAATTTAGCACAAAAATCAGCAACCAGACTGGTGAAAAGAACCTTGTATTCGACTTGTAGAAATTCTTGCTCAGATGGTCCTGCTGACAACTCGATTGTCAGTGATATGCAAAGTACTCACTGGAGACTTCTATGCAATTACAAAGTCTGCTTCTTACCTTATTACCACTAGTTCTACCGCTTATCACCCCACTTGTTGGGTCATCGGTGGCAGCGATCATCTCTCAGCGAGGCTGGCCGAACTGGTTTAATGAGAGCATTGCCTGTTTCTGTCTGCTCGGATTTGCTGCACTGGATATGGGGGTAAACGGGCTGTTCACAAAAGATGGCTTGACGGTTGTGATTGTGGCTGACGCCATTAACACAATTACACTTCTATCGTCAGGTCAACTCGTCAAACCTGGTCCATGGCTCAAATGGATCACATGGCTGCAAAATAATGTCTTCGATGTGGTGTCGCGACCCGAGAGTTCTGCACCTGTTCATGCCCCTGAGCCGAAAACATCTACGACTAAGCCGACTGACACACCAACTGCTGTCACTTCACCAAAGGACCCGCCAGTTCTCATAGGATAGCACGTTGTCACCCAGAGGCGACAATAAAGTATAAGAAGAGGTAAGCGTGCCTGGCAGGGCGGAAGCCCC
>DAOTTL010000274.1:0-5262 GCA_034438135.1 Ktedonobacteraceae bacterium | reverse complement strand
GTGAGGGATGACTCATAAAACGCCTTTTCTCCTGATTTTGGAAAATCAGGCTTTATTTACCTGTATGACGATAGCGGCACCTGTATCTCCTACCGCACATCCCACAAAAAGACCCGAACCACCACCATGCAGTACCAGCTCCTCAATTAACTCTATGATCAAGCACATACTGGTTGGACCCTGTGGCTGGCCGAAAATGAGCGAGGAGCCAAAGTGATTGAAGGAATACCGAGAGAGACTAAACTCACGCCCAAAAGAGAGATCATTGACGGCAAAGGGGTTATGAGTCTTGATCGCCCTCATCTCTGTAATACTCATGCCAGCGGCGGCGAGCGCACGACGCGCCGCAGGAACTGTCGCCTGGGCCATCTGAAATGGCATGGCTTTCCTTCCCTCTTTCACATCCTTCGGTAGCCTCACACACAGCAAGAACCTGAAAGCTACTTAGCGTGCAGTGAACTGAGCTTTACGATTCTCTGCATATGCGGCAATGCCCTCTTTGGCGTCCTCGCTCTGGAACAGGAGCTGCTGCAATTCGCGTTCGATCGACAGACTTTCGGAGAAAGATACTTCCGAACCAGATTGGACCGCTCGCTTAATGCGTCCCACGGCTTTAGAGGCTTTATTCGGGGGACAGAAAGATTTGGCGTAGGCCATCACTTCATCCCAATAGTTCTCGGCCTCGTAGACATAGTTAATCAGACCCAGAGCAAGGGCATCTTCAAAGGTGATCAGCTTACCTTCGGTCATAAGTTCAATGGCTTTATTCTTGGGCAGTGCACGCGCCAGGCGCTGAGTGCCTCCGGTACCAGGCAACACGCCCAGATTCACCTCTGGCAGACCAACTCTGCTTTTGGCATTGCGCCGGGCAATGCGGATATCGCAGGCCAGGGCAATCTCCAGACCGCCGCCGACCGTGTGACCGTTCAGCGCTGCAATGACCAGCTTGGGAGTTTGCTCCAGACGCATCAGTGTCTCGTTGGCATGCAGACAAAAATAATATTTGAAGGTTGGTGTCACTGCGTTGAGCATACTGATCTCCGCACCGGCACTAAAGAACTTCTCACCCTCGCCTCGCAGGAGCAACACATGCACGCTCTCATCGAAACGCGCCTTGATGATCGCGGCATCAAGCTGGCTCATCATCTCATAACTATAGGTATTGGCTGGTGGATTGGTGAGTTCGATAACCGCCACACCATCGGTGACAGTGTAGTTGATCAGTGTACGTTCTTGAGTCGTCGTCATAAAAATAGCTTCCTTTCGCTGGTAAAAAACATCATTGTGCTTCCCTGGACGATGCTTGATCGATGACCAGGGTTTTCTCTTGACTATTCTGGCTGTCATCATCCTTGATATGCTCAAAAGGTGTATGACAGGTCTTGCAATAATACTGTAGTGTCAACAATTGTTGACCAAACAGGGAGAAAAGCTCGGTCTGGCTTGAGCCACAATAGGGGCAGGCGACCGCTCGACCGCTCAGGTCTGGCGCAAAATGCTCACGCATAGCTTCGCTTTTACTCCAATCTTCTACTTGCGGCCTGCCAGCGCGACCAGGGTAACTCTTGCGCGAGTTTCCAGCCTTGCGTTGCAGCGTCGAACGCGATAGGAAATGCGAGATCCAGTGCTTGCAAAACTGGCCCGATTTTCTGTACATAACGAGTCCGCAACTCATCGGGCGTTGCATCGATCACGCCCTCACTGCGCAATTGCAGCATAACGGGATCGTCAGCGGGTCCAAACCAGCAGAGCGTTTCGTCCCAGCAGCGTTGCAGGGAAGCGATCAGCGTTTTGCGAACCGCGCCGCCCGCACGAGCCAGCCGTCTCACCCAGCCTTCGCCATGGATAAAATGCAATTGTTCTTCCTGCACCATCTTGCGTGCCCGCTGGCGCAGAGGGTCATAACTGGAATTCTGAGCCGCCTCAAAAAAGGTCGTCAGCGCCGTATCCACGAGAAAATTGGTCGCGACAAAATCGCACCAGCCCGCGAAATCTTCATCAAGTGTAGCCAGATGATAGTGCAGCGTGCGCGTCATTGGCTCGACCTGTTCTGGAATTGCATCGGCCTGGGCGAAATCCTCCAGCAGTGGATAGAGCGTGCGTGCGTGTCCTAGCTCATCCTGGGTCATAGCCGCAGCGGCCACCGCCGCCTCCAGCGCAGGGGCACCGTTACACCAGTAAGCATAGCGCCGTCCG
This sequence comes from Ktedonobacteraceae bacterium, assembly GCA_034438135.1. Classification (GTDB taxonomy): domain Bacteria; phylum Chloroflexota; class Ktedonobacteria; order Ktedonobacterales; family Ktedonobacteraceae; genus Paraktedonobacter. Next base: position 3,066 of record DAOTTL010000274.1, on the reverse strand, counting down.
ACTGCCTGCTTGTTATCAGCCAGAGAAGAGAGCACTGCAAATAATGACGCGTTATCTATACGTTTATCGATCATATCCGCTCCTGGTATATCCTTATGAACGCAGGAAAAAATCTCACATGCACGTCGTAGATATACGATACACGAGAGTCGTTGCTCTATGCGCGGCATTTGCACACTATAGCACAAAGCTACCTACGACCCTATGACTGTCACGATGGTTTCGCGTGGAATCAGGACCATCTCGACCCAACTAAACTCATCGTAGATGCTGCGAGCGTAGACCTTCGCCAGATCTACATCGTCAGCCATGACATTGCCAATTTCGTGCAACGGCTCATCGTACTTACGCCGTGCGTAAACCTGCCAGACATGACTCTCGTTCAAAGCGTTGCGTCTGTCAGGAGTGTTTTGACTGCTCGTACTCATGCCGATACTCCCCATGAACGCATAATATCGATACCCTCTTCGCTCAGTCGCGCCTTCGTCCAGACGGGTTCCCAGACGATTTCGATGCGCACCTCGCGCACGCCTGGTTCGCGCAGTAGTCGCTCGCGGATATCGTCCATAATAAACTCCATCGCCGGACAGCCCATCGCCGTAAAGGTCAGCTTGAGATCAACCATGCCATCCTGCTCGGTGAGTGCCACGATCAAACCCATATCAACCACGCTGATCGGGATTTCGGGATCGGTGACATCGCGCAAAGCATCCCAGAGAGTTGGACACAAAGCATCGTCGCACCGATGGGTTTCCAGGCTCGGATAGATCGTGGTCATGACTATGCCTCCTGCTCCAACAGGTGTAACATCTCGCGTTTGCCACGCTGGAGCAGACCCACAAACTTTTCGTTGGCTGGTCCACGTGCCTTCCAGCGTTTCATTACATCATCCCAGCTACAAGAACCTACCCAATGCTTCTCCTGTGCGTCAAAATGTTGGGGAAATTCGCAATCAATCACATATTTTTGCTGCCGCTCGTCGTAATGTGCGGGTATGTTGATATGCAACTCTTCACAAAGCGGGAGGGCGGTTTTCAGCCAGGTCTGACGCAGTTCATCGTTGCTCTGACCCTTGAAGCCGTAGTCGAGCTGCTCGTTATGCTTCTTGAGGGTATCGGGCAGACCAAACCATTCGACTGTCAAGAGGAACATCCAATCCACCGCTTTTTGCATCTTCTCGTGTCCCTCAGGGGTTTGATTAAGCTTGCGCATGCCCTGCTCACCGTGGCGTAGATGAAAGGTTTCCTCTTTGTCTACCTTTATCAGTGCACGCTTCCAGGGACCAAAGGTGGTGCTTTGATAGACATCGCTGAGCAGCACATAGCCCGCTCGATCATAAAATGCATTGGCGACAATCAATTCGGTCCAGTCATCCAGAGGTACGTCGAAAGCATAGGGATACTTAAACTTCTTCGGCTCACGCTCAAAAATCAACTGCTCAGTATCCACACCGAGATCACGCAGCAGACGATAGGCGATATGCGCGTGTCCCAATTCATCCTGAATGATAGAAAGCGCCGAGCCGAAATTGTTGAGGGTGGGTGCATGAATACCTGCATTATAGTAGGCAGGTGCGCTGATGAGTTCTGTATCAGCGGAGACGGTCAGGATGCGTTTGATCCCTTCCAGATAAATGGGACTCATCTGCTCAATGGACTCAATAAGTTGCTGCTTGCGCAGTCTGGTAAGAACAGCTTCTTCGCTTTGGAAAGCGCTAACCGGAGGAGTCATTCGCAAGTCCTTCTCAATTCAAATGCAGGCTCATGACACTGGACAAATGAAGCTGGCCGAGCGTATGCAACACTGCAAACAATTTTTGACTACCTGGTAGAATTTTAACGAATAAACAGGTAGAAGTCAAGGGAAGAAGATTTCGACAGCTTTTGGCTGTCGGCCCCACCCCCTTTTCTTCTATGAGTCATCCCGGCTTTTGTAAAATCAGGACAAAAGGTTTTCGACCTGCATGACAGGCCGACTCACCCTCTTTTCCTAAGAAGAAGTGAGACTGGTTGGCGGGGCAAATGCCCCGCCAACCAGGCTCACTTCTTCTTTTTTCGAGGGGAGGTGCGACTTTGCAAGCCGCAGAAAAATGAGGGATGACTCATATTCTTTGGGGGAATGAAATGCCTATAAGATTTTTGAATAGGTAGTTAAATACCACTTGCCCATAGCGAGGTTGAAGGTCGTTCAGGGTTCACGAGTTGCTGGCGGCCACTGGTGGAAGGCTCTCGGTAGATGCTGTTGGGGCAAGGAGACCCCTCTGGACCATCAGGGCAAACATGTCGGCGATCTGGCGGGCAGAATATGGGGCATCCGGTTGATACCACTGCGAGAGCCAGTTGCACATGCCCAGCAATCCAAAGGTTGCAATCTTTGCATCGATCGCGCTGGTAAAAAAGCCAGCATCCTGGCTCTCTTGAATGATTTGTTCAAAATAGTGTTCATAGACCTTCTTGCGAAGCACAATCTCTTTGGCAAACGGCCCACTCAGATGATGCTGCTCACGGTAGAAGACGGTCATAGCTGGCGAACGGTTCGCAGCGACCCCTGTATGGTGGATGATCGCTTGATGGAGTTTTTCTTCAAGGGGTAAGGACGACTCGACAATCTGGCGCAATGGTTCTTCACTCGCGTTGAGCACATTCAGATAGATGAACCGCAGAATCTCTTCTTTGTTCTTGACGTGGTAATAAAGCGCTCCCTTGGTCGCACCGAGACGCTCGGCGATATCGTCCAGACTGGTCGCGCCGAAACCCTGACGAGCAAATAGCTCTGAGGCGATCTCTACGATGGCTTTCTGAGTCAAACGCACACGTTTTTTTTCGCCAGGAGCCGGTTTTGGTTTTCTCTCACCTGGGGTCGATTTGGAATTCTGCACTAGGCGATGTTTTCACTTTTCACTGTTTGTTTAAATTTATCATACAAAGAAACAATCTCGTTGTCAACGCTCAGGGTTTCTCAAAAGTCTTTCTCCACCCACCCTTTTTAGATGGATGGTGGCAGCGCGACCGCGCTACCACCATCCATCTAAAAAGGGTGGGTGGAGAGAAACGCGACTTTTGCGAC
>DAOTTL010000273.1:0-3418 GCA_034438135.1 Ktedonobacteraceae bacterium | reverse complement strand
CGTTTTTGGCTCCACGCGCTATCATGAACGACGTGCAACAGGCAGAAAACAAGCCTCTCCAGGTCTTGTTGTACGCGGTTCGGTGCGAATTGTTGCAGCAATTGCTACCCAGAGTTACCACTTCAGTGGCTCTGATCTGGCTCCTCATAACCTTGCACAGTGGCGAACGCTGCGAAAACAGATTGAACATCGTCATGAAGCTCGACGTGAACAATATCGTTTTCGGAAAGATCCAGAACGCTACTTACTTGCTCTGGAGCAGCAGCTCTCCCAGAGAAAAATGCGGTCCTAGAAAAAAAGAAAGTGTCTTTTGGCTTCTACAGACGCTTCAGGCTATTTTCATCTCGCCGTTTTTGCTCATTTCGACGACGCACCTCTATCAAGCATCATAAGACAAGGTGTCCTGAAGAGATGTTGCATTCCTTTGTGTTTTCTCGATCTCCACATGCGTCGAAAAAAATGTGGCACCACGCCCCATATCTGACAGGCGCTGTGACGTTAATGCATTGACGGATTGATACCCGAGCGTCTTATCTTCCCACCTCAGCCCCTGACTGACAACCACGCCCGGCCGCACATCTGTTGTGACGGCAGCAATCAGCGTACAATCTCCACGCTGATTCCATATCCGCACCCGATCTCCACTTTGAATATCTCTATGGGCTGCATCGTGTGGGTTCAGAGCTACTTTCGGAGCGCCTTCTAGCTTTTTCATTGAGGCCACATTGGCAAATGTCGAGTTCAAAAAGTGGTGATTTGGCCCAGGAACAAACAGTAACGGAAACTCGGGCTCGTCTGGTAGTGCGTTATATTCTGGCAGAGGTGAAAATCCCGCATCAAGCAACGCTTCTGAATAAAACTCAAATTTCCCTGATGGTGTGGGAATGTTGTCCGGAAACGGCGGATGAGCCTCGACATTGAGTTTTGCCCATCCCCGATCTTGTAGCTGCTCATAGGTAATCCCCTGCATGTAGGGAGATGGTGAGTTGCGCAACAGTTCTCGAATCATCTCCTCTTCCGAAAGCTGAAAGCAATCCTCCTCAAAGCCCATCCTCTGAGCCAGTTCTCGAAAAAGGGTAAAATTGGATTTACATTCTCCCTGTGGTGGAATAATCGGCTCATGGAGTTGGAGATACAAGTGCCAGTACGACTTATAGAGATCGAGATTTTCAAAGTGGCTTGTGGCTGGTAACACCAGATCCGCATACAAGCAGGTATCCGTCAAGAACAACTCATGCACCACAGTGAATAAATCGTTACGCAGCAGCCCCTGACGAACCTTGTTTTGATCGGGCGTGACCTGCGCGGGGTTACTACTGTAGACAAAGAGCGCTTTGATCGGCGGCGTCGCCGAGAGCAAGGCATCTCCCAACTGGTTCATATTAATAGATCGAACATGTGGATCTGGCTGTAAATCTGGTCTCTGCGACGTCACCTGATCAAACGCGGCAAATCCACTATTGCCTTTGAGAGCCCCACCCCCTTTGAGTTTCCACTGTCCAGTCAGAGCAGGCAAACAGGCAATCGTACGTACAGTCATCCCGCCATTATCATGGTGTTGCAGACCGTTTCCGATACGAATAAACGAGGGCGACGTCGTACCATACAGACGCCCAAGCCGAACGATATCTTCAACAGGGATTCCTGTGATTTCAGACACCCGTTGTGGTGGATACCGTTTTACTTGCGCTGCTAATTCCGCATATCCAGTCGCATAGTGTGCAACAAACGGTTCGTCGACGAACTTTTCTTCCTGCAAGATATACATTAAACCCAGGGCAAGAGCGGAATCAGTCCCTGGCGTAATCGGAATAAACCAATCGGCCCAGTTGGACGTTTTGTTCCGATGCACATCAATATGCACAATCGTCGCCCCTCTCTTGCGGGCTTCGTTCGCATACATCACCTGATGCATGTTCGTAGAGACGATATTGCAGCCCCAGATCACAATCAGCTTCGCGCAGATGGTATCCTCAGGATCTATTCCAGCATTGATACCCATCGTATAGCGATAGCCTTCCGCACCTGCGGAATTACAAATCGTTCGCTCTAAAGCGCTGGCTCCCAGTCGGTGAAAGAAACGACGATCCATCCCCTCTGCATTTAGCACTCCCATATTTCCATAAAAGCTATACGGCAAAATAGCCTCCGGACCTTCCATAGCGCTAATACTTTTGAAGCGATCGATGATAGTTGCGTATGCTTCGTCCCAACAGGTGCGTTCAAAGTTGAGCGAACCCTTCTTCCCTACTCTCTTTAATGGATACAATACCCGGTCAGGATGATGGGTTCGCTCCGGTAAGTGCCGTACTTTATTGCAAATTGCACCCTGAGTTACAGGATGGTCTTTGTTTCCTGCCACATGTATGACGCGGCCATTCCTCTTGTGTACAACCAAGGCACACGCATCCGGGCAATCAAAAGGACAAACTGAACGCGCTACCTCTGTCTCGTCATTCATACTATTGATACCTCGATCTTATACAATAACCAGGTTTATCTCTCAAAAGTTTTCTACTTTTTTCCAGTATCTTCTCTCGCAGTGGTTATCAAAGAAACTTTACCGCTCCTGGTACGAGGAATGCTGGCTACTTGTTGCACTATAATCGGCGGAACAAGAATCGCTTGCGATTCCAGTTCTTTCTGCAAGGCCATCATCAGTGCGTCATCCACAAAATCAGCAGGCGTACCACTCAGCAAAATGCGCAGTTCACGGGCCTCTTGAACAACCTTCCATCCAGTACAGGGAACATGCTCAAGCACACGATGGAAGACATTTGGATGAACAGCACGCTGATTTCCATCTGGTGTGGGGAAATATAATACGTGTTCCAGGCGCCCCACTATCGAATCCAGCAACCGATATGGGCGTCCACACGAGCAAAGTGCCGAGGACAGCCGCACTCGATCATCGAGCTGATAGCGAAACAGTGGCTGTGTATAATTAAAGAGCACCGTAATTAAGATCTTATCACCATATGCTCCCGCTGGTACAGGCTGATTATCCTGATCAACTACTTCAACGATCAGCAAATCTTCAAAGAGATGCAAACCAGCATGTTGATCACACTCCATAGCAACGCAACCGCCCTCGGTCGTTCCATACATAGTAAAGATCTCATTCCCCCAGGCAGCTTGCATACGTCGTCGCTGATGTTCAACTACCACCTCAGAGCTGGCAATAACGGCGTGCGGGGCAATCTGTAAACGCCCTGCGAGCTGTTTCTGAGCTAATGCATGCAGTGAAGACGGGTAGCCGATGAAGAGTTCTGGCTGCCAGCTATTCAGTTGTTCAACCATCGTATCAATCAGCGTAGTCGCATCAATGCCAAGCATGGGAAAGAAGCGGCTATGCAGAGACGCATTCACGCTCGCAGATGGATGCCAGGGCGTAGAGGAACTCACCGCCGCTGTTCTG
>DAOTTL010000272.1:0-4795 GCA_034438135.1 Ktedonobacteraceae bacterium | reverse complement strand
CTACCATCATCCTGTAAATTTTCTCCGCCAGAAGCGTGATTAAAGCTAGAAATCCTTCCTGCTCTTTCCCGTCACAGGGTTTTACAAAAGTCGCTGCTCAGCCATGGTCAGACCCTCCCCAGGAAAAAAGAGGCTCGGAGGCAGCGTAACCGCACTGCCTCCGAGCCTCTCAAAAGGGTGGGTGGACGGGAAAGAAACGACTTTTGCGAAACCCTGCTAACCGTCAAGTGACGTTTGACAGATCCATAGGTTGTGTGTATATCCATCGCAACCAGAAAGTTTTATGAATACATATTTGCGACGCATTCTCATAGGCCTGTTTGCTGGCGCACTAAGTAGCCCGATTCTGATAATTACTCTTCATATGAATCTGGTAAGCACATTCATGGGCATTCTGGTGGGCATCCTGTATGCTCTATCCTTCCGCCCAAGGCCACAAGCCTATGTGGACAACATTATGGCCGCAGGTGCTGTCGGCATTGCGCTCTGGATTAGTATCAGCGTTCTTTTATTTCCCATCCTTGCTGCTCGGCCCCCACAGTGGACTGCTGCCGGAATGCGTCTGCTCTTTCCAGCACTTGTTGGTTGGGTGCTGTATGGCGCGTGTATAGGATTGCTTGTGCAGGTGTTCAGTGATTTCGCCAGACGGATGCTTGGACCAGAAACGCGGCCAGCTCCACCTGAACGCATCATCAAAACCCGTATAGTCATTATCGGTGGTGGCTTTGCAGGAGTCACTGCCGCGAAAACGCTAGAGCATCTATTTGGTTCCGATCCCTCTGTATCCCTGACCATTGTGAGCGATGTCAACTCGCTCCTGTTTACACCAATGCTGACAGAGGTCGCAGGTGGAAGCCTGGAACCAACGCACATCAGTAGTCCACTACGCACAAGTCTGCACCGTACCGACGTCATACATGATCGTGTGATGCAGATTGATACGGATCAAAAACGGATCGTCCTGGCAGGAACCAGCCAGACTTCCCAAAAGCGTGAACTCTCCTTCGACCATCTGGTCCTTGCAGTAGGGAGCGTGTCGAATTATCTGGGACTCAAGGGTGTTGAAGCGCATGCCTTTGATTTCAAGACGCTGACGGATGCCATCTATCTTCGAGACCACTTTATCGCTGTGCTGGAACGAGCTGATCGAGAAACCGATCCTGAAAAGCGTCGGACCCTGTTGACCTTTGTAATCGTGGGAGCTGGTTTCGCTGGAGCTGAATTGGCGGGAGCGACGAATGATTTTGTACGTGGTTCTCTGCCCTACTATCCCAATATTCCTCTCGACGAGGCAAAGGTTATTGTCATTCATCCACGAGATCGGATTCTCCCAGAATTGGGAGAAGCATTAGCAAGCTATGCCCTTGAGCGTATGCAGACTCGTGGCGTGACGTTTAAGCTCAATACACGCCTGATCGATGCACGCGAAGGAGTCGTTACTCTTAAAACAGGGGAAGAGATTCATACTGAAACGCTTGTCTGGACCGCAGGGGTTGCGCCAAACCCACTTGTGCAAACGCTACAGGCGGAGCATGATAAACGGGGTGCTCTGCTTGTAGAGACAACGCTCGCTATCCCCGGTCTCTCCGGCTGCTGGGCAGTTGGCGATTGCGCCTCTGTTCCAGACGCGAAAACGGGTCAACCCTGTCCACCAACCGCCCAGTTCGCTATTCGAGAGGCTAAAACCCTGGCACACAACATCTATGCCAGCGTACATGGAAAACCACTCAAACCTTTTCACTTTGATGCCCTGGGCATCCTCTGCGTTGTTGGCTATCAAACAGCCTGTGCTGAAATCAAAGGCTTCCGCTTCTCAGGTTTCCTGGCCTGGCTTCTGTGGCGTGGTATCTATCTCTCTAAACTACCAGGGTTAGAGCGTCAACTGCGCGTGTTGAGCGACTGGATCGTCGAGCTGTTCTTTCCACGCGACATTGTACAAACGATAAACATAGATCATGATCAACATAAATACGCAAAAATGGCATCAATGACGAGCAATATTGATCGAGAGATGAGTGTAGCTCAAAACAGCGAAGAGAGGTAAATGTGCGTCTCAATTTTCTATCTGAACTCATCGTCTGCTTCCTGGTTGGATGTTCAGGCGGCGCTCTTGTGGCGCTGGCTCCTTCAGCTTCACTGCCTTTGTTTATAAGCGTCTTGCTTGGTGGGATTTATGGACTTCTCTTCGCGTTGCTTCTACGTCCATCTCACGTTGCTAATGCCGGTGCAGGCTTACTGTGGGGACTCAGCTATGCGTTCCTCTTATGGCTTGCCGTTCCAACGGGTCTGCTACCACTTTTGCATGGAGTGGCAGAGATGGGCATGCTGGATGTCGCACGTACACATTTTCCCGAACTCGTCGCATATATACTTTTCTTTGGTGCGCCGCTGGGTTTGATTCTGGGCCTCTGGAATAACTGGCGCATGCCTGACGCAACGACATATTTTACGCTTACCCGTGCAATCATCGTTGGGGGACTGGCTGGATTGGTTGGTGGATGGGCTTTTAGCATCTGGTTTGCACAAAATAATGCCTTCGTCATCATTGCCGGTATTATCGGCTCCGATTCTTCGACATCAGGGATGATAGTGCATTACGTCATTGCTGCCGTTATTGGGGCAAGTTTTGGTGTGCTTTTTCAACGCGACGTACGTGGTCCCGGTTCCAGCCTCTGCTGGGGTCTGGCTTATGGCCTCTTCTGGTGGTTTCTGGGACCCCTCACACTTCAACCACTCTTACTGCACCACGGCGTTACATGGAATTATCAGAGTGGGAGCCACTTTTTCGGGTCACTCATTGGTCATGCCGTCTATGGCATCCTGTTAGGACTGGTCTATGCATCACTTAACCGGATCTGGGTGGGCCTTTTCATCCTATCCGACCCTATCAATCGTGAGATCGAGGGGATCGGCACGCGCACAATCCGGTCACTTGGCGAGGGAGCTGGGGCAAGTCTTTTGGGTGGGTTGTTGTTCAGCATCATCATGGTTGCAACTGGTGTATTACCGCGTGTCGCAGCTCTTGTTGGTGGCTCATCGCCGGTACTCGGTTTCATCGTGCACCTTGTAATAAGTTCGCTGATTGGTATGAGCTATGCGCTTCTCTTCCAACATGAAGCACCTGACATCGGTTCGAGCATCGCCTGGGGAACGCTCTACGGTCTTGCCTGGTGGTTCATCGGTCCACTGACATTGATGCCGATTCTCCTGGGTAGCCCTCCTATCTGGACAGTAGGAACAGCGGATGTTCTCTTACCCTCACTTCTGGGCCATTTACTCTACGGTGCCGCGACAGGTCTGGTTTTTCTCTGGTTTGAACGTCGCCACACTGGCTGGCAATTGCTCGATAAACGCCTTGCTCTACGTGAAGAGCGGCTCCAACGTCCCATGGGAACACCTGCACCCGCCCTCTGGCTGTTTGTTTTAGCACTTGGAGTATTATTGCCAATCCTCTTAGGTTAAAAAGGCACCTATTGCACCATAAGAGTGCAAATGAGTTAACTCGCTTATGCGTTTCGTCTCAACCAATACCAGACTGCACGCAGGTCAGGACGATCCTGTGATTCTACAACCTGCTCGATAGTGAAAGCTGGCTCGAAGAGAGCCTCTACCTCTTCATATGTGAGGCTATTATTGGTTTGCTCGTTTGGGAGGAACCCGTAGAACAGAAAGAGAGCCTGTGGCAGCGCCAGGCGAGCAATACCTTCCGCATAACGCATCCGATCCGAGGTCTCGATACTGTGCAAGCATCCCAGGTCGAAGAGCAACGTATAATCCTGCTCTAACCCAAGTGCATCCAATCGGGTCACATCACCCAGAAGGAAACGGAGTTCTCCAGGAAGCCCAGCCGCAGCAGACTGCCTGGCACCTGCAAGCTCAAGCGCCGCGGGAACAAAATCAACGCCCGTGACTCTCCAACCGTGACGAGCCAGGTAAAGACTGTTTGTGCCCGTGCCACAACCTAGATCAAGCGCGGTCCCTGGCACCATTGCCCCGACTCCCTCTACCACAGCAACAAGCTCAGGAGGTGTTATCCCGCTATCCCAACGAGGAGTACCGCGTTGATATGCCTGTACATAACGGTCATACGTAATCGATGAATGAATAGGATCGGGAAAAGCAGCCACAATACACCTTCACATTTGCTCTTGCTCTTTCACTACCATTTTTTTCGGCTCCACTTTCTGCTCATCTGTATCGCGAATCGCTTTCTCCAGCCAGAGCGAGCCGCAAGTAAGACACATTCCATGCGAAATCTCATAGCGCTTTGGCTGAGGCGTGGAGATTGGTTCCCCAAAGCGATCCATCAAACGCAAACACCAGGCACATTGCCTCTGCATAAGTTTCATCCTATTCCACGCGAATCCTTGCGTGTACAATAAAACCAGAGTACAGCCAGTCCATCGCTGAGCCCTGGAACCCACTGCTCATCAGCTACAGTTTACTCTCCCTGAGAGACCACCCTGGCTCCATATCCACCAGGATCTTTGTATATACATCCATAGCTGTTTTTTGACATATTTTTGCATATATAGATATACCTATTAGACGTTTATGCAAGCAGCCTGGTAAGAATATAGCCCATTTGGGTGGTAGATACAGTTTTTTGCGCACAGTTGAGGGAGAGTTGGGAATATTTTGCTCTTTCAAAGAGTATAACTGAGTCTCGGAAGTGATCACAAGGGTTTTTGGCTTGCGCTTCAGGGTTTCTCAAAAGTCGTTCTTTTCCCGCTCACCCACCCTTTTGAGAGGCTCGGAGGCAGCGCGGTCGCGCTGCCTCCGAGCCTCTTTTTTC
>DAOTTL010000271.1:0-10708 GCA_034438135.1 Ktedonobacteraceae bacterium | reverse complement strand
GTTGCGCTTTTTTAAAGGGGGGGGGGTGGCCTGCCATTCCTCCCAAAAAGCCTGAGGTGGGGCTTGTGCCCCACACAAAGCGTTCGCCAGCAGGATCAAAGGTAGAGATGACTCAGACAGGAAAAAAAGAGGATAGGAGACAGCGCGACTGCGCTGTCTCCTATCCTCCAAGAATGGTGGGTGGGAATAGCTCTATATCTTACATAGCAAGATATTATTCGCTTTGCTCATCCAGATCCATCTGACAAAACTCGATTGGGAGCGAAGTACAGATATGACTTCCACCTGGACGGCTCGCTCTGGAACGGCGAAAATCATGTACGACGAATAGACGCTGCAACCATCTATCATGTCCGTCGTACTTTGGCTGAAAAGATGTTCGTGCGTGCACAGCTACCCGATTGTCAACAATCAGAAGCTCTCCTTTTTCCAACCTGGACTCTACAGTGACCTTTAAAAGTGCCTCTTTCAAGGTCTTCAGTGCTAATTGTGCCGGGTATGTCATAGCTTCCATACCATAAAAATCTACGCTGAGTTCCGGTTCCAGAACATCGCCCGCGAGCACTGTCATAGGTTGCGAGAAGACTGGATGGTCAACGTCAGGGAGAAAAGAGGACGATAGACGTATGCGGTAAAGCGGTTGCCGTAAGATATGCTGAACTTTCCCCGGCACCAGCGATAATGCACGGCGTATCGAGGCAACAGCCGTGACGGCAAGGTGATTGTGATCAGGCCTGAGACAGAGTAGACCAAGAAAATCGGGCTTATAGGGATGAAAAGCATCCTCAGTGTGGAATTCAAGATAGGTAGAGCCGGTATTCTCCTGTGCCATCTCTTTGCCAGGAACAGGGCAGATATTCTGAATAAGTGCTCCATTCTTCTCATCTTCATATGCAATTGGTTCACCAAGATGCAGCATCAGCGTCAGTAGTACATACTCGCTGATAGAGGACATCTTCTCCGAAGAAACGCCTCCATCATCCGGTGTAGAAGGTAGATCACGGTCGATAGGCAGATTACGTATCAGAAGCATACCATGATGATTGGACTGCTTGCGAAACTGAATAAGCAACTTCGCCAGGCGCTCCGGGATATATTTTGAGCAGAGTTCGGCAGTTGTAACAGAGCTATCCTCACAGTTACGGCCATTGATGGATGGCAGATCTTCAAGGACTGCCTCAAGGCTTGAACTCTCTTTATCGGTCAGTTCCAGGGCATACTCATGAGAGCCATCGAAATCGAGTTCCATGTGAACAGGCTGTCTATACGCTAACATTGTTATCTCCTCGCTTGTAAGAAACGTTCAATCTTTTTAACTTGTGTGGAGCTAGATTGATGAGCCAGGAGAGCGACCACCAGCCTATCAATCGTCTGATGCTGAAACAGTTGCTTCGGCGTAACAGAAAGCCCCACCTGCTGAACACGGGCAGTAATCTTCACACAGGATAGCGAATCTCCTCCCAGATCGAACAAATTGTCATAGATACCAATTTGTTCGATGTCCAATATCTGAGCCCAGATAGTTGCCAGGAGGTCCTCTATAGGCCTGCGAGGAGCCACATACGTGCTGCTCAACTCAGGTCGATGATGATCAAGCTCAGGCAAGCTCTTGCGATCCACCTTCCCATTGGGGGTCAGTGGGAAATCCGCCAGGAATATCCAGCTAGATGGCAACATATAGACTGGCAATCTCTCACGCAGATGCTCACGCACGCTGGTGACAGAAGGAGTAGCGTCCCGGTCAGCTATCAGATAGGCAACTAAACGCTTCTCTCCCGCTCCATCCTCGCGTATCATCACAACAGCATCTCGGATGGCTTGATGTTCACGCAACACAGACTCAATTTCTCCCGGCTCAATACGGAAGCCGTGCAGTTTGACTTGCTGGTCAACGCGTCCAAGAAACTCTAGCGAGCCGTCAGTGCGATAGCGTACCAGGTCTCCTGTTCTGTACAGACGAGCTCCTGCTTCCAGGCTAAAAGGATTTGGCGTAAACTTCTCGGCAGTCAGATCTGGACGCTGGAAATATCCACGAGCGAGTCCACGGCCGCCGATATAAAATTCGCCAGACATACCAATGGCGACCGGTTGCATCATGCTATCCAGGACATAGACCTGTGTATTGGCGATTGGTACCCCTAACGGGATAGTGCTGTCAGGACTCTCAATCCGATGGAGAGTTGACCAGATAGTGGTTTCGGTAGGTCCGTAAAGATTTGTCAGACATGCGCCCTTTGTGAGAAGCACACGAGCCAGATCTGCCGATAAAGCTTCCCCTCCACAGAGGAGCCACAGACGTGGATTGCCCTGCCAGCCTGTTTCCAGTAACATCTGCCAGGCCGCCGGAGTCATTTGCATCACCGGCTGCTCATACGTATCGATCACAGCCGCCAGGTGCTTTCCGTCAGCTACTGTCTCCTGCGCTATGACTATGACCTGCATGCCACTAAGCAATGGCAGATAGAGTTCCAGACCTGCTATATCAAACGAAAGCGAGGTTGTAGCCAGCATGGTATGCTGCTCACCGAGGGCCAGTTGCTCGCGCATGGAAAAGAGAAAATTCACCAGCGACCCATGCGTAACCATGACGCCCTTTGGTTTGCCGGTCGAACCAGAGGTATAGATCATGTATGCGACGTTTTGAGTTGACACGTTACTCTGAGGATTTGCGCTGCTCTGGTTGGCAATTTCTTGCCAATCGGTGTCCAGGCAGATGACCCGCGCTTGCTGTACCGGTAGCTCCGGCTCAAGCTGTTGTTGAGTGAGCAGGATTGAGGCTTGCATATCCTCAAGCATAAAGCTAAGCCGCTCTTTGGGATAAGTAGGATCGAGCGGAACATAGGTTCCGCCTGCCTTCTGCACTCCCAGCAGCCCGATGACCATCTCCAGTGAACGCTTCATGCAAATTCCTACGATTACGTCGGGTCCGACTCCCAACTGTTGTAGATAGTGTGCCAGTTGATTTGCTCGCGCGTTTAGTTCTTGATATGTGAGCGTTTGCCCCTCATAAACCACGGCCTGCGCTTGAGGAGACTCCTCCGCCTGCGCTTCAAACAGGTGATGAAAACAGACATCGCCGGGATAGTCCCTGGCAGTGTCATTCCATGCCACCAGTAATTTCTGGCGCTCAGCGTCAGTCACGAAGGGAAAATCCGCCAGGCGTTGCTCGGGTCCGGCGATGATGCCTTCCAGCAACGTCTGAAAAAGTTCGACCATGTGTACAATGGTTGCCTGCTCAAACAGATCAGTACTGTACTCGAACACTCCCGTTAGCTCTTTGTCGGCTGTGATTGTGAGAGACAGGTCGAACTTCGCCGTTTCATTGGTGATGGTCAGCGGACTGATGTCCAGATCCACCAGCTTTAGAGCAGCGGAAGACGTTTGGAGCGCAAACAGAACTTGAAACAACGGCGTGTGACTCAGGTCGCGTCGTGGCTGTAATTCATCAACCAGTTTTTCAAAGGGCAGATCTCCATGGCTATAAGCCTCCAGGGCAGTTTTCCGCACCCTTCCCAGCAGTTCGAGAAACGTAGGATTGCCGCCAAGATCTGTGCGCAAGACAAGCGTGTTAACAAAAAACCCTATCAGCGATTCAATCTCTACCTGCTTCCGATTGATAATTGGAGAACCAACCACGATATCATCGGACCCTGTATAGCGTGCCAGCAGCGCTTGAAAAGCGGCCAGCAGCGTCATAAAGAGCGTCGTTTCTTCCTGCTGGCTCAGCACCTTTATGGCCCGCAATAGTTCTGTGGGTAACGTAAAGAAGTACATAGCTCCCCGGTGAGTTTGCACAGCAGGACGCGGATGGTCCGTCGGCAATTCCAGTACCAGAGGTGCTCCCTGGAGCTGCCGCTTCCAATAGGCAAGCTGCCCTTCAGCAGTTTGCTCCTGCCATTTGCGCTGCCAGACCGCATAGTCAGCGTACTGAATAGGCAGTTCAGGAAGCGCGATGGCTGCGCCTCCTTTGTAAGCATCATAGAGCGTTTGCAGTTCACGATAGAAAAGACCTATCGACCAATCGTCAAAAACGATATGATGGACGGAAAGCAGAAACACGGACTCATCCGGTCCAGTACGCAAGATTTGCGCCCGTAGTAAGGGACCACTGGTCAGATCAAAAGGAAGATACGCTTCCTCCTTTCTACGCCGTTCTATCTCTGCTTCCTGCTCATCTAATGCATATATGCTAAGATCGATCACCGGTAGCTGTATGGTCAGCGTTGGATGCACAACCTGAACAGGCTGCTCATCTACCATCGTAAAGGTAGTACGTAGAACCTCATGATGCTGGATAATTCCATTGAGACTCTGCTCCAGTGCCTCAACCTCCAGTTGACCTCTGAAACGATGAGCAATGGGAATATTATAGAGAGGAAGGTTCGGCTCTAACTGATTGAGGAACCACAGCCTCTGTTGCCCGGACGAAAGTGGAAAAACAAATGCCTGTTCTGTCACCATATCAAATTTTCTCCCGCATCCTTTTCTCTGCTCAGGAATGCAATGTTCCCATGCTCGCTACGATGCCCAAATGAACGACATACTCTCTGGCTTAGAGATCATCACGTTTCAGGAATACCGTCATACAGTGAATGCCGCCGCCACCCTTGATGAGTTCGCTAATATCAACCTCAATGCAGGTTACACCGGCCTCTTCATAACGCGCCTTGAGACGTTTTCCGCCCTTCGGCATCAGGATCTTACCGGGTGCCAGCGCAACGAAGTTGATCGCCTGACTATCATCAGCATCCTCGCTATCCTCAACCTCGATAAACGTGAAACCTTGCTCACGCAGGGTACGCCAGACGGTGTAAGGTGTCCGATTTGGCCAGATGACGGCCAGGTCATGATCAATGAAGTTGAGCACGCAATCAAGATGCATCGCTCCATAGGGCAATTGCACGCGCACAACATTTTTTGTACCGATCTCAAGCAGCATGTGTTCTACCTGGTCAGCGCCAGCTTTGTTGGTACGCAACCCCTCGGACAGAAAACACAGATCTTTGTTGACCCAGGAAACGTCAGCCGCTTCAAAGGTGGCCTCACCATGCACCGTCATCAGAACAGGTACCCCAAGCCGTCCCAGAGCTTCGACCAGATAGCGCTCCTCACCAGCGCGAGCCAGGGAGGCAGGCCGGGAAACAATGGCTCCCTCTGGCGTCATCAGGACAAGATCACGACAGAAGTACGCATTTGGTTTGTCAATCCGACCTCCCTCAACGTAGTACACACTGACCCCATGATCCCGATAGGTCTGTGCCAGGGTGTCATGCTGGGCCTGGGCCAGTGCGAGATCAACAGGCTCACGCATAAGCATGGCATCGAAGTCCTTCACAAGGCCTAGCTCCAGACCTGGCCGTTTGAGTAGTACCGAGTGCAGTTGACCACACTCTGAGGAGGAACCCCAATCGCCCCAGGTATCAACAAAATTCTCACGACTCATTACTCTTGGTAACCACTTATAGCCTCCATAGGCGGCTGTAAGCGTGGTAGGTGCTGCGGACTGTATCATTTCTCTTTGCCATCCAATCTTGTCAGTCTTATGAACGCCCTGGCCTGTAGACCTCTACACCACGGTGTCAGCTCTTGCTGACAGGTTGAGCACAATAGATGGTCCCACTATCACGGCTCTGGCGCGTAATGGCTGGCACCACAGGGCTGTCTTTTGCATTCTGTGCTTCTATGATCTTATCGGCCAGCCGGGCAAGGGTGGGCTCTTGAAAGAGGACATGCACTGGTAACTCTACCTGAAAGGTTGTCCGAATACGCGTAATCACCTGGATAGCAACCAGAGAGTGTCCACCTAATTTGAAAAAGTTATCGTGAATGCCCACC
Source organism: Ktedonobacteraceae bacterium (assembly GCA_034438135.1). Taxonomy (GTDB): domain Bacteria; phylum Chloroflexota; class Ktedonobacteria; order Ktedonobacterales; family Ktedonobacteraceae; genus Paraktedonobacter. The sequence continues at coordinate 4,873 of DAOTTL010000271.1, read as the reverse complement.
TGGTTCAGACCAAGTGTTTCGCGCCAGATACTTGCCAGAGTCTCCTCCATAGAGGTGCGTGGCGCAACAAACGTCTCCTCCAGCTCTGGACGACTGGTGTCCGGAGCAGGAAGCGCACGACGATCTACCTTGCCATGGGTCGTAAGTGGCAGTGCATCTAGAACCATCAGCGTGGATGGGATCATATACATTGGCAATACTTCTTCAAGGAATGTACGTAGATCCGCAACGCTTACTCGCCGCTGCTCCTGCAACAGGATGTAAGCTACCAGGCGCTTCTCGCCGGGTTCATCCTCGCGGGCCACAACAACGGCTGCTCGTACAGCGGAGTGTTGCAGTAAAACAGCTTCAATCTCTTCCAGCTCGATCCGAAAGCCTCTAATCTTTACTTGCTGGTCGATTCGACCAAGGTATTCAATGTTTCCATCAGACAGATAGCGTCCGAGATCGCCAGATCGGTACAACCGTGCACCAGGAGTGGAGCTAAATGGATGTGGCACAAAGCGTTCCTCAGTCAACTCGGGTCGATTGAGATAGCCTCTGGCAAGCAATGCCCCACCAATATACAGTTCACCCGCAACCCCTCTGGGGGTTGGATTTCCAGCACTATCCAGGATATAGATCTCTCGATTGGCAAGTGGACGACCGATTGGCACCGTCTTTATGCCGTTCTCCTTCGTCAGATGTGAAGAAACTTCGTAGAAGGAGGTCGTGATAATAGTTTCTGTTGGACCATAGGCGTTGAGAAGACGGAGCTGCGCCAGGGGCGTCTCTCGCCAGGAGCGCAGAGCTTCCAGGGTCATCGCCTCTCCTCCAACAATCACCAATTTGAGCTGAGTAGCATGGAGTACGTCGGCTGCTTGCTGTAGTTCATGTGTCCACTGCTGCCAGAAGGCTGGTGTCAAATTAACAACCGTAAGCCCCTGTTCTACAATCGCCCTGTTCAGCTCCTCGACGCTCCACGAAGTTGGGCCGCGCATCACAACAGTTGCGCCACAAAGTAAACCTGGAAAAATTTGCTCAAGCGAAACATCGAAAGACAATGAGGCAAATTGTAAAATCCGATCAGCATCAGACAGATGAAATTCGCTCTGCATAGCGATCAAATGATTAAGAGCTGCATGATGAGTTACGGCAACACCTTTGGGAAGACCGGTCGATCCTGACGTATAGATAACATAAGCCAGGTTCTCTGGCCCTATCTTACAGGCTAGATCTTCGGTCGCCCCGTCAAGGGAGTCAAGTGTCTCAAGGCTCACAACCTCAAGTTCATACTCATTGAACAGTTGAGCCAGCTTCTCATGTGTCACGATTACAGTAGACTGACTATCCTGCAAGATAAACGCCAGGCGCTCCTGCGGATATGCTGGATCTAAGGGCACGCAAACGCCTCCGGCCTTCAAAATGCCAAGCAAACTGACAATTGTTTCTACGGAGCGTTCCGTACAATATGCCACCATCATATCTGGCTTGACACCGGATTGCTGTAACAGATGGGCCAGCTTATTCGCCCGGCTGTTCAGCTCGGCATAGGTGAGTGTACGACCCTCACAGATCAGTGCGATATTGTGCGGGGTATGCTTGACCTGCTCCTCAAATGCAGTGGAAAGACAGCCATCTACCAGAACCGTCTGCTTGCCACGCGCTAAATCGTTCAGCAGGATAGAGCGTTCAGCTTCTCCCAGAATCTCCAGTGCGGCAATATTCATGTCCGGGTTGGCCACAGCCTCCGTTATCAGGTTTGTGAAGTACAGGGCCAGGCGTTCGACATCTGAGCCGCTGAGCAGTTCACTATTGTAATAGAGATCAGTAACCAGACCTCTCTTTGTGCGGATACATGACAGTCGTACATCAAAAAGATCGCTGTAAACCAGGCTGTCAATGATGGTAGCGGTGATGTCTCCTGCTCGCTGTTCCTGCTGCTCATATTGAAAATCAAAGCAGATAGGAAAGTAATCAGCCGTTGCATCCTGTTCACCTGTCTGAGACGCGGCACCCCAATCAAAACAGTCCTGCCAGGCCTCGGCCTCCTGGATGGCACGAGTCATACGTGTCCAGACCTCGGCGTAGGTATCCTGAGACTCAAGGTGAGCCAGCAGCGGGAGGTAGCGGGTAAGAAGTCCAGGCACCGCATGCAGTTCTGGCTCCGTGCGCCCGTCAATGGCCGAACCAATAATGATGTCCTCATCTGCTGTCATACGTCCTAGCTTCCATAAAAGGAGAGAGAAGGAGGTCAGCAGGAACGCTTGCCAGGCAACCGGAGAAGCACCAGACAGAGCATCAATCTTGTCAACGATGGCTGGCGCTACGATTGTACGCAGACGCTGCGGCTGGAAGTGCCTGTCCGCGCCAGCGGCACGAGCAAACGGGACAGGAGTTTGGGTTGCGGCAAGTCTCTCCTGCCAATAAGTCTGTCCCTCTGCACTCTCCTGACCATCAAGCAGTTCGTTGAGCCACTGGGCAACCGCTGCGTATTGCACAGGCTCCTCCGTCTCAGAAGTCTCATCCGCCTGATAGCTGTGCATCAAATCGCTGACAAAACACTCCAGACCCTGCTGATCCAGCCAGAGAGCAGGCATGTCCAGCAATAAGACATGTGTAACCTGGCCCAATGTATAGAGTTTTGCAGTCGCGGGACTATTACTATCCTGCTCTGGATTTTGCTGCATAATTTCAGGTAACATTGACTCAAAATCCTGCGGCGAACAATGCTCTTCCAGAGAAGGCAAATCTCCATCAGCCAGCCAGGCAGTTGCCGTAGTCCCAATGACCTGAAGAGGAACGTCCATGCCCGCAATCGTCTGAAAGAGAGTACGCAAGATCTCGTGACGATCGATAGTAGCTTGAAAAGCGGCACGTAAGCACGCGATATCGACATCGCCCTTCAGCAATACATTACATCGGACACGACCAGGCATATCCTGAAATTGTTGCTTAAGCAACCACAAACGCTTCTGCTGTGGTGAAAGCTGATAACCCTCGACAACGGTTGTATTCATATTCGTCCTTACTTGCCTTTCTTTCCTTCTCACTATGCTTCCCTCATTGTCTCTGAGTCTCGATGCCACTCATGACGAAAGGGTCTGTGTTATATGTCTGTACGAGTGTAAGGCTCACCCATACCAACTAAAATCCGTCGTGGCCCCACATATGGCCGTCTCCCATGGGCTACCAGCATATTGTCGAGCATTAAAAGATCACCCTGCTCCCACCCAAAGACGATTTTCTCTTCTTGATAGGCAGCTCGAATCTCTTCGGCAACACCATCGTCAATGCGACTGCCGTCCCCATAATAGGTCTCGTAGGGAAGATTTTGTTCACCAAAGTCACGCAAGAGCACTTCGCGGATGGAGGGTTGTAGAGAAGAGACATGCCAGAAGACCATATGGTTGAACCAGATCGTCTCACCGGTCATTGGATGAACCGCGATAGCCGGGCGTACCTGGCGCGTTCGCAAACGATCCTGGCCTTTCCACTCAAAAGTAATTGCATTACTGTGGCAATACTCCTCGACTACCGCTTTGTCTGTCGTGTGAAAAGCATCCTGCCAGGACAATCCAAAACCATCGTTGTAGTTGCGGATCAGCATCCAGCCACGCTTCTCAAACTCGCTTCTGACTGCTCCGCTCAGACGCTTATACACATTACGAACATCGGCGATCGGGGTTTCCCCGCCTTCCTGGGAGGGCTGCAAAGCAAAGAACCAGACCTTCAGTGGTACAGTAGCGGCTGTAGATAGCTCATTATGCAGCGCAATCGTCTGGTCAGCAGGAAATTCGGTTGAGGTATAGACCTGCTTGCTCAGTTGTTTACGTGGGGTTGAACTCTCGTTATAATTTATGAGCTCAATGCCCGTGGACTCAAGTACGCGCTGAAAGCTATCCTGAGTGGTGAGTGAAAAGCCCCGGAAGAGCAAACCACCATGGATGGCGAGCTTTTCGTTGATAAAAGCATGATTGTTCGCGGTCCAGTCAGCCAGATTGACATCCGCAAAATTTGGCGTAATGACAAGGGGCGTGTGACCGTTCTCTGACAGCGTAGAGGTCCGAACCAGTTGCTGCGACGAAACCGGAGCCGGCCTGGACTTGAAGCTCCGAAAGGACTTGTGATGGTCAGTGATTGACACATTGGATGTAACGTCTTGCATTTCTAATCTCCTTCGTGGAAGGGTAATATCTAAATCAAAACAGAACTAAGTGCTTTTTTAACTATACATTCAACAGGCTTTAGATACATCTGATAGAACCCTGGCATTTCTATAGGTAAAACCCTAATACCTTTAGAGCTTTCAGGACAAAGCCGCCTCGGGCGCAGGGGCAGGCAGGCGCTCCAGGGTATGCTTCCACATGCCGCGATGCAGTCGGGTGGGATAGCGACCGGTAAAACACGCATTGCAGAAGGGATGACGCCTGGTATCTGTGACACCGAGGGCGTGTAACATTTCTTCTTCTGACAGGTAGGCCAGGGAGTCCGCCCCTAGAAAGCTGGCGATTTCGGTGGGACTCTTCTGGGCCGCCATCAATTGAAATTTGTCATCAATGTCGATACCGTAAAAACACGGGTGGACAACCGGGGGAGCCCCTATGCGTACATGAACCTCTTTTGCACCCGCAGCGTGTAGCATTTTAACGACATGGGCGCACGTTGTACCGCGTACCAATGAGTCATCCACAACGATAATGCGTTTCCCCTCCACCGCCTGACGTACGACATTCAGTTTGTGACAGACACTCTTGACCCTTTGTTGCTGGTCTGGCTGGATGAATGTGCGCCCAACGTACTTGTTTTTGATAAGCACCGCGTCATACGCGATACCCGCTTCCTCTGCATAGCCAATGGCCACCGTACTGCCAGAATCGGGCACCCCTGTGAC
>DAOTTL010000270.1:0-23465 GCA_034438135.1 Ktedonobacteraceae bacterium | reverse complement strand
GCCAGGAGCGCTTGAGCAAAGGGACATCATGGACATATGAAAGTGATTGACTTCTAGCACATTAACCTGCCGCGCGGTTTTGAGCTGAAATGTTACTGTGGATGGAACATTCCCTCTGGTAAACTTAGAGAGAGACGCTAAGCTTATTAATATCGGAGGACTTCGCTTATCGTCTTTTTGGCGTTTGGGTCTGGTGTTCCTCTCCCAGGTAAACGTAGAAGTCAGCCTTGTTCTCTGGCTGCTCACTCTCCTTAGCCTCGTCAGTCGATGGCTTGCCGTCATCGCCCCAACAGCAGTGAAAGGAAAACTCATCATTGGCAGTTTTCTTTCCTGGGGGCATTTCTGATCCTGGCTATCGCGGGGTGGTTTGACAGTGAACTTGTCTTCAAGCCTGGCTGGAGAGTCACGCCAGTTGAACATGCCCAACTGCTAGAGGAAGATCTGCATCAACATAGTTAAGATGAGCAAATTGAGCATATTCATGTGCTTGTTGATCAATACAAACAAGCACATACACTGATTATTTAACTGACTTCCGAGGCTATCTGGAGTGCTAAGTGCGCTCCAATACTGACAGAAAAGAAAGAAAAGAAGATATGTCACAAACAACTCCAGGCTCCCAGCCAGATCTTTCGCCTCTTACAATACGAGAAACACTGATTTCTCTGCTGGAGCAGGCTGCTGATCTGGAACACAGTCTGGCATGCGTCCATCTGTTTGCCGCATACTCGCTCAAGAATGACATTCGTGAAGGTGGCATAACCGACAAGCAAGCTGAGATAGTACGTGGTTGGCGGGCACGCCTGACGTCAGAAGCCGTGGACAGGATGCTTCACCTGGCGCAAATCTTGCATCTGCTGACCGCGATCGGTGCCGCACCGCACATAGCACGCCCAACTTTTCCACTGCTATCGTCAACCGATCCCTCACGGATTCGGCTTCTGTTGGCACCATTTTCGCAGCGAACCATCGAGCGTCTCTCAGCGTTTGAGCGATCAGACGCGATAATCACGACACTGAATCAGCCACTGGGCATTGATGAGGGCCTGATCAGCGCTATGACGGTTGGTGATCTCTATGAGAGGATCGCACAGGGTTTCCGCGATCTGCCCACAGAAGAGCTGTTTATCGGCTCTTCTGAAGTGCAGGCCAACGCACGCTTCCTCAACCTGGGTGATCAACTCATCACTGTCGTTGATCGAGCGTCTGCCGCTGCGGCAATCGCTATGATCACCGGGACAGCTAATGGAGCAGTATCTACAGATACCGCGAGTGTCGGCACTACGATTCGTACGGAGTATGCCGCAGTCGTGGCGGAGGCCCAGAAAACCGGACTGCTGTTCGATCCCGTGCGGTCGGTAGGCACGAATCCGAGGGCACACCTTATTGAGGAGAGAACCGACAGCACACGCATCGTTGACACTCTCACTGTGGCAGTTGCCGATCTCTTCAACAGGGCTTACGATACATTGTTGCTCCTTACGCAGCGCATCTTCGCCCCAACAGAGGAGAGCAATGCCGAGCTTGAACTGTTCGCACAAGCAGCACTACGATTGATGGCCTCGGTCATTCGTCCTCTGGGGGAGGCGCTCACGCGGATGCCGATAGACAGTGCATCCCTGGTGGGGGTATGCGCTGGGGCACCTTTTGGGGACGACGGGGATTTGCCAGAGGTGACGCATCAGACGCCTGCGAAGGCACTCTTCGATGAGCAGTTATGGCAACTGGCAATAGCAGCGACGACACTGCGCATAATCCCTGGCCTACCAACCGAGATCCAGGAAGCAACGGCTGCCCTGCAAGATCTGACCTGTCAGTTCGCCCCCGCGGATGGTCCTGACGGCATGGCAGCCAGGATTACTACCCTCAAACAGATGCAGGCTGAACTGGGCTGCACCATCCAGGCCTCGGTCAGCGGACCCTATCTCGTGACGAATGCTAACACCCTTGTGACATGGCTAGGAGAGCCTATCCCGGTACGCCCGCAGATGGCGCTATGCCGCTGTGGCGGCTCCGCCATCAAACCATTCTGTGATGGCACCCACGTCCGGATTGGCTTCACTGACAAGAAGGACCCACAACGAGTTCTCGACCACAGTGACACCTATATTGGCACGGCGATTACCATACTTGACAATCGCGGTATCTGCGCCCACTCTGGCTTCTGTTCAGATCGACTGGCTACCGTGTTCCATGCTGGTCAGGAACCGTTTGTATCCCCAAATGGGGCAAGGATGGACGAGATCATCCGCGCTGTCCGCGCTTGCCCATCAGGAGCGCTTAGCTACGCACTGGGCGGCGTTGAAATCCGTGACGGAGTAGATCAAATGCGTCCACCCACGATTGAGGTGTCCAAGGACGGACCCTATCGGATCACTGGTGGTATTGCTCTCAAAGACGGTCAGGGCAACGACGAAACGCGCAATCAAGGTGCCTCGCAAGAACACTATAGCCTCTGTCGCTGCGGTCACTCTCAAAACAAACCATTTTGTAGCGGGATGCACTGGTATGTCAACTTCCACGACCCGGAGATCGCTACAGATCGTGAGCCTACCCTGTTCGAATGGGCTGGTGGTTTACCTGCTTTAACGCGTATGACACACCTCTTCTACGACAAATACGTGCCGCAGGATCCGTTGATCGAGCCACTCTTCGCACATATGTCTCCCGATCATCCAGAACGGGTTGCTGCGTGGCTTGGTGAGGTTTTCGGAGGTCCAAAGAATTATACACAGGAGTACGGTGGTTACACGCGTATGCTTTCCCAACACCTGGGAAAAGGTCTTACCGAGGAACGGAGAGCACGGTGGGCGAGCCTGCTCTATCAGGCTGCTAACGAAGCTGGGCTGCCCAACGATCCTGAGTTCCGCTCGGCTTTTACAGCCTACATTGAGTGGGGATCACGGTTAGCAGTGGAAAACTCTCAACCCGGCTGCCATCCTCCATTACATATGCCTGTACCTCATTGGGACTGGGGAACCGCAGGTGCACCAGGCACGCGGATTTCAGCACTCGCTCCGGTAGTTAAGGAGCAAGAAGCAGTTGTTTTGCCTGTCGCGGGTGAAACGGTGCATTTTACTCAGCACATCAAGCCGCTGTTTCGCCAGATGGATCGCCAGTCGATGAAATGGGCCTTCGACCTGTGGTCCTACCAGGATCTGAAGACTCATGCCGATGGCATCCTTCGGCGTTTACAAAACGGATCAATGCCGTGCGACGGAGCGTGGCTCCCTGAGAAGGTGGAGATCTTTCAACGCTGGGTCGAATCCGGCATGCAGGAATAGGGTGTAAAAAGCCAAAGCTGTAAATCCCAACATTGAGCGGGAGAAAACTGCATAACATTGCAGGCCATGATAGACTATGGCAGCCTATCGCCAGGCCGAGGCAAATACGGGAGATATTGTCAACTCGGGAACGTAGCGGAACAATGTGCTAGAATAGCCTCATGAAAACAAACACCACTGCTCCAAACGACAAAGGCTTTCGCTTCCCATCGGAAAGTATCAGTCACGCAGTGTGGGTGTCTTTCCGCTTCTCGCTCAGCTTTCGCGATGGCAAAGCACTGCTGGCACAGCGCTGGATCGGATCGTTGTCACCTGGGAAACCGTACGGCAGCGGTGCCTGAATTTTAGGCAAATGTACGCCAACGAGTTGCGCCGTTGTCGCCCTCACTGCGCTAACACATGACCCTTGGATGACGTGTATTTGACGAGTAACGGGAAAAACGCACTCTCTCGCGAGGGCCGTAGATCAGGAATGAACAATTGCAAAAAGTAGCTGCTTTGCACGATTTTGTAGAGTGGCGGTCAAGTGTGCTTGAAGAACATCCGGACGAGCAGGTACTCACGCTCCAAGAGCAATTTCAACACAAAGAACACGACCTCCAAGAGATGAAGACGCAGTACGCAACCAAAAACAGGAGAAACATTTGTACGGACGACACAGCATTAACGCTCTTGTTCATTCGGGTGAACATTGGGTAGTCGTTTATGAGCCTTGGTTCGAAGCATTGGCACCTTTGCTGGGAAATCGACCGGTGATTACTGCTCAAAGCCTCGAAGAGCTTCAAGAGAAACAAGTGGGATCTGTAACCCTTATGATTGTGGGACCATCGGTATTAACAGATCCTTTCCAAGCATTAGCTCTCCGGCAACGTCTCGACATGCCTATTGGCCTCATACCAGCGGAGACTATTGAAGAAGCGCAGCAACTGATCTTACGGACAACCCATCGGAATGTCTCTATGCCAAATGAGGATATCCTTATTGATCGGACAACGCAAGGAGTTGCTCGCACATCAAAACAACGTCGGGTTTTTCCTGAAGGGTCCATTGATAATGAAAACCTGACGGTTTCTCTTATGACCCATCCAGTGCGTCTTCTGGCGATTACAACTCACGGACGAAATGATGTTGTCTATTTGCCTCATGCTCTTCTTTGTGGCCGGAATGGAACATCTGAGCAGTTTGGTGATAACGATAAGTTGCCCGCATGTGTTTCTAGCGGAAAGTGCTTTCATAAAGAACAACGACTCATTTCTCCTGCTGATCTGCAAGCGTCGATCCTTTTCCTGAATAGCTGCACTGCCATGTCAGGTTTTTCAGGTATCTTTTCGCCCGATTTCAGCTTGGACGCAGCTATTTTAAAGAGTAAAAGGGTTTCTCATTTCATCGGCTCTCCAGTAGTCCATCATGGGGAGCCAGCGCAGGCGGAACTCTTATCTATTCTCTTAGATCATGGAGTAAGTGTAGGGCAAGCTGTAGAGATAATTGATAATGCCTTATTCTTGCAATCAATCGATACACAAAGCCTTCTCATTTATGGAGATCCCTCGACCCAATTTCCGTCTTCAGCCGCAGAAGCTGTTTTTACAGCAGAGTATGCGCCAGAAATCTGCGAGTTACCATCAAACTGCTCATTACTCTTTTTGCCTATCTTGCCGATTCCGGGAGAGGTACTTACGGTGGAAGCTCCTGTAGCATTGCGTGTCTATCCAATCCGTACCGGTTTTCTTCTTTTCAACGATCAAGGACTACCCCCGGGTATTTATCGATGGAAGAAGGTGCGACTGAAGGATATTGTTCAAAGAATTGATGAGCAGCTTATCTCTCCCATCCGTGATTTCAAACATTTAAGAAACATGGGGATTCATCCCCATAAATTACCTGGTCGTATCACTGATTTAGAAAATCGTTTCACCCAGGTGCGGAAAGGTTTCTTCACCCTGACAAATGAGAAATCTCTCGGCAGCCTGGAACGTGTCCTGGCTCAGGTTGGACGGATAGTTCGTGATGCAGATTTAGTAACGATGGATGCTCTTCTTGATGTTTCGTCCCGATCAGCATTTCATATGTCGGAAATCTACCGTGTTGATTGTGGAATGAAAACGATGAGCCCCTTACAGGAACAATGTAGCATTTGTGGGCACCCGATCCGAGAGATAGTTTGGGAGAGCCACTTGGAGCCTCATTTTGCACGCCGTACACGGCAGTGTTATCGGTGTGGGTATATCTCAGATATACCAGCAAACCAACACTTCCAGGTCGAACTCTGCGTACATCCTGAAGTAGCTATTATCGGAGAAAGCACTTGTGTTGAAGTTCGCTTTTCTGAACCTCCTCCTCCTCAATCGCTTCTCGCTTGTGTTCTACTAGATACACAACGTTTTGGATCACCTCCAGCTGTTGAGAGGGGAATAGCAGAGGGCCATGGCTGTCTCTACCGTTTTTGCCTGCATATTCCTGGTCAGCTCCCGGCTCATCATTTCTGGCTCTGTTTCTATCTTGTATGGCAAGGAAAAGTCTTTTTTTGGGGAACAAATATCTGGCTCAAGTCTGGTAATTGAGAGTTTGGTTCCGATTCACCATCCAGTGGTCAAGCTCGAAACAATGACCAGGTTGCGCTTACATTCCATGCCTCTACTCTAGTAAGAAACGTCGTACCCTTGCGTCGCATAACGTTTCTTACTCTATCTGTACCATAAGAAGGAGACAGACACATGAACACAGCACAGAAGCTTGCGCGTTCTGGCGGACCAGCTCTTGTAGAAGCTATGAAATTTGTCACCACCTGTCGAGCACTGGACCCACAGAACGATTATCCGCACATTGGCGACCTCCAATGGTGGTGCCGAGATGGTTCACTTGATGATCAGCAGAACTGGCATTTCTGGTATCAAGAAAATGGTGAGGCCCTTGCTCTAGGGATCATTGCCGGGGATGAGATCGTCTGCTTGCTTCATCCCGACTTCCGTACGCACGAGCGCTATCTTATGGTACATCAGTGGGCAGTGCAGCGCGTAAAAGAGCGTGCTGGTCAGCAGGGCGAGAACCAGTATGAGATATGGGAACAAACCTGGGGTTTAGCCTCTGGCGACGATCTGGAGATGGTGCGTTTTCTTGAACGTGAAGGATATGAGCGCCAAGAAATGTACTATCATTGCTACCGCCGACCGCTGATCGAGCCTGTGCCAGCACCCATTTTGCCAGCAGGATTCACGATTCGCCCGATTGCTGGAGAGGCTGAGGCAGAGCTGCGAGCTGCGCTTCAACGTGATGCTTTTTCCCCACGGGGGTGCACGACCTACGAGGAAGGAACCTTGCGACAACTGGCAGTGATGAAGATGCCCCAATACGATCCTCAACTCGATCTAATGGTTCTGGCCCCTGATGGCATGCCAGTAGCTGGTTGCATCTGCTGGGTGGACCCGGTGAACCACGTGGGCCTGTTTGAACCGGTAGGAACGCGCCAGCAATTTCGTCGTCAAGGATTGGCAACGGCGCTGATGCTTGGCGGGTTACAGCGCTTACGCGAACTGGGGATGCAGGCGGCATTAGTGACAGGCGAGCATCCCGGGAAGGAGGAGAAGAGTACGGAGTTTACTTCCTCGCGTTTCGTTTATGAAGCCGTCGGCTTTCAATTGCTGTGTCGGACATACCTGTATCACAAGGTGTTTGCAACTGCTGTCTAAATGCCTGTCTTTCCCTTTTTCTGGGGGCTAATGGGAGGGAAGATGGAAAACATTCCAAAACGTATGCGAAATGACGGACATTATTACCTATACAGTTTCTGCAAGAGAACGAAAAGATATGGGGTAGAACCTTGTCTCTTCTCAGTATCTCCGCTATACTTGCCGCAGATTCTGGCCAGAAGTCCCCTGGCGTTGGGCGTCTCGCGCGACGACGCCACTGAAGAGCAAAGAGAGGGGAAAAGACGTATGACCCGGTTAACTGATAATGCTCTCTCTCCCCTTCTTACTTTCTAGCCCCAGTCCGTTTCAAAGAGAGAGAACGGTTTGCAGATACGCCTGGACGCGACGTCCATCGAGAGGCTGATCGCGGTAGGCGACATAGCCATCAGGGCGTATTACGTAGGCGCTGGGCCGACTGACCCCAAAGAAATAGTGTAAGGTATGATAGGGATGCCCACTATCAACCAGCACGTACCCGTCCCATTGCACATGTCGCTGGATATGCGATCCTGGCACCACAACGATGGGAGTAACCAGTTCCCCATACGTCTGTTGAACCTCATACGCGAGTTGCTCCAGGCGGCGATAATCTTCATCTCTGCCTTCGGTTGTGAATAAGAGAAGCGCGTATTCCGTTGGATTGAGGACCTCGTGCAAGGTCTGGCCGGGCATTCCTTTCACAAAGGCGAAGGGATAATCAGGCACGCGCATCCCTGGCCCTGGCCCTGCTGGCTGACGATCAAAGCTGGCAAAGGTAGGTTGCCAGTGTTCCGCTACCAGCGGACTCTGTCCGTAGGCCACGCCCAGTTCAAAAAACTCCGGGACGATACGTTTGAGGATGGACTCGCGCATCTCCGAGGTGTTGGTAACCATCGAGATCAGGCTGTTGCGCATCCAGCGACCAGCAGGCTCGCGCATACTGAAGGCACGTGTCACCATCTGAGTGCTTGCCAGAACGGCGGCTGCGATTGGTTCACGTTCAACTGAGTAGCTCTCCAGGAGGTCTTCTGGAGCTTGTTGTTGAAATACCTGCGCCAGCTTCCAGCCAAGGTTGAAGGCGTCCTGTACACCCGTATTCATCCCTTGCGCACTGGCCGGGCTGTGACAGTGAGCGGCATCGCCAGCGACGAAAGCCCGTTGCACGCGGGCGTAGGGCACGCGGCGTTGTTGGATAGTAAAAGCTGAGATCCAGGAAGCATCTCGTACCTGCGCGGTCGCAGAGCCTAGCGCAGTGCGCAGCTTCTGCGTCAACTGGGGAACAATGACGGCGGCATCTTCTCCCTGAGAAAGGTCAGGACTCGTATCGAGGATACGCCAGTGGTTGACTTCGGGGAAAGGAAAGGTGACCAGAGTTCCTGACTCTGAAAAGAGGATGTACATGGTATCCTGAACCTCGCGCTGCAACTCCCAATCCAGGTACACGTCTGCGATCATCCAGGTCTCGGAAGGGCTACCCTCGAACGGAATGCCTAATTGCTTGCGTACGGTACTGTGCGCTCCGTCACATCCGACGAGCCAGGAGGCGCGAAGCTGCCGGAACTGACCGTCTTTGTCACTCACAAAAGCCGTGACACTGTGCCCGTCTTGCTCCAGACGTTCTAGACGGGTCCCGAACTCAATCTGACCGCCCAATTCGACCAGGCGTGCACGCATAATCTCTTCCGTGGAGACTTGCGGAAGCGAATGTGTGCAACTATAGCGGGTAAACAGGTCCTCCGGGTCCATGACCAGGTGGGTCAGCTCGCGTCCATCGGAATAGGCACGCATATCATAGAGCTTCTGCGCTCGTTCCTCGATGGCATCAGCAATTCCCAATCGGGCGAACAGTTCCATGGTACGCGGATGGATCCCAAACGCACGTGAGGTTGTTGCGGGAGCTTCAGCCTGGTCGATAAGGCGACAAGGAACGCCTCTGCGCAAGAGTTCGATGCAGAGAACCATGCCAACTGGTCCCGCGCCCACAATCAAGACGCCTGTCGGTTCTTGCTGGTAAGAGGTCATGTTTTTGTCCTTTCTGTTAAAAGGGAGAGAAGCGTGGGGCACGCTACTCATAGAAGTCAGGGAAAAGCTTCAAGGTTTGCCATTGATGAGCATCGTGGCCGTAGACGGTGAAGGTAACACCTTCTCGTTGCTCAACCGTACGCAGTTTGCGCGTGCTGGCCCGTACCTGTTCTTCGTCCATATCAAATGCATCGATAGGTCGTGTCTCTGGATCGTTATAGGTCTGAAATGGGATGGCATCAATAGCCAACAGGACAGGCCCCGTGCGGAGAAGGGTCACAAGGACGGATTGGTGGCCTGGCGTATGGCCCTCGCTCTCCAGAAGAGTCACACCGGGGACGAGTGTGGTGTCGCCATCAACGAGTAAGAGGCGGAGACCTGGCGCATCCCATTGGCCCCGCGTCATTTCAAAACGATGAACCTCTCCCTTGAGTGCGGCGTTATAGAGGCGTCGCTGAACCACAATCTCGGCCTGCTTGAAGATCGCCAGATTTCCGGCGTGATCAGGATCAAAGTGAGTACAGATCACATAGCGTATATCTTGCGCTGTCAGCCCCAGCATGGCTAACTGGGAGACGACGTAATCCTCCTCATCCACGATATAGTGAAGTTCAGGCTGGTGGCGATAGGCCCCAATGAGATGGTGAGCAAAACCGGTATCGACCAGGATATGATCACCAGCATCGGTCTCGATAAGGTAAGCTGGGACGGGAAGTCGGGCTTTGTCCGACTGGTGTGGCGGACGCAACTGGCCCACTTGGAGCAAAAAAAGTTTCATCAGATCTTTTTCCTTGCCAGATTTTTAATTAGCCAGCTAACTATTGATAAAGAAGGACAACACTTGCTCAGAAGGAACAGATGAGGTGTTGTCAGAGGACAGGGAACGCACTCCACATTGACAACCTACGTGTGGTGCTACTCCGCCGTAGTCGCGAGTTGACCCTCCAGTTTCAGCAGAAGGGCGATCAATTGCTCCTGTTCCTCCTTGCTCAGCACACTCATGATCCGCTTGATCCGCTGAAAGTGCGGTGGCAGCATCTCTTCCAGGAGCGCACGCGCTGTAGCGGTTGGGGTAATGAGCCAGGCGCGGCGATCGGTGGGATCGAGGCGACGCTCGATCAACCCACTCTGTTCCAAACCATCGAGCAGTTTGGTGATGGTTGCTCGGGTGACTCCAAGTGAGTCAGCAAGATGGGATGGTGCCAGCGTCTGCTCCGGGCTGTCCAGTAAGCGCATGAGCACAGAAAATCGGCCTTCCGAGAGATGGTAATGCTCAAAGAATGGGGCAAAGAGTGTCTCAAGATCATGGCCAGTACGGAGAACGAGCAAGTACGCCAGGACTCCACTAACATCTTCTCCCAGATAACGACGAGCGCCATTCCAGGTTGCCTGATATTTCAGCAGATCAGGGAGAATCATGGTTTCTTCTCTTTTCCTTATTTGATTTGTAGGCTTATTATATGATGGCTTATTATTTGTGTCAAGGGAAGACATTGCTGAACTCCCAGCCACGTTCCAGAAACATCTCAGCGCTATCTCGCAGGCTCAACTTGGACCGAAGTAGCCACAGGACAACGAGCAGGACCACATCGGGAGGATATTCCAGGAAATTGAACCGTGTTCCGGTGCGCTCATTTGTTGCTGCCTTTACCTTGCGCGAGGTGAAAACCTCGTCGCGCGGGGTCATCGTCGCCTCTTACGAGCGTACAGGAGAAGTTCGGACCGGATCATTCTCCTGATCAGGAGCGATCAAGCCGCTCTTTTTTGTGTGTTTGGCCGATTGAAACCGCCACATATTCCTTTCTCGCCGTCTTGTCGGTTGTAAATCTCATGACAGACGCAAAACAACAACGCCCAATACTGGGGAACGATGGGTCAGGCGTGAAATGATCTGGGCAGGAATGAACGAGTAACGCCTTTTTGGGATATGGCACCGATGCCACAGGGACAGGAGGCAAGCTCCGGCTCGGCAAGTTAACGATATATCGTTATGCTTATTGTAACGATATATCGTTAACTTGTCAGAAGTTGAGTGCTCGTTGCTCATTCCTTTCCTTCCTTCCTTCGCTTGTGCAGTGCCGTGTAGAAACAGTGCCGATAGTCGATGATAGCGAGTTGCAGGGCTTTGGTCTTGTATGACTGAACCATCAATATCTCAGGAAAAGGATAAAGCAGCATAGACAGCACCCGTTTTTGCATGGTCTCCTCCTCATCCTCAAAATGACATGCTCGCCTCGTTGGCCAGCACTTCGTGCAATCTCCTGGCAAATGCCTGCGGATGGCTCACATAGCCCGCATGATGGCCGGGAAATTCAACGACGCTTCTTTCCAGTCGTTCCGCCACAGCAACCGCTCCACGATAACCCATATATTCCTGCCCGCTGCTTCCTCCTGCGAGGACCACGCGAGTCGGCACCGCCTGGAGCGCGGCCATGTCGAGCCTGTAGTCTCGGACCGCCGGGAAGGTGTATTTGAAGAAGGATTCGGCGTCGGCATTGCTTTGCGTGCTAAGCTGAGGTCGCTCCACACCTGCCTCAAGGTTCTGATAGCTCACGCCGATCTGTGCCGCAAACTGGCGCAGGGTCGCAGATGCCCCTCGTGTTGGACGCCCTCTTGCAGACTCTCGATAGCCGGGTCGGGACCTGGCAACAGGTACACCGCTGGCGGTTCGTGCGCAACCAGCACTCTCACCTGCCCGGCATAGCGCGTGACGAGATCAAGCCCAATCAGCGCCCCGGCGCTGCTCCCAAAGACATACGCCGCTTCAGCCGAAAGGTGCGCCAGCAGATAGTGCGCGTCATCGCTCTGCATCTCCAGGCTTACATTCTCGGTGGGATGCTCAAGCGCACTCTGACCTATCCCTCGCCGATCATATGTCACGACCTTATACCAATCAGCCAGGTAATCAGCCACTCCCTGGAAGCCGCCTCCCAGGCCACCTCCGCCCGCAATCAGCAGCAGCAGAGGACCCGATCCCTGGAGCGTATATGCCAGGCCTGCTCCAGGTACACGCAGCATGTCACTTTGTATCGAACTCATATAGAATCTCTCTCTCATTACTTTGTGTCAGGAAAGAAGCGCCAATTTAATCTAAGATCTGGCTGGAAGTGATCTCGTGCGGTAGGGAGTCAGCCTCTTCCACCAGCCTCTTCTGTCTGCGTTGCCGCAGTATCGACAGGCATAGTAGCATTCCCAGCACCGCCACAGCCAGCAGGCCATAGCGCACAAAAGGACTAATCAGCAGAAACTGTGCAGTCGAAAGGGCGGGGCTACAACGCTCAAGATCAGATCCGGCAGAAAACCCACCAGCATCTGCCGTCTGACCTCAGCAAAGCCCGGCTTTGGATGCTCTGACATAAGAATGCTCAATCCTTTTCTCTAATATATCGATATGCAATTCTCTGCCTATCGAAAATGCACACATAAACACGTCCTGACGACCTATCTTATCATAGGACATATATATACTACGACTATTCATCATATGAGTCATTCCCAACGTTACAAAAGATGAGCAAAGCTCTCCACCCCTACCGCGAACCTGACATAAAGAGACGTAAAAGAATAGTAGTATCAGGAAAATGAAACTGTTCGGCATCATACACCGCCCAACGGGACAAGCCAAGCAGGCAGGAAAAAAAAGCAGTGATCAATTGATCAGGATCATCAGCCGCAACCTCGCCAGTAGCCTGCCCTTCCACGATTAACTCCCTCAGCGGACCTCGCAGGGCCTGCATCCGTTTATCCACCAGCTCGCGCAACTCTCCAGGCGTCTCATTATCGTTAAGAACCTGGTTCAACAGTTGATGGAACTCAGGATGCTCCCTCCGGTTCTCCACCAGCTTTGTCACCACTACAGCCAGCCTTTCTCCCGGCGTGCCAGGAATCTCCTGCATCCTGCTCACCGTCCCGGGGCCAATGCGCAAAGCCTGTTCAATCAGCGCTCGAAAGATAGCCTCCTTATTGACGAAATAGCGATACGCCAACCCCTGACTCACGCCAGCCTCCGTCGCCACATCAGCCATAGTCGCTTTCCTCCCCTTACGCGCAAAAGCCCTGCGTGCCCCATCCAGGATCTTCGCTCGCTGCTCCCCATAAAGCTGCTGTCCTGTCTCTTCCGTCGGTGTGATAATTTCACCTGCTTTCTGAATGAATGAATGATTCATTCATTCCGGTAACATTTCTCTGAGCGATTGTCAAGGTTTTCTCTCCCCTAAAGCAGGGTTTCTCAAAAGTCGCATTTCAGCCGTTGCCAAACCCCTCCCCAGGAAAAAAGAGGCATGAGTCATCCCTCATTTTGGCAAAATGAGCAAACGCTCTTGCTGGCGGCTGCGCCGCCAGATTTTCAGGGAGAAATGGCTGAGTTTGGCAGTAGCTTTGTTGCTGCCAAACTCAGCCATTTCTCCCTTTTCTCGGGGGGAGGGGCGGCTTTGCAAGCTGCAGAAAAGTTCGATACCGTTGGCGAACCCTTCTGCCGAGGGGGGCTGATTTTCTTAGCCATCGCCTCTATACTGGTCTCTATCGGGTGTGCGTCTTCTTGTGATTAACGCCCGTCGAAGGAAGATGGACGCGCCAGTCAAGCGACTCCATCTTCCTTGAAAATCCATCCGAGAGCGCCCCACGGCCTGCCGATGCACTGGGAACGTTGGAAACCCAAAAAGGCGGCTTCTGATCGTTTCACAGGAGAGAGAAGTATTTGACTGGAAAATGAAAGCATTCTACCCAGAGAAAAGGGCAATGCCCGTGTCCTGAAATGCCCAGATCGAGGAACAGGTCCGGCGAAACATATCTATGGATGATCTTATTGGACAACAGATAGGCCAGTATCGCCTGCTCCGCTTAGTAGGAGCGGGTTCTTTTGCCTCTGTCTATCTGGGAGAGCATCAGTACTTAAAGCGGCATGCTGCACTTAAAATAGTGCATGTGCGTATGGAGCCCGCCAACTACACTACCTTCTTGCAGGAAGCTCGCACAATTGCCCGGTTGAACCATCCCCATATTGTACGTGTGCAGGACTTCGGGATGCACGAGCAGATTCCCTATCTGGTGCTCGACTATCTGCCCAACGGCACGCTGCGCACGAGACACCTCGATGGTCAACGTTTACCTCTGGAACAGATCATACCTTATGTCAACCAACTGGCATCGGCGTTAGACTACGCGCATCAGCAACAGATCATTCACCGGGACGTGAAGCCTGCCAATGTACTACTCACTGACACCGGAGAGGTCGTTCTGAGCGACTTTGGGCTTGCTATCGTGCAAGACACCCTCTCCTCTCTTTCCGAGCAAAAGTTCGCAGGAACTCCACAGTATGTCGCCCCTGAACAGATTCAGGGTCATCCCTGTCCCGCCAGCGATCAATATGCCCTGGGCGTGATGGTCTACAACTGGCTCTGTGGAGCACCGCCATTTACCAGTTCGGGCCTGGGTATCCTGATACAACATCTCCAACAGGAACCTCCCAGTCTCTGTGAACGGGTACCAGGACTATCGCCAGCAGTGAATGCCGTGGTGCTACACGCACTGGCAAAGGATCCAACACAACGGTTCGAGACCGTAGGAGCATTCGCTCACGCACTCTACAATGCCAGTGCGTTAACGCAACCACTGGATGCCCTGGCTCTCATAGACGTGCACGCAGCAGAGTCCATCCCCCCTGACGCACCGGTTACTTTGAGCATACACGACCCGGCTCGTACTCTGACCGCAGCATCCAGCCCATCTCGAACGCGCAGAGAGAACCCGTGGCCGTGGCTTCCATCTATCCCCATCCAGCAGCACCGTTCCGGGGTAGAACAGAATCGGCAAAGATTGTCCAGGCTCTTGCGGCACACTTATGAAACACTGCGCGACACATCTTTACAAGAAGTGACCCGGATCGAGATAAAGCTGGCACAAAAAGCGGACGCTGTTACCAGCGCGGCGAATAGACTGCTCCAGATAGATGCTCAAGGCGAACGGCAGTTACCGGCGGGTACCTCAGTGATCCAGGTCTATGAAGATGCACAGCAAGAACTCCTTATTCTAGGAGACCCTGGAGCGGGAAAATCGACGCTGCTAGTCGAACTAGCCCTGTATCTGGTCGCGCAAGTAGAGTATGAGAGCGAGCACCAACTGCCAGTAATTGTGCCGCTTTCTTCCTGGGCAGCCGGGCGCACAAACCTGGAGAACTGGTTGGGAGAACAAATCAGCCAGATCTATAATCTTCCGCGAAAATTGAGTCAGCAGTGGGTAAGAGAACAGCGTTTTCTGCCTCTGCTGGATGGACTTGACGAGATGGAGGAGACAGCACTTCCAGCATGTATCGCGGCAATCAACACGTACCATCGAGAGCATCCTGGTCCACTGGTGGTGTGCAGTCGCGCAACGGAATATGCCGTCGCCGCTGAACGTCAACGATTGGCATTGCAGAATGCAGTTGTCGTTCAGCCACTCTCTCTGGATCAAGTGAACGTGGTGCTGACAGCAGCGGGACCCTCGTTCGCGGGCCTGAGCCAGATGCTTGTCAGCAACAGCGGACTGCAAGTGCTGGCAACGATGCCTCTGATGCTCAATCTATTATTGCTGACCTATCAAGAAACAGCGGTACAGCAGGTTCCTACGCAGACAAAGGAACTTCAACAGCAGGTCTTGCAAGACTATGTGGCGCGGATGGCGCAACGCAAAGGAACGGATAAAAGCTATCCCCTGGAGCGCATCTATGCGTGGTTGCACTGGCTGGCTTATCAGATGCGCGACCGCAACCAGACGGTTTTCTACCTTGAACATCTCCAGCCAGACTGGCTGCCAGAGAAACAGCGGCATCACTATCAGAGAAATGCCGTGTGCCTACCAGCCATACTCCTTGGCATCCTGGGGACCATCATGGTTCAAACATTGTTCCCATTCGGCTCTCCTGCGACGCGCTGGACAGATCTGTTCAGCTATGGAATATTCGGAGGATTGTTGGGATGGTTGTGGTCTGAACCAGGTGCAGCAGAACCTCTTGCAGAAATTCGTTCACGCCTGATGCGGAAGATGCGGGTCAGACGACTGCTGATCAGTTTGTCTCTGGGGTTGCTCTTTGGCATTGATACAGCCCTGGCCTATCCACTCTACGAACTTGTTCCTGCCTGGGAATTGGCGGCTTTCTGGCTCTGTTCTGGTGCCATTTTTGGGTCAGGAAGCCTGTTCTTGCAACTATCCTTTGCTGCATCACCTCTATTTGAGACACAGAGATCTGGCAGGCAAGCGGATCACCAGCTTCGTCCGGTTTCATTCTCTCGGGCAGCTCTGTTTCGTCGGTGTATGCTCGTAGGATGTATCTATGGGCTGATCCTCGGTCTACGCGATGGGTTAAGCCAGGTGCTGCTCCTCGGATCACTTCAGTATGCGCCCTTCTTTCGACCAGTGAGTACCTTGAGCAACGTGATAGGTTCTATTCTACTTGAGGGACTCTTGTTCTATGGAGCCATCAATCTCTTAGTTAGCCTGACAATTAGAGCATCTGGTGAGAATATACAGATAACTGATCATATCAGATGGAGCGGGGCAAGCGCTCTACAGAGGCTCTTCCTCCCCAAACACCTCCTCTCTGCGCTCCTTCTTATGCTTGCAATAGCAATGATTCCTGTTCTTTTGCTTGAAATATACACGGCTTTTTCGCATGGAATAGGTTCTTTGCTGAGCCTTAATCCATTTCTTTACCCTGCCGCAATAGATGGTTTCTTCTACCTTGCATGCCTTAGCGGGTTCAGTTATTGGGTGCTGTTTGCACTCTTGCAGGGTTTACAGCAGGGACGAATTGAGGATCGAGATCGTCGTAAAGTCAATCAAGGGATACACAGGTCCTTGTGGAATAGTCTGTTCATAGGGAGTCTCAGCGGAATTCTTATTGGCATCATAAGTTTTCCAATATACGCGCCACTCAGTAGCTTCTTCGGGAGAGAGATCTGGCTGGAAGCGGGGTTAGCTCTTGTAAGTGGGACTTGCTTTGTCTTGCTCCTCATGGGTGGCATAGCTCTGGTGCGTCACTATACGATCCGTCGTTTGCTGGCTCGTTCTCGTATCCTACCCTGGCAGGCTGTTGACTTTCTCGACGACGCAACGGCCCGTGTGTTGCTGCGTCGTGTGGGTGGCGGCTATAGCTTTATGCACCGTCAGTTGTTGGACTTCTTTGCTGACCATCCTCCTTTCCAGGAACCAGAACAGCGTATGACTACGAAAGAGGAGACGATATAGCAAAAGGGGATATTCGCAGAGTGGAAAACTATCTCCTACTCCATACGCACGTGCAGACTCAAGATCATCCCCCACGATCACCTCATCGGCTCCCGCTTCACGTACAACCGCCTCGTGGCGAGTCTGGCGAGCAGTGCCGACAACAAAGGCACCGCCGAGCCGGGCGAACTGGTGCGCGAAGAGTCCCACCCCACCTGTAGAACCGGTAATCAACACACGCTTATTTAGGAGGCATTCTCCTTTCTCAACTGCACGAAGCGCGGTGAGTCCAGCAGTCGGGAAGGTTGCCGCCTGAGCAAACGTCACCCTGGCAGGAAGTTCGGCCAGCCTGTTGGTAGGAACTGCCACCTGCTCGGCCCATGCAGCTGTATCAGCCATGCCCACCACCCGGCTTCCAATCTTTGGCCCTCCCCCATTGGCAGCCGACTTGATGACCGTTCCAGCCAGATCCCGGCCGGGTCGCCAACCCGCTTCGGACGTCATGGCAACCATCACTTCTCCTCGATTCAAAGAAATGGCTTCAACTTGAACAAGCGCTTCCGACGGGCCCGGCTGGGGCGCTTCGACCTCTTTGATGACAAACCGTCCTGGAGCATCAGGATCAACAACGATCGCACGTATTGAACTCATCTAGCTCTTTCCTTTCGTTTTCGAGCAATTTCGCCTTGCTTCAGACAATGCATGTGCAAAAATGACCAATTACTATGCCGGCATAATAAAAAGAAAAAAAGTTTCTATGGGTGTTCATCTGCCGGAGAAAACGAGCTACGCGAGAAATTAGCTGCCGCCTGGACGAGCAAGCGACGAAAGAGGAGCTGTTCTGCTTGACTCATCCCCTGCACGAGGCGAGCGTCGAGATCTTTCCAGATGTGCAAAGCTGGCTCGCCTAGAGACCGTCCTTTTTCAGTCAGATACACCCGCGAGATCCGAGCATCCTCAGCATCCTGACGACGGGTTAGCAGCCCCTCTTTTTCCATGCGCTGGACCATTTTAGCGACCGTGCCAATCTCGATGCCAAGCACAGCGGCGAGCTGAGACTGCGAGAGGCCGTCCTCCTCCAATAAGCGGAAAATGACAAGATCTTGACCCGCGTGGAGGCCGATTCTCTGACACCATACTTCCCCCTTTTGGCGCTGCGCTTTACAGAGCCGTACAAGGGACAAACTCATACTCTCTTCCAGGTACGTTGTGATTGCTTCTTGCATAGACCTCACCTCTTATTAATATGCCGACTAAATAATAATACATGTAATGGGCGATGTCAACTCCACTCTCTTCTCTCTCTATGAGTCATCCCTCGTAACTACTCAGGTGCTCTGCTGGCGGCTGCGCCGCCAGATTTTCAGGGAGAAAGGGCTGAGTTTGGCAGCAACAAAGCTGCTGCCAAACTCAGCCCTTTCTCCCTTTTCTCGGGGAGAGGGGCGGCTTTGCAAGCCGCAGAAAAGTGAGGGATGGTAACTACTCAGGTGCCCTCTGCTTGCCGCCTGCGTCGGCGAGCAGAGGGCACCTGAGTAGTTAGGAGGGATGACTCATACACCCCTGAGTGTAGGAGGAGTTGGAAGGGCGGTGTTAGCGCCCTTCCAACTCCTCCTTTTTTGACCTGGGTAGGGGTTCCTCACGAGAATGAAATAGCCCTGGCTCCTGGGATTTACAGCTTGACAGACAGCAACGTCCTGTGATAGGGTTACTACATCTTTTCAAAAAGCGCACAGTAAAGATAATGATGAAGCAAGGATGAAACCGTTGACAACGCCTCCAACGAACATCTATCGTCAGCGTTCTTGCTCATCGTGCGAATGTGTTCGCGCCTTATGCGGCGCACAGCGAGAAGGAAGAGGAGAGACAAGCTCTCCCATGGTTCACTCTTTGTGGACACGAACGATCTCTTCTTCTCAGTACATACCATTCGTAAACAGGTGTGCAGCGTATCATCACGCGAGACAGCTCGAACTTGTTTGAAAAGGATCATGCTACTACTCCATCTGCGAAGTAGTAGGATAGACTTTTTTGAAAAGGTAGAGTCCCTCTATGAACAAGTCAGCAGGTCCTACGAACACGAACACATCTGTAGGAAGCAAGTCTTTCGTGCTTATTCTCGTTATCACACTCCTGAACACCATGGGTCTGACGATCATCATCCCTCTTGTTCCGTTTCTCACGTTACAATACCTGGCTCATCCGACGAATCTCGCAGTCGTCGTGGGATGGCTCACCGCAACCTATGGGATCTGCCAGTTGATCGCTGCGCCAGGTTTGGGTGCCTTGAGCGATCGATTCGGACGACGCCCCATTCTCTTCATCTGTCTCCTTGGTTCCGCGTTCGGCTATCTCATCTTCGGTCTTGGCGGTGCGCTCTGGTTGCTCTTCCTTGGACGCATCATTGATGGCCTGACAGGTGGCAACATCAGCGTCCTGTTCGGCTACATCGCTGACATCACTGAACCAGAGAACCGGGGCAAGTACTTTGGCAGACTGGGTGTTGCAGCCGGTGTCGGTTCTCTCATTGGCCCCGCATTTGGTGGACTGCTAGCAACGATCAACTATCGCGCCCCATTTCTTGTCGCTGCTGGCCTTATCCTCCTCACGCTCGTCCTGGGGTACTTCTTGCTCCCGGAGAGTTTGGCCAAAGAACACCGCATTACCTCCATTGCGCTGAGCGAACTCAATCCATTGAAACAATTGGCGTCCGCATTTCGTTGGGCAAACTTGCGCTGGTTATTGCTGGCCTGGTTCTTCTATGCCTTCCCATCTTACATTTTGCAAACAACGATCGCGATCTTGACGAAGGACAGTCTTGGCTTCAATGCCACACAGGTCGGACTCGTTGTTACCCTGGTTGGCGCGGTAGACATTCTTGTCCAGGGATTGCTGGTCGGCTGGTTCCTCGCCATGCTGGGAAACATCAAGCTCGGTCTCATCGCCCTGGTGCTCGTCGGCATTAGCTATCTGGTACTTGGTTCCATCGCGTTTTTCGCCATGCCTCTTCTCCTGATTGTCGGTATCGTCCTCTTCGCAGGGTCGGGAAGCCTTGTTGAAAACGCTCTGCGAGGACTCATCTCTGGAATGGTCGGACGGCACGAACAAGGTCGTGTGAGTGGAGCGACGCAATCGTTGCAATCGCTTGGCGGGGTTGTCGGACCACTCGTTGGTGGTTTCATCTACACCGTGTGGGGACCTTTTCAAGCGTATGCCTCAGCTTCGTTTATCATTGTTCTCGCCATTGTCTGTGTCTGGATCGCTCTCCCGCTTCTCCAGAGACGCAAGGCGCAAGAGCAAACGCTCGGTGAACAAGAGGCTGTATTGCTATCGAGCGAAGAGGACTGACAAGGTCTTCCCTTTCAGTTACTGAGATATGAGTCCCCTTAGAGGGAGTGCAGTGATTATCCCGGTGGACAAGCAAGCGGAGAGATCTTGCCCACCGGGATAATCGTTGTAATTTCGCCAGACCCGTTTAATGGTTCTCCATCATCTTTCGTGCAAGATGGCAGAGAACCACTGAAATGTTGTGATTTACCAGCAAATAACGAACTATTTATTAAAATAGCATGAAAGAAAAAAACCTCTGCTGAACTGATCGTTGCTACAACGACTATATCCCTGCTGTCTGGCTTCACGAACATACGATTGAAAGGCATCCCGCTCGCTATACTTCTTCTCATACATAAAACCAATGACAAAGGGTTGCGCTATGTCGGATAGTATACGGATGGTTGGATCTTTTGCATCCTCTAAAACAGTCATTTGGCTCCTCCTTGAGGGTCTATTTTAAGATGGTGATGGCGTAGCAATAGAATTATAGCTCTTCCGCCATCAGAAGAGTTTTCATAAGCTCATTCTACACAAAAGATTAGGAGGGAAAAGAGGCGGAAGAACATACCATACCTATTCCCAAACACTCTCTTAGAGCACGCATTAAGTCAAGAGTGCAAGAGCAATCCGATTGATCATGCCAATTGAGCCGCTCTTGCGCCTTTCATGAAACAGCACGCCAACGAAGCGTTATCGGCCAGTCACTTTATGAAGGTAATCGATGATTGGCAGAGCATCAAAGCTGCCTGCGGTAAGACCGACGTATCCATCAGGGCGCACTAAAACCAGAGCATCACGCTTGATGCCATAGAAATGGTACACATAGCCATCGATGTCGAACAGCGTGCAAGCAGATGAATCTGTGTCGTCACCTCCACGACTGATGGTATACGTATGCACGATGTCTTTGTAGCTATCCGGTAGGTGCAGCGCGGGCCGATCGGCAAAGGTAAGCAGCGTGAAGTGCGTACCACGAAACAGCTCGAAGAGTCGGCCTCGCTGCCCCTTAGAGGAAAAGATGAAGGGCGAATCAGGAGCGCGATCGCCCGCACGGATACCTGTCGCGTCATCGAGATCGGAAGCCAGTGGACTTCCTCGATAAGCAATGTCAAGTTGCGAGAGATCAGTGTCTTTGCCCGATGTGAGATTGATATAATTTTGCGAATTACCAGAGTTGGGGAGGGTTAATTTCTTGTGAGTGACCGTTGTGGAAGCCAGAACGGCCTGGGCGACGGGCAAACGCTCGGCCTGGTAGGTATCCAATAAGGCATCTGGAGCGCCTTGCAGGACGGCTGCCAGTTTCCAGCCAAGATTATACGCGTCCCCGATGCCAGTATTCATCCCCTGCCCACCTGCGGCAGAGTGAACATGGGCAGCATCCCCGGCAAGAAAGATGCGACCAAGGCGGCAGTGATCAACCATACGAATGTTTGGATGCCAGATGGAGGCCCAGCGCAGATCACTTAGCTGGACACCCGCCATACCGGCTCGTTCGTCAAAGATGTGTTGACAGGCTTCCAGTGAAAGATCGTGTGTATCAGAAGACAAACGAGCCTGAAACACCCAGCGATGATCGTAGCGCATGTACGTGAAACCCACAATTCCTTCTGGCGCATCCATCCAATAGTGTCCGTAATGAGGGTCCAATCCCTTGACCTCGATACCAGCGTTCAGATACCACTCCTGTTCCAGCGTTTCGCCCAGAAACGAGAAACCACCAATGTGACGAATAACGCTGTGTCCCCCATCGCAGCCAACCAGATAACGAGCCTGGATCGTTTCCGTCTCACCTGTGTGGATAACCTGCGCAAGCACACAGTCGGCTTGCTGTGTCAGCGCTGACAGATGGCTATCGAACTCCACCTGGATGTTCTTTTGGGCCAGGCTCTCTTGTAACACGGCCTGTGTATTGTTTTGCCCGATCCAGAAACTCCCGCGATAAGGCATGCCAGGGGTTGGCTGATTGGCCGCATCGGACGCATGATCAATTTCGCGTATCAGTTGCTCCCGCTTATAGAAGCGCATCAGCAGATTACGCTGTCCACGCACATGCATTTGCTCCAGCACTCCCAGATCTTCAAAAATTTCTTCTGTACGAGGCTTCAACGCCTTCGCACGTACCTCATGCTGCATCGTCGCGGCTTGCTCTATAATACGCACGGCGACACCACAGCGAGCAAGGCTACTGGCAAGCGTCAGACCTACCGGGCCTGCCCCAATAATCAACACATCAATACTCGATCTCTTCTCCATGTTATCCTTCTTTCATTGATCGTTCGTTGAATATTACACACAAAAAAAATGGACTGGCCTCATTGAGACCACAAACTGACTGTGAAATCAACCAGTCGTTCGAGGTAGGATTCCTCATCAGTAGCATCCTCTAAAAGAAAATGGACGATGATACTTGAAAAAAACTGCGCGAAAGCGAAGGAGAGATCCATCGCACGTATTTCTCCCTGCGCCATACGGTGAGCAAAAAAGTTATACAAAAATTGTGTTGGAGACTCGTCGGTACCCAGCGCAGCGATCCACTCCTCTTGTCGTAGCCAATTTCGCTCACGCACCAGAATTTGAAATAGTTCTTTATCCGTGGCGACGATATCAGTGCCGATACGAGCCGCAAGCGAGAGAGCCTCGCGCAAGGAAAGGTCGTCTCGCAGCATGGACACTAAAGCTTCAATCTCGGCAACCCGTGCCGCACGGCCTTCTCGGACGATGGTTTGCAGAATTTCTAGCTTGCCGCCAGGGAAGTAGTGATAGGTGAGGGCCTCGGCCACACCCAGCGCTTTGTTAAGCGATCGCATGGAAGTGGCATGATATCCGCCCTCGGCAAACAACTGCTTCGCCACCGCGAGAATCTGTTGCCGCCGCTCCTGAGCTTTGATATCGCGGTTCGTCATCCTATCCTTCTCTTCCGGCATACTACCCACCATTTATTTTCATCATAATTACATTCATC
>DAOTTL010000269.1:0-9749 GCA_034438135.1 Ktedonobacteraceae bacterium | reverse complement strand
TGTCGCTCTATCCACTGAGCTACGGGATCATACGAGCGTTGAAGAGAGGAGCCTCTTTGCAGGGAAGAGTATACCATCTCTCGCTATTTTTCGTCAAGAGAACTATTGGGTTGTTTGATTGGATTGCATCATATGAGTCATCCCTCGTAACTACTCAGGTGTCCTCTACTCGCCTCCTGCGGCGGCGAACAAGAAAGGGACGGAGAGCAAAACGGGTGGGCCCCCCGCCCGTTTTGCTCTCCGTCCCTTTCTTCCCTGTAGGGTGGGGCGTTTTTGGCAGGGCACCTGAGTAGTTACCATCCCTCATTTTCCCAAAAGGCAAAGGTCTTTTTCTGGCGGCTGCGCCGCTGCATCTTCAGGAGAAATAGATGAGTTTGCAAGCCGCGAAGCGGCTTGCAAACTCATCTATTTCTCCTTTTTCGTGGGGGAGGGGCGGCTTTGTAAGCCGCTGAAAAATCAGGGATGAACTTTATTTAAGGTTCTAATAGGCTCGGGAGAAACGAGCTTCCAGGAAACGGGCGAGTAGCGCCAGCGCATAGCAGATCACAAAATAGAAAAGTGCTCCAAATACATACAGAAACAGCTTTATATTTGGATCATTCTGTGGACCAGCCAGGGCACCAATCTCCTGCTCTAGCTCTATAAGACCAAGAATAGAGAGAAGTGCACTATCCTGTACAAGCGTAATTGCATAGTTTGTAAAAGGAGGTAGTGTGATTCTCAATGCCTGGGGGAGAACAATATAGCGCATTGTCTGACGCTCGTTGAATCCCAGACTCATAGAGGCTTCTGTCTGACCGTGATCAATAGACTGAATGCCAGTCCGAAAAACCTCAGTCAGATACGCTCCATAGTTGAAGCTCAACCCAATAATGCCCCAGAAGAAAGCGTCAAATGTCCCCTGATCAACTCCAGCGATCAGACTATTGCTCTGCAAAAGCGTCATAAAATTAAATAATGACTCGTAAGGATCAAAGCCCAGGGTGGAGAGCACCTGAGCGATGCCGAAGTACCAGAGCAACAACTGAACGAGAATTGGTGTGCCCCGGACAATCTCGACATAAATCGTTGCCAGCCAGCGTAAAGGGATGAAATTAGATAGGCGACCCAGAGCGCCAATGAAGCCAAAGATACTTGCCAGAAGCAGACTGAGCGCAGAGATCAGGATCGTCAGCCCGGCATGCTGAAGCAAAAACGGCACATAGATCACCATGGAGATATTATGGGGAATTGCCGAAATCAATGGGTTGGAGAGAAAATAGTAGATATAATACACAAAGCCAACTGCCACCAGAAGCAGCACCAGGTAAAAGAGATAATCAAAAATGACTAACCAGCCACGCGATGCAGGTTGTACAAACGTGTCAGGCGTATCGGTGATGACCGTTTTTTCCATTACAGCTCCTTCTAAACCACTTATAATGCCGCACGCAACCGCTGCTCAAAGTACCTGGCGACAAAAGAAATGGGCAGACTCATGGCCAGGTAGAGGACAATCCCTAACGCAAAGAGTGGTATGGTCTGACTACTATTACGAAAGACCGCGACCTGAAGGACTGAAGTTAGCTCTGTTCCAGAGATCACTGTGACGATAGCTGAGTCCTTTAACATATAGATAAAATCATTGACAAAAGGCGGAAGCATCAGAGGCAACGCCTGAGGCAACACAATTCTGAAAAAACTCTGGCCTGCCGAAAAGCCCAACGAATATGCCGCTTCAGTCTGGCCACGCTCCACCGAGAGAAAACCAGCACGGAAAACTTCAGCCTCATAGGCCGCATAATTCAAGGCCAGACAGGCCACTCCAGCTACCCACGAGTTATCAAGTTGCGCCAGATTGTAGTTTGCCAGCACAGCCCCCAGACCATAGTAGACCAGCAAAATCTGAGTAATAATCGGCGTATTGCGTATCGCCTCAATAAAAATTTGCGCTGGCACGCGCAGCCAGACAAAACGCGAACCCTTCATCAGGGAAAGCATCATCCCGAGCAACAGCGCCAGAGGAAACGAGATCACGCAATAGATGAGTGTGTTGCGTGCACCAACTAAAAATTGTGGCAGCCACTGCAAAATCAATCCCATATATGCTTCCTCTCTCTTTTCATTAGTCAAGGCATGTCCTTCCGCGGGAGAACATGCCAGGACCGCCAGAGAAAAAAACACTCACCTTCGCGTGGAAACCGCCAGGGGACTCCAGTCAGTTCCGCGGGAAGAGCTAAGCGTTCCTAGTTGATACCAATGGCCGCTTGCTGATCATTCCAGAGCTTCCATTTTTGGTAGATCTGCTTGAGTGTTCCATTCTGCTTCAGGCGAGCAAAGGCAGCGTTAATCTCTGGCAGGAGTATCGCCGCATTGGGATTGGTCTTATTAAAACCACAGACGTAAACATCAGGATAGAGCGGTTTCCCAAGGAGTTTCAGCGATGTATCCGGCGTTGCGCCGGGACCAGCACCCTGTACATAGTAGGCCACAATCGGCACGTCCAGCATCGTAGCATCAAGTTTCTTCTGTTTGACATCTTCAAAGGGAAGTGTCCCATTGTAGAGTTTTGTGTTAATCTTAGTATCAGCCTGTAAATATGTGGCAGCTTTATATCCATCGCCCGTACCAACGGTCAGACCCTCAAGGAGCGCAAGCGTGACATCACTGGTATCGTTATAATTAGCAAAGCGAGAATCGTCGGAGCGAACGACGATCTGCTGACCGTAGCGATAATAAGGATCTGAGAAGAGCTGTGTCTTTTTGCGCTCGTCAGTAATCTCCCAACCGTTCATTACCATGTCGAATTTATTCGCAGCAAGCGCCTGGTCAAGCACCCCATAGCAGGTTTCGATCATTTTGGGAGTAACACTCATCAGGTTCGCAATGGCCTGAGCAATTTCAACCTCGAAACCAACCAGCTCGTTTGGATTGGCCGGGTTCTGAAAGACATAGGGTGCCCCAGAAACATAATCCGCTCCCCACTGAATTACCCCTATTTTCATCAGGCCTGCATGCCCAACAGGTGTCACACCAGAACCGGGAGTTGAACCGGTAGTTGTGGTAGAAACGTTGCCTCCGCAGGCGGCTAGCAGCAGTTCAAGGGCACTGCCCGCTGCTAGGAATCCACCAGTACGCCTGATAAAAGTACGCCTGCTCAGTTCGAGATTCATGTCTCTTGCCTTTCTCTAAACCTTCCTGGAAAATGAGAGTTATGGTAGGGTAGAGAGCACTCGCTCCAGGAACAACTTCGTGCGCTCGTGCCTGGGATTTTTAAACAATTCTTCCGGGTCGCCCTGCTCAACTATTCTCCCATCCGATAGAAATACAACCCGATCGGAGACATCACGCGCAAACTGCATCTCATGAGTCACAACTACCATAGTACTTCCTTCATAAGCCAGATCTCGCATGACTTTGAGAACCTCACCCACTAGCTCTGGATCGAGCGCAGAGGTGGGTTCGTCGAAGAGGAGCGCACGCGGCTGCATCGCCAGCGCACGAGCGATAGCAACTCGCTGCTTCTGACCCCCTGAGAGTCGATTGGGATAGACATCGCGTTTCTCAGAAAGTCCAACCTTTGCCAGCAGACTTTCGGCCAGCATTACAGCCTGGTCTTTCGACATTTTACGTACCATCAAGGGTGCTGAAATGATGTTCTGTAACACGGTCATATGAGGAAAAAGATTGAAATTCTGGAAAACCATTCCCAACTCTCGACGGATCGGGATAAGCTGCTTGATTGAGAGCCGCGGATCAAGTGTATGTCCGTGAATGGTGATTTCCCCACTGCTATGTTTCTCCAGCCCATTCAAACAACGAATGAGCGTGCTCTTTCCTGAGCCACTTGGACCGATCAGTGCCACTACTTCTTTCTTGTGCACGTCAAAATCGATATCCTTCAAAACGTGTTTGTCCCCAAAATATTTGTTGACCATGCGAGCACTGATGATGAGTTCGCTCTCCACCGCAATATCGCTGCTTGGCTGCTCTGCCCCGGCGCTCTGGAATGTGGAATTGGTTGAACCTGCAGGTCCCGTTCGCTCAGAGTCCATAAACCACCCCTTTTGTTCAGTCTGCTAGGACGTGCTAGAAACAATTACCACTAAGAGTGGTATGCTAAAATTGACTACAGTATATTCACCGATATACCCGCTGTCAAGGATTCTGAATCGAGAGCCATTTTCTTTTTTTCTTAACATCGAGATTCATTTTCTTCATTTTCTTAACTATGAGGCAGGTCGCTTATGCCAGTGATCCAAACATCACATACTCTTTTGTATTACGACATTTTTAATCGAGATATCACCACTCAGGTCTTTTCACCGCCAGAAACACTACTGCTCCTGGCTGGCTTTGCGGGAACGCCCGCCAGCGATTTTGAGGAGCAGTTGCCAGCACTACGCCAGCACTACTCGTTGCTTGCTCCTCACCTGAATGGTTACGGTCA
Source organism: Ktedonobacteraceae bacterium (assembly GCA_034438135.1). Classification (GTDB taxonomy): domain Bacteria; phylum Chloroflexota; class Ktedonobacteria; order Ktedonobacterales; family Ktedonobacteraceae; genus Paraktedonobacter. The sequence goes on along the minus strand of DAOTTL010000269.1, from coordinate 5,320 downwards.
TTCTACACAACGCACCGTCTATAGTGTGAACTATTATCGTGAGGATGTTGCAGATCTAGTCGAGCTGCTTGATCACCTGAAACTGGCTCATGTTCTGGTCCTGGGCTTCAGTGATGGTGCAATTGTTGCTCTCCTGTTGGCCGCCCTCTATCCTGCGCGTGTCAAAGTTGTGGCGGCTTTAGGTGCACAGCCGACCATTAATGCCCAAAACACGGCTGCTATTCGCCATTGGTTGGTTGAGACGCCTCTCTCTGTCGAATGGCAAAGACAACTGGCCCGGCTCCATGGCGAACCCTACTGGCGCAATCTTCCGCGTATGTATGTCGAGGGCCAGGAAGCTCTGGTGGCTCATGGTGGGATAGTGATCAGCCAGACAGAACTTGCCGCCATCACCTGTCCTACGCTTATCATGCACGGCATCCGTGACCGCATTGTGCCGGTTGACTATGCATATATGTTGCACAAACAGATTTCTGGTTCAACATTGCACCTTTTTGATGCCGGACATCCCGCCTACCTGCGTTATCCAGCAGAATTTATAAAGCTCGTCCTGGATTTTTTTCAGAGGTAGGTTTTTAGCTACTCTCAATAAAAAATGGCTTGCCAGCAGTAACTGTCCTCTCTACTGCTGGCGCGTTCAGCAGGCATGCCGCGCCTGCTTCCCTTTCCATTAAGGAAAGTACTCTGAAATGTATCTTGTTTCAATGAGCTATTACTTTCAGGTGCTACTCCTGCTCTGATACACTCATTCCCGGGTCTTTTGAAGCGCAGAATCTTGCTCTGTCAAACCCTTGAGATAGGTCCGGCGTCGTATCAGACGCTGCATTCCCGGGTCCCTGCGTACTCGCACGTGAAAATTCAAAAAGAGAAAAATAGTGAGAAGCAAAGTTGTTGCCACGCCATCGACGGCTAATCCTAATGGAACGGCGAGGATCTGATATGAGGCGGTGAAAAGATGGATGAAGAAGAGGACTCCAAGCACATGCGCCAGTAAGGCAAGGAGCGCAGCACAGAATGGAATGATTGCATTTTTCAGCGCATAAAAAGTTAGCACCAGAATATTGGCGAGAGTTTGGATAGGTAGTGCTACTGCGTATCCAAGCAGAGCCAGATGTGTGAGTGAGGCTGAATGACTGGTAAAAGCTCCGTGTTGAAAGAGAAGATGGATGATAGGTTCGCCAAAAAGATAGAGAGCAAGCGCGGCCAGGATGCTAAACCCAAAAGAAGTCCCAAGCACTTTAAGCAGTATCTGCCGTAAACGGACATATTTCTCTCCTGTTGCAAGATCGGACATCTGAGGTAGAGAGGCCTGCCCTACAGCTTGTGCAAGCAGGGCCAGCGGCAGTGCAAAGAGCATGTAGGCATTGCGCTGGGCAGCCAGGCTTGCACTATCAGGCATAAAAGAAATAAAGGCTGTATCGATGATTGGAGCGCTGGCCGCAACAGTGACTGCCAGTGCATTAGGTACCAGCAGACGTAACACTTGATGCAAACCTGGATTCCTGAGATTCCAGGTGAAGCTGTAGCGTGCACCCTGCTGAACCAGGGCAGGCACCATGACAGCTACTTGTAATACTGAGGCAGCCAGCACTCCGTAGGTTGGTCCATAAATACCTGCACCGTGGAAGATGAAAGAGACTATCAAACCGCCGATCAGGCCAACATTGTAGACTGCTACTGACACCGCTGGCAGTAAGAACTGGCGTTTACTGTTCAACGCGGCTGTAATCACTGTCCCCAGACCTAAAAATAAGGGCTGAATGAGCATGATACGCGTTAAAGTTGTCGTCAAATTCTGTACAGATGGTGGATAGCCAGGAACCAGTAAGTGACTGACAAAAGCGGGTGCTAGAAATTCAGCTACGATCACGAGCAGAGTTAGTGCGACTAATAGGAGATTAAAGACCAGACTGGTCAAACGCCAGGCTTCTCGCTGTCCATGATTCTTTTCCTGGGAGAGGAAGATTGGAATGAATGCATGAGTCAGTGCACCACCAGCAACCAGATCAAAAAGCGTTTCTGGGAGATACGAAGCGGCATAGTAGGCATTAGCAGCAGGACCTGTACCAAAAAGTATATTAAAAAGGGCCTGACGTCCTATGCCCAGACCGCGAGAAGTAATGTATGCCATCATGAGCAGCAGAGCAGCTTCGGCGATGCTAAAACGTCTCAGGGAAAGCGCTTCCTTCCCTGGAAGAAAACTCTTCGGACTCAGCCGAAACGATTTACTCAACCAGCGACGCGACGGGTGTGAAGTACCTTTTTGCGCGGCCAGGAATGTCGGCGAATTATCCACAGGTTCAGCCGTGGTCGTGAACACTGGATATTTTTGAGGATGCTCATTGTTGTTTAGAATAAGTCTGCCTTTATCTTCCGATCATCGCCAGGTCTTCTACCCAATTTATAAAAAATAAATACACCTGAAAAAGCTTTCCCTAGTTCTATAAACTCCACACACATGTATGTTTACTGACGGAACACGCTGACAATTGTAACAACCTCGTTGAGGAACATGTAGTTTCCTCTTCGTTCTTGTTTAATCTATTACAAAACGCACCAGTCAAACAAAAGGAGCGGAAGGTTGCGTATATCACCTACTCTGCTCCTTTTGCTTGACTGGTGCCCCATTCCTCTCAGGAAGTAACAAGTGGGCTGAAGGGGCGCATCGCGCCCCTTCAGCCCACTTGTTACTTCCTGAGGGTGGAGTTCCAGGTTAATGGAAGCTCTTTGGCCCTGACTTTACAAAGTCAGGGATGACTTCTCTTATGCCTGGGCCTGACCGATACTTTTAGGACGCCGACGACTGATTGAGCCGCCCTTACGTCCGGCTGCCTGGGCTTCTTCACTGGTCCATTTATGAGCAGTGCCCATAGCATGGGCAGCTTTTCCGCCTTTGCTGGCGATCTCGCGCTTCTTCTCGGGACTCATTGAGGCGAATCCACGCCCACGACCCTTACTTGTCTGCATGTGTTCTACTCTCTTTCTCTTAAAATGTAGTTTTTCTTCTTTTTGGATACAGCGATAGTCAGTCCCCTCTAAGAGCGAACTGCGTTATCAGTTATCCATCCTCTACCTAAAGGATAACAGTCTGATCCTTAGAACTACAAGTCAACAATAAAAACTCAGCTAATTTTAATCTTTGATTAAATGCCTTTTAGCTAGAGAGCGTTACACATCCTCAGGAAGCTTTGTGCAACCGGCAAGCTCATTCACAAGTCGGATAACTTCATCAATATCAAAGGGTTTGCTTAGAAGAGTGACTCGTAAACGTTGTAGTTCTTGCAGGTCAATCGAAGTTGAGGCTGTCGTTAAAATAATTTGGAGTGGCTCCAGACGAGGGTTGGCACGTATTCGCTCGATCACTGCAACACCGGAGACTGATGCAGCCAGGCGCAAATCAACAATAAGAAGTGATAGCGGTAATTCTCCAAGGCTGGGATCGTCTACACGCAAATCATTGAGACACTCTTCAGCAGTCAGATAGACGACGACCTGATGGCCGTCTCCCAGTAGAACCAGCCGTAACAGTTCTTGAATTGCCAGATCATCTTCAAGTAGACCTATGAGCAATTGTTTGTTTCCTACCTTTTGCTGTATTACACATGTCAGTACACTATATCAAACTGCTTCCCTTTACGCAACCTTCAGTCTGGTCAATCACAGGGTTCCTTCATTCTCCGAAAGCCTTTGGGTTTCGGCCCCACCCCCTCGTTTAAGATGAATTGGAAGGACTGTGGTCTCCGCCACAGCCCTTCCAATTCATCTTTTTTTGAATCGGAGAGAGGCTTAGCCACTGCTACGCAGTGACTTCTGCGAAGCCCGGAGGTTTTTAGGAGAGGTATCCAGATTTCTCCCTTCTGTCTTTTCCTAACCTGCCCTGGTTTGCATAAGAATGTCCTGCTGATTTTGTTTGTTCAATGGCTTCAGGTATGATGGATACAGTGTCTGGTGCAACCATAGGGAGAGTTATTGTAACAACTGTCCCTTTTCCCTCACAACTCTGCACATCTATCCTGCCGCCCATTGCTTCTACCAGAATCCGCGCAATATATAAGCCCAATCCAAAGCCTGGAATAGGTGAACCCTCTGGCCTCTCCAGACGTTCATATGGCTGGAAAAGACGAGCGTAGTACCAGGTGGGGATACCTATACCTTCATCTCGTATAGTGAGGCTGATAAATTTGTGACTGTCCTGTATACTGTGGAAGGTGAGAGGACGAATTTCCAATTCGACACTTCCCCCTTCGGGAGAATATTTTACCGCGTTCTCCAGTATATTTAGTAAAACCTGCTGTAGCCGATTCTTATCTATCCAGATGGTTGGCAGCGGTTCGCTGACCTTACAGGTCAACCGATGCTTGCCCACTGCCTGGAGATCTGCCCGCATCTGTCCTAACTGGATTACTCGCTGGCAAAGAGTCTCTATGTCAACGGCACCTGGGTGCAGCGCCAGTTTCCCTTCCTGGATACGTGAACAATCTAGCAAATCGTTAATCAGTGTCTCCAGTAACCCCGTCTGCTCCATAATTCCACCGAGATATTGCTGCTGGCGATCAGGTTCTAGAGATTGCTCGTCAGCGTAACCTTTCCCTCCATAGGCCTGCAATAATCCCGCATATCCTTTGATAATGCTTAAGGGTGTTCTCAACTCATGACCTATCACGGAAACGAACTCTGACCCACCTATGCGATCAGAGAATGCACCTCGTTGTTCACTCACGACATTACTGCTCATCGCCTCCCATATATGCTGTCCTGTCAGATTATTTTTCGCTCGTAGACAACGCTCCAGTTTCTCTGCATAGGTGGAGACTCGTCCATAGAAAAGATGATTTTCTCTCCCATCAAAATGCTCAGATCGCTCATCGGCCAACAGGAGTACGCCTAGAATACCCGCCGGGCGCTCTACGGGCGCTATGATCACACGGCGCATATACCTGTTTCCAGGCTTGAATATCCCTCTACTCCACTCCTGTAAACAGCCTGTCTGGGCTGCTAAATCGCACAATGCCCTCACTCGCTCTTCTTGCAGAAGATCTTTTAATGCTGCCTCACCTGAGATCTCGGTGGATACTACTATCTCAGAGGGCATCACTGATTTACACTCAAGTAGCGGATGCCGCAGATCTTTATCTACGCAACCTATAAGGAAGCAGACAAAGCTGCACTCCATCAGTTGCTGAAAACGCTTCATCTCTATCTGTATATATGCTTCTACCACTACAACCTCCCTTCTCTTTTGAGATCCACGCTTAACCTTTCTAGTATAAGCGGTTTCAGCAACAAGGTAGCACTAAAAAAGAGCATGTGGGATGTTTTG
>DAOTTL010000268.1:0-10187 GCA_034438135.1 Ktedonobacteraceae bacterium | reverse complement strand
AGAGACCGATGCACTTGCGCACTTGCGTGAAGACCAAAATGAAGGTCTGGTAGTTCAGCAAGCCATGCTTTTGACGCACATTGGCGATATATACGCTCGTACACTCAAGCAGGAAAGTCAGGCACTCCCCTTTTATCGGGAGGCGGCTCAGCTTATTCAGAATCTTCCCTCACCCGGTGCAAAAATCTATGTGTTGCCTCGCCTCTATAATCTGCTGCTTAAAAAGCATCAGTTTAAAGAGGCCACGGCGCTTTTAGAGATCGCCTGGAACGCCTGTGTACAATCACAAAAGACTGACAGGCCCATTAGCAAAACGGTAAAGCTAGGCATAGGACTGACACTCGCTCAGGTGGCCATGCAAAGGGGCATGCAGAGAAAAGCTGCATGCTATTACCTGACGTTGCTACGAGAGTCAACATGGCTAAAGCCTCTGACTGTACGTGGTATCGTTACGAACCTTACGCAAAGCCGACCGAGTATGAGCATGCTTCTCCGAAAATATATCACGCGCATTACAGTGCTTCAGGAGGGGGTAATGAATGATATTGCCTACTATGAACACTATATCTCTCAGTTCATGGCTGAAGAATCTCATGCGTTGCAGGGCATCACTACGCGTCGGGCAGATGAGTTCCATGAAGAGGAAATATGAGTACATTTAAGATCTTCTTCAATAAAAACTTCCAACTCCTCTGGATTGCCTCAGGTATATCGACCCTGGGTGACTGGGTGCTTGCGGCCTCACTGCCTTTTTATGTCTATATCCTGACTGGTTCAGCTCTGGCGACAGGGACAATGTTTCTCATCGAGGCGATTCCTCGGGTTGCTTTCAGTTATCTGGCGGGGATCTTTGCCGATCGTTGGAACAAGAAACAGATTATGATTTTTTCCGATGCTTCCAGAGCACTTCTGCTCTTGTTCTTATTCTTCGTGCATACAACTCAAATGATCTGGATCATTTATCTCGTCAGTTTTGTTGAGACAACTATTTCATTGCTTTTCGCACCTGCTCAAGGCGCTCTTCTTCCTGAACTCATTGAAAAGGAAGAGTGGACATCTATGAACACGTGGGGAACTATCAGCGACAACTTTTGCCGTCTTGTAGGACCGATTGTCGGTGGTGCTCTGCTCAGTTTTACTGGTCTCTATAGTGTCATTTTATTTGATATTCTTTCTTATATTATCTCAGGACTCCTTATTATGGGAGTTCGGCAACCTGTTGTTACACCTCCCGCCAGTGCTCCCGCTCTTTCAGAGAACCATTCACCCACACACTCGTTCTGGTCTCAAGGCATAACCGGCCTGCGTTTTTTGTTTCAGACGCGTTGGCTCCTCGTCCTCAGCATAGTTACGGGTCTGAGCATGTTTGCCCAGGGCATTATCAATGTCCTGCTCATTGTTTTTGCCAATCAATCTTTACATAGTAATGCGTTCGAAGTTGGTTGGATTCTAAGCGTTCAAGGCATTGGAGGCATTATTGGTGGGTTCTTTATAGGTACCATTGCAAAAAAACTTTCTTCAACGCGACTCCTTGCATTTTCTCTTATCGCAGTCGGAATTCTTTTCCTGTGCATTGTAGAAATACCAGTATATGGATTTGATCTGTTTCTGTTCGGTCTGGCTGGTTTTCCTGTCGTTGGTTGGATTGTCAGTATCTCAACGCTCTTACAACACGTAGACCGCACTCATCGGGGTCGTGTTCTTGGAGTGTATAGCTCTATTCAGACAGTGGCGATTATTATAGGTATGGGATTTGCAAGTATTTTAGGCACGTTTGTTCGTGCAAGTATCCCCCTGAGTATCGCGGCTGCTTTCCTGATCCTTTCAGGAACACTATCTTCTTTCGCCTTAAAAAGAGAGGCAATCGACGCCCAGCGTGCACCGCTTACGGAGCCGGTTACCATGAACGTCTCTTCAAAATAACCTGGAATGCATACAACTGGACACATCTGCTATTTGACGTGAAAAAGGAGAAACGATTGAGCGATCAGTCAATTTATATGTACGAGTATTTGCAAAGAATTGCTTCACTTGATCCTCACGAGCGGCGGCGAGAACTGCTGGCGATTTTAGGGGAAATAGGATGTGCCTCTTGTGTCTACGAGGAACAGATTGCTGGCCACCTGGCAAAAAATATTGTGGTGCGATTTCACGACCAGGAACCTCGATTTGTCCTGGGTGCGCATTACGATAGTGTCGCAGGTAGTACTGGTGCGAATGATAATGGCGCAGCCGTGTGTATTCTTCTCGCATTATTGCAGAAGTATAGCACTCATCCGCCAGCCAGGGCGCTCGATGTGGTATTTTTTGATCTGGAAGAGTACTATCTGTTAGGCAGTCAGGCCTATATACGTCATGTTTCACCAGAAAATGTCAGTGCAATGCTCAATTTAGATATCTGTGGGGTTGGCGATACCCTATGCCTTGGACCAGAGAAATATGTACAAACGGGGATCTTCAAAGAACCTGTGCGCAGAGCTGCCATAGACACGCTCCTCCCCTATTGTATCTTTCCGGTACTCCCGTCTGGGGATAATGATTCTTTTGAAAAAGCGGGTATACCTAATCTCTCTCTCTGTATTCTTCCTGCTAGCGACCTTGACATCTTTAAAGAGGCTATGCTGGCTCTCAGTCAGGGGAAACAACCACAACGCAGACCTGCAATACTTGATACGTTTCATCATGGGAGTCGTGATAAGATCGAGACCATTGAACTCGCGGCGATGGAACGGGTTCTCTACTGGGTAACACAGGTGCTCTCTTCCTGGGATACCATCTGATAGAGAAAGAAATGTTTTCACCTGTTCCAGCAATCATTTGGAATAGCTATCAGAGAGAGAGGACTACCAGATGGAAACCATCATTGCTACTACACCATTGTATGTAGTGAAGGATCGTCCCTTTGTGAACATCACATGGATGACACAGGCCCAACAGACGTGGGAAACACGTTGCTGGTTAGACACTGGTGGCGGAGCTGTTATTATTACTGAAGGTTTAGCACAAAGATTGGGGATAGCGTATACAAAAAGTGCACGAGAGCTGGTTCCTGCATTATTACCGGCAGCTCGCATCGGAGGAGAGCTTTTTGATTTTACCTCTATTCCGACTCTTGTCGCGCTCAATCAACAGACTATTCATGGAGAGGATGGCGTTGAGGTTTTCTGTGGGGCACCATTTCTAAGTCGCTACCATCTCGTCTTTGATTATCTACAAAACCGGTTAACAATTGCCCCACCAGCAACAAAGCCCCTTACCTCGGGTAGTCTTTTGCCATTTGATGTTCATCCACAAAGTCATTTTCCACGCGTGGAAATTATAGTAGACAAAACCACCTGTGGAATGCTTCTGGATACAGGTGCAAGCATGACCATGCTATCCCAGGATGTTCTTGAACGTCTGATTGACCGACATCCTGAATGGTTAAAGCAAACTATTCCAGCCGATACATCTGCGAATGGATTGGCTACCCCTCCCGAATTACTCGTAGAAATTCCCTATCTGACATGGGGTCCGTATCAACTAAAGAATATTCTTGTGAGTTCTCGACCCACAGGGGTTTTCGAAAAGGCTCTTTCTAGTGCTATGAACGCACCTATCGTTGGCGCACTCGCAGGAAATGTGCTCAGTCAGTTCTGTTGCGAACTTGATTATCAGGCATCCCGGCTTTATGTACTTCATAAAGATCCTGGCCAGGATGACTATGCTCAGCCTTTCTAGGGACTTTTGATCCAACTGAACCTCTCTTCTTTTCATTTGAGGAAGGCAGACCTGCCAATGAGAACCATCTCTACAATGGGATGGGCTTTTTATGTGGTACACTAACCAGAGTTCGGATTTTAAAACTACTCTGAAGTGAGGTGTTTATATGAGTGACACAGAGATTAAAGAATTACAGCCTGCTCCTGATTTCACCCTTCCAGCTATAGGAAGCGATGATGTGGTGAAAGACGGTCAGATTCAACTGAGCGCATTATCCGGCCATAATATAGTCTTGTATTTTTATCCAAAAGACGATACGCCCGGTTGTACAGCCGAAGCATGCTCGTTTCGCGATGCTGATCATGAGATGCAGAAGCGAGGCGTTGTTGTGCTAGGCGTTAGCGCTGATAATATTGCTTCGCATCAAAAATTTGCCGAAAAATATGGTTTGTCCTTTCCTCTGCTGGCCGATACAGATACGACTGTCTCGCAGCTTTATGGAGTCTGGAAAGAGCGCAATATGTATGGCAGAAAGTTCATGGGCGTGAACCGCGAAACGTTCCTGATCGATAAAGAGGGTGTTGTGCGTAAAGTCTGGCCGAAAGTCAAGGCAGATGGGCACGCTCAAGAGGTTCTGGATACTATCGAGTCACTCGGACTCTAATCTGACCAGGGCAAAGATACAAAAGAGGAGCTGGCATAGTTTGCGGAGCGACCGCTCTGCAAACTATGCCAGCTCCTCTTTTGTATCTCTTTCCTCTCTTTAGGAGAGTTTTTTCCAGGTCTGGCCATTCCAGTTCCAGGTCTGGCTGACAGGAGCTGGTGAACCGGGCGTGTTGAGCTTGTTGACTGTTCCCTGAACTGTGTAGACAACAATTGTGTGGGTCGCTTCATCATAAGTGGCAGCTTCGTAGAGATTGGTGGGTGCTCCGTGCTCACTCACTCGGGTCCATGCGTTGCCACTCCAGGACCAGGTGTCGTCAGATGTCGATGAGGTACCGTCTGCGTTCAGGCCACCGAAAAGAATCACCTGTTGGGTGGCATCGTCATAGACGAAGAGGGCTTTCTGACGAACAGAGGGACCGTCCGAAACCTGATGCATTTGCCAGGTCTGACCGTTCCAGGTCCAGATTTCGGAGGAGAGTCCCTGCCCGGTTAATCCTCCGTAGAGAACTACCTGCTGCCGAGCTGCATCATACGCCATAACAGCACCGACACGGGCCGAAGGCGCGTTCGCGGGATGTTGTTCTTGCCAGCTCCGGCCATTCCAGGTCCAGGTTGCATTGGTGGGAGCAGTTGTGTGACCAGAGACAGCCGCACCCCCAAAGAGAACGATATCATGTCTGGCCGCATCATAAGCAAGACTGGCACCGATCACTGCCGGTGAAGCATTCGACTGATCCTTCTGCCAGTTGCTCCCATTCCAGGTCCAGAGTTCACTCGTCGCATTGTTCCCGCTCTGGGTCTGGCTCAAGAACAGAACGATCTGTTGGCTGGCTGCATCATAGACCATCGTTCCCTGTTGAGCAGGAGGTGAAGTCGTTGGATGAAGTTGACGCCAGGTCTGACCATCCCAGCTCCAGGTCTCATTCGTCAGCGACCCATCAGATGTCATAAGCGTTCCGCCGAAGAGCAGGACCGTCCTATGAACGGGATCGTAAGCCATAGCACTATCCCTGCGTGGCGGCTCAATTTGAGAGATCGCTGCGGCAGCCGTCGTCGGTACAATAGTCAAACCCGTTGTTGCAGTTGCGGGACCTCGCTGCAAGCGTCCCGTGAGGCCCGCCCATGCGCCAATAGCAAGCAGCACAATCAGCAGTGTGAGACCCACCGCGATAGCTCTCGACCCTCTGCCTGCTTCTCCCCGCATATCTTCATAAGGTAAGGGTGTCCCTGGATCCTCGGTAGAACGAGCGGTAGTAAGTGGCGTCTTTTTCATCTTTTATCTCCAGATCCAGGTCTCGCTCGTCAACGCAGGAGCTGCAACTTGAGCAAAAGCCGCACCAGCATTCTTCCCAACTGGCCAAACTTTTTCCTCGTTGACTATATGGGCAATAATAGTATTCCGTGCTCCATCATAGGCAAATCCCTCAATGCGACCTCCCGGAGTCACGCCCATAGGCGATTGTGACCAGGAAGAGCCATCCCACTGCCAGATCTGATAGGAACGCTGCGCCAGATTATCGTCGCTTGTCAGCTCACCCAGGAGCATCACCTGCTGCAACTGCTGATGAAACGTTCCGCTATAGCGAGCCCCTGCCGGAGGAGCCGCAGATGGATGAATCTCGGACCAGCCTGACCCATTCCAGAGCCAGGTATCGTTGAGATAGCCTACCAGGCTATTCCCGCCGAAGAGCAACACTTGCTGACGCGGCTCATCGTAAACCATTTGAGCGCCGATGCGAGCGAGGGGCGGATTACTGGTCTCGTGCATCTTCCACGTTCGCCCATCCCAGGTCCACGTCTCGTCAGAGAACGTCCCGACGCGATTAGAGCCATTGAAGCCATCAAAGCCCGCGAGTCCACCAAAGAGCAGAACTTGCTTGCTCGCAGCATCACAGGCCAGAGCCGCACCTCCCACCGAAGAGGGATAGTTAGTTGGACGTTGCTCCGTCCATTGTACACCGTTCCAGAGCCAGGTATCATTTAGAGGGGTCCCATCGACTCCGATGCCGCCGAAGAGCAGCACACATTCAGTCACTGTATCATACACCAGATGAGTCGTATTCCTGGCCGGTGGCAGCGTTTGACCCTGAACCTGGCTCCAGTTCACGCCATTCCAGAGCCAGATCTCGCCAGCCGCGACTAAAACAGCCTGCTGACGCTTGCTATCGAAGACCAGATTACTTCCTCTATGAGGTGATGGCTGTTTAGATGGATTGAGTTTCTGCCATTGGTATTGTTGAACAATATCCATAAATCTCTCCTTCCCACGAATAAAACTTCCACATCCCTATCAATACAGATGTTCTTTCTAGAAAGAACACCAGACAACAATTTAATGTGATGGTCGAAGCGAACGAGTAAGCTGACTGGAAATATTCCAGTCACCACAGCCAGAATTATCACAGCCTGGATTCGTCAGCCAGTACTGCCAGAGCACAGCATTCTGTCCTCCAACGACAATCGGGCGCACATGGTTCGCATAGTAATTCTGAGCGTCGGCAGGCGTTGTCCCGCAATTATTGTTGCAGGGACCGCAGACCGCACACTCGGACGCCCCGTTGATCCAGAGCACAAAAGAAGTGCCCGGCACAAACCTGTTTCCACCCAGATAGGTGTTCCAGAAATATGGACTCACATAGAGACCCGGCCAGGTATTTGGTGGAGTAACCGCGAAAACCTGGCTCAGAAATCCATTGATTACCGCCTGGTTATTCGCTACATTCGAACCCCATCCACCGAAACCTGACTCTACATCGCCAAATACCGTATAGCCACCCACCAGGCTTGATCCCACAAACGTACTGTTCCATGCCGTCCATGCCGCTTGACCCTGAGCTACGCCCCACTTGTAGGGGGTCGCATATCCTGTATTAGAGCCAGGCCCCTGTACTCCCCAATAGCCAAAGGTATTTGTATTGCCAACCTTCTTCGCCATGGCAGTATTAAAGGCAAAATAGTAGGTGTCGGGATAAACTCCAAAGCCCATACGACCGATATAGAAATTAAGTGGCATCTGACAACAAATCGTCGTATTAGAATCGATTCCATAGTAAGAAGAAGCGGCATAAGCCGAGCCACGTCTCTCAAAAGAGAGAACCGCTGTAGAGGTTAGAGCTAACCCACCAGCGCCCACAACCGCAAATTTGATCAGATCACGCCTTTTAAGACCCTTACTACTCATACCCGTAGCCCGCTGCAAAGCTGCATAGATCTCAGGATCAGTCGCCCCCTGTTGTTTCGCGAGTTCAAAATATTTTTCCGCGCAATCGGGGCATCCGCTCTGGGCCTTTTTAATGCCCATTTTAACCGCATCCTGGCGGATCTGCTCGGGTGTCCGTCGCTTTAACATATTCAAAGCACTCCTTCATTTATAGCAAAACTCTATCTTCCAATAAACGAGGAAAAGCTGAGATTCAGGGCAATTTGATGCTCACAATGGAGAAATACGGAGGGGGAAGTGAGAAAAAGAAGGCGATTCGCGGACGAATGACCCCGCCCTCCATTCTTTAATCTTCTTTTACAACCCTGGCAGGGTTTTCTGGTTTTTGTGGATATACTTGCTTATAGTATCATTTTTTTTGAAAAAGGTTTTATAATTGTTTATAATCGACCAGGCTTTCAGAACAAGAACAGAGCAAAGAAGGTGCTTAGAGTCCTGATAAGCGCTACAGATAAAGCAAATAAAAGGGAGGTCATCGTATTATGATGAAGGAACCACACCGTATCGCTGTGGTGACAGGGGCGAGTCGAACGCGAGGTATTGGGGCCGCTGTGTGCCGTGCTCTGGCCGCACAACAGGTCGATATTTTCTTTACGTTCTGGGGGGAGCACGATCGGGAACTCTATGGACCCGAGGAGGGTGGTCCCGAAGAATTGCTCAAGGAGGTGCGTGCATTGGGCGTTCAGTGCGAATGCATGGAGATCGATCTGAGCCAGCCGCAATCAGCAGTTCAGATCTTGAACGAGGCGCAGGCACGCCTTGGATGGCCCTCGATCCTGATAAATAACGCCGCCTACTCCACCAGAGGGGGATATGAGCAACTTGATGTTCAGATGCTGGATGCCCATTACGCTGTAAATATGCGAGGAACATTCTTACTGAGCGTCGAATTTGCCCGCCGCTATACAGGTACTTCCCATTAATCTGGTGTCTGGAGAAGATCGTCCTATGCCAGGAGAGTTGGCCTATGTGGCGACCAGGGGAGCGATTGCGGCCTTTACTATTTCGCTCGCTGCGGAACTGGCCTCGCGCAATATCCTGGTCAATGCGGTTGATCCTGGTCCAACGGACACAGGCTGGATCAGCGCAGAGCTGGAACTGAAGCAAGCGTTGCTGAAAGCTGCTCCATTGGGACGTCTGGGTCAGCCCGAAGATGCAGCTCGTGCGATTGCCTTTCTGGCCAGCGAGGCTGCGGAATGGATCACTGGCCAGATTATTCACTCACGTGGCGGCTTTTAACTTTCGCCATGCTGTTCTATAGTAGCTTTCATTCCTATCGACCTCCTTCATGGGAACTCGCATGACCAGAACCCTGCCTGCAAGAGACATCTCTCGAAGAACAAAGTAGTAAGAAGCAAAGCGATTTGTTCTATACCTGGCAAAAACTGCCTTTCGTACCAGATCTGCGTGTATCATCGCGGGAGAAAGAGAGGAACACATTATGTCGATTCTTGATAAACCGCTACTATCAAAGCAACGACCGCGTCGCCGTAGACGCTGGCCAGTTTTTCTTCTGATCCCACTGATACTGTTGACTGTGATATTACTTCTCATTGGACCCGGCACTGATATCGCATTTGTCCAGCATTTTTTTAGTGCACCTGCTCATGTCACCTACAATGGTCAGAGCGACTATATCAGCGCTGTCGCCTGGTCGCCAGATGGCAAACGCATTGCCTCAGCCAGCGGAGACCATACAGTCCAGATTTGGAATGCCGATAATGGTTCACCTGTGCTAACCTATCGAGGCCATAGCCTGGATGTCTCGGCGCTGGCCTGGTCGCCTGATGGCAAAGAAATCGCGTCAGGAGATCTTCAGGGACTGATCCAGGTCTGGAATGCCAGCACCGGTCAGCATCTTTTTACGTACCAAAAGCATACAGATACAATCTATGACCTCGCGTGGTCGCCCGACAGTCAGGAAATCGCCTCAGCCAGCAACGACGGCACGTTCCAGGTCTGGCAAGCGCTGACTGGCGTAGTGCGCTTCTCAGTGCAGAACCCGAACACGGTACGCGACTCAGGACCTTCCCATCAGCCCTGGATGGCTGTTGCCTGGTCACCTGACGGGCAGTATATCGCGGCAGGTGGCAATGGGAACGCGTCTATCTTTGTCGCGCAAACAGGCAAACTGTTCTCGTCCGCCTATGGCTATCGGGGAGGAACCATCCACTCCATAGCATGGTCGCCCAATAACCAATATATCGCCACAGCCCAGGCCAGCGGAAGCGTCTTGGTCTGGAGCGTCTCCAGTGGGAAGAATGTCTTCAGTAATAATAACAGCTCTATGGATGTGGATAGCGTTGTCTGGTCACCTGATGGCAAACGGATCGCCTCTGGTGGGAGCGACGCGCTTGTGCAGGTTTGGGATGCTCTGACTGGTCAGCATCTCTATATCTACCGTGGTCATGCTGACATTTATCCTGGCCACTTCACTGCCGATGCCATTGTCAATAGCATTGCCTGGTCACCTGACAGCAAACGCATCGCATCTGGAGCAAACGATAATACTGTTCAGGTCTGGCAACCACCAGCATACTAACTTCTTCCCTACAATCTTTCTTTTTTCTGTGAGTCGTGCCTAACTTTTCAGCGCTTT
>DAOTTL010000267.1:0-5867 GCA_034438135.1 Ktedonobacteraceae bacterium | reverse complement strand
TTTTCCTGGGTTTCCTGGGGAGGGGTTTGGCAACGGCTGAAATGCGACTTTTGAGAAACTCCGTTACTTTATTTCATGCATCTGGTAGATATTGTAATTTGAGGATACAATGTTGTGAACCTTAGTACAAGCTGACTAGGGTAAGCGCGTTTCTGGACCACTCAAGTGGAGGAGTTCTGTATGACAACTATAGCATCGGAGAAGAGCTTCAAACGGTTGAAGAGACTGTCGGATCGGATGCGCGAGGGCGAGCAGCCGCTTTTCACTATTCCGGCGTTCTGGGAAAATAGGGAGGAAAAGCAGACCCAGGCCTGTGATCTGGTTGTAACCAATCAGCGAGTTTTTGGATATATCTACACAACCTTTCCGCGAGAGCGTCTCTTTATGGATACTCTGGAGTTGGAGCAGATCAAAACTGTCTCGATCCGTCAGAAAACCTCTGATATGATTTTTCGTGAACTGCTTCTCAGTGATGGTCAGAAAAAGGTGCTTGTGCGTGGAACTCGTCGCAGGATTGAAGAGGCCTTTACAGTCTTACGCTCGACCATAGGAGATCGTTCGCTGCTCGCAGAGGAAGGCGGGGAAGAAGAATCTGTGCAGGACAGCCTGGAGGAAGTGACCGTAGAACGTTCCGCGCCCGTGTATGAGCGAAAAAAACTGCGTCAATCGTTAGAGCGTTCCCCACAGGGACTGGCGTTTTTACTGGCAGGCGGATTACTGTTAGAGGTGCTTGGAGTAGCAACCTGGGCTTTCACAGGTAGTTTGCAGATCGGTGGCCCACTTTTTCTGGCAGGCATCATTGCCGTCGTCATCGCTACCGTGGCGCGTCGTCAAATGCGCTAATATCAGGGCTATAGAACACCTTTAAAATGCGCTGGGGCCGGGTCTGTAGAACATCTTTAAAAATGTTGTTATCTATACTGTATTTCTTTCCAGAGAAAGATTGTATAGGTTGTCAGGCGGCCTGAGATATAAATCGAACTTGCTGTGCCTGGTCGCAAGAAAACGTTTAGCGTCCGTCGAACAGGGCCTTGAGGAGTTCTTCAATCAGGCTATCCCTCAGAGCTTCTCGTCCTCCTCTGGTGAAGAGCATGCTAAGCAGTAGCAGTAGGATGAGGACGACTGCTATGCCTATGGTTACATACTTAAAAATCTCATGTGGTATACCAGTGGTGAGCGCGACCCCGACGAAGGGTCCGACCAGCGATGCCATGATCAGCAGGATACAGCCGTAACTTCTCAGCCTGGCCCCTGGTCCTCTGGAAACTCGCCTGGCTCGCCGCAGCTCCCTACGACTGGCAAAAGCGCTTGCGGCCAGTAAGAGATCATCTTGCATTTGCGATGGAGCCTGTGCGTTTGGGAACGGATAACCTGGCGTTGCATCAGCCGAAAACTGTCCTGGCTTAGCCGTAGATGAGCCACTTACCGACGTGCCGCAGTGAGTGCAAAAAGCTGTACTCGGTCCCATCGATTGCCCACAATTGGTGCAGAAGCGTGACTGTGACTGACTCATACTCGTATTTCTCCTGACACTTAGTGGTGCGGTGTTTTTTCCAATATATAGTAGCATACGTAGCTCCGAGGGGTTTCTAGCGGACAAAAATCAGGCAACGCAATGTATCAAAGTGCGAGGCCTGCTTTACTTTCATGGTCAGTAAAACGATCTGAATGTTCGAGAGAGGTCTTCGATCTGGTCTGGTATGCGTGTTTGATTTCCAGCTAACTTCCGAGCAATGCGGATATATTTTCACCACTTTTCCTGGTATACTGAGCATAGAAGAACGAATGTTTGAAATATAAAAAGCAGTCTGACATTTATGAGTATGGATACAGCGTTAGTCGTCATCGATGTCCAGATAGTGGTCGTGGCTACTGTTGTACACGATGCGCCATGTGCAGGAACATGGGGCCCGGTTGAACCTGTTTCTCGGACAGAATGCCATTGATGGAGCCTCTGATTGGGTTATCTGGGCGAATGCCCATGAGAACGGTGAGTGAGCCTTGCAAGTTTATGAGTGTTTTGTTTATTGCTGTCAAGAACAATACTGATGGAGAACAGGGATGTTAAGAAATCAGACTCAGACAACTTTACCGGTGCCACGATCTGCTCGGTTCGCAGTGGCTCTGCTCTTTTTTCTCAATGGTGCTACTCTTGCCACATGGGCAACACGTATTCCGTTTGTACAAGCTAGACTTGCGCTTCGTCCAGCCGAACTCGGAGTCGCTCTGCTTGGAACAGCTGTTGGTGCGCTTGTCGCAATGAATCTGTCTGGCTATCTTTCCGCTCGTTTCGGCAGTCGATCTGTCACAATAATTGCGTCCTTGTGTCTCTCTCTCATGCTTGTTCTGCTGGCATTTGCAACAACCCTTCCATTGCTCATAACAATACTTGTGCTCTTTGGTGCCAGTAATGGATCAATGGATGTGGCGATGAATACGCAAGGTGTAGCTGTCGAGCGGCAATATGGCCGACCTATCCTCAATTCGTTCCATGCTTGTTTTAGTCTCGGAGGTCTGGTTGGTTCGTTGATTGGTGCGCTGGTGGCCTCTCACAATCTTGCACTCTTCCCACAATTTCTTGGTATAGCTCTCTTCTGTATCATTCTGACGCTCTCTGTTGCTCGTTTCCTGTTGCCTGCCGAAACAGAAGCACAGGGAACGACTGTCGCCTTTGCTCGTCCCACGCGAGCAATTCTTATCCTGGGTCTGGTCGCTTTCTGTGTGGTGCTTGGGGAAGGGGCAATGGCCGATTGGAGTGCCATTTATCTCAATGGAACTCTGCGTACGAGAGCTGGACTTGCAGCAATTGGGTATGCTGCCTTCTCGGTGGTGATGGCTCTGGGCAGAGGTGTGGGAGATCAACTTACGGCTCGTCTTGGGTCAAGGACACTGATGCAGCTTGGAGGACTCTTAGCTGCCATTGGACTCACGCTCGCTCTCGTTGTGCTCTGGCTTCCAATCGCTCTGCTCGGTTTTGGTCTGGTTGGCGCAGGATTTTCTGTGGTGTTCCCTCTGACGTTAAGTGCTGCTGGTCGTACCTCGAAGCAGGCTGCGGGCACAGCGATTGCAGCAGTCGCTACCTGTGGCTATGCGGGCTTTCTGGTCGGACCACCGGTCATTGGGTTTGTCGCAGATGCACTGAGTCTACGCATTGCCCTTGGCTTTGTCGTCTTGTTGAGCTTGTGCGCAGCTATATGTGCTCGCGCCGTAGGCAGAGACAAATCCATTAAGAACGACCAGACTTTCGAGGTTTTGGAACACAGTGCATGATCAAATCTCTGGCCCCTCACGCTTCGCACTGCCTGACAAGAACACGGACCCCTGCGTCTGCCCGTCCGCATAGTCCTGGTGACCCCTGTGATGTCCTCCAGGGGCCAGATGCGCCTCATCCTGCGCCTTGCGAGGAAGTTTGGCAATGGCGGACATTCCTGTCAGTTCAGCAAAGCCGCCAGGACCATAGTAGCCACCAACAGGAGCAAACCGGCTAGTTGCCGTGTACCAGATAGGAAAAACGCTTCCCATCTGGTATATTTTCTATGAAAGGTATCAATTGCGCTTGTATCGTTGGTTGATTCACGAGGAGAAGGCTTCATCTACCGCTCGTGTCGCAGGGACGCTGATGGGTGCTCCAACGGTAGTCGAGCTGGATGTCTGAATGAGAGGCTCAAAAGCATGAAAGTCTTTGTCATAGGTGCGACGGGAGCCATTGGCGGCCATACCGTTCCAGCTCTTCTTCGTGCTGGACATACGGTTACGGCGTTAGCTCGAACCCCCGAAAAAGCGGCTCAGTTGAGCAAGCACGGCGCTGCGCCCATTTCCGCCTCACTCTTCGACTCTGCGAGCTTAACTGAGGCCTTCAAGGGGCACGATGCCGTCGTTAATCTGGCCACAGCTATTCCGTCAACCACGAAGTTCATGCAAACGAAGGCCTGGACTGAGAACGACCGCGTTCGCGGGCAAGGTTCTGCGATCGTCATCAAGTCCGCCATCGCGGCGTCCATCGAGCATATCGTGCAGGAATCGGTAAGTATGATCTATCCCGACCGAGGAGACACGTGGATCGATGAGCACTGTCCCCCCGATACATTCCCCATGGCCCAGGGGAATTTGGCTGCGGAAGCCAACGCGAACCGCTTTTCTACGAGAGGTGGGATGGGTGTTGTGCTCCGCTTTGGCTGGTTCTACGGTCCTGGTGCGGCCCATAGTGAAGCGTTTTTCGCTCTGGCACATCGCCACATCGTCATTATGATGGGACCTCCTAAGAGCTATGTCTCCTCTATTCACGTGGCCGACGCTGCGGCGGCTGTCGTGGCAGCCCTGGCAGTTCCAGCCGGAACATATAACGTCGTCGATGACGAGCCGGTGATGAAACGAAGCTACGCAGATGCACTTGCGGCCGCCGCAGGGAAGAGCGCATGGCTGCACCTCCCTGGCCGAGCAGCACTCCTCCTTGGGGATCGTTCAACCTCACTAACGCGCTCTTTACGCGTCAGTAATGCGCGTTTCCGAGAAGTAAGCGGGTGGAACCCCATGTATCCCAGCGTCTATCAAGGCTGGATGGCCACCGCAAAGGCTCTGAACGCACGGCGATCAGACTGATCATACGTCTTTGCTCGCGCTCTCAGCGCAAATTCCACACAAAACGACCTCTGGTAGCCTCTTTGAGCTGTGTCCAGAGCGCGGGCGTTCTGACGTGACGTTGTCTACTTTTTGAAAACATCCTGCTCTCCTCTTGACAACTTTCTTCTTGCTCATGAAAAGAAGAGACATAATATGCAACCAAAGGTTGCACATATGTGTTATACTATGGAATAGTTGATTGCGTTAAATAACGTCAGGAGTATTTCAATGACCGAGAAGATTGAGCGAGAAATCAGCATTCAGGCCCCGATAGCAACAGTATGGGAAGTCATAACCAGGCCTGAATACATCAGCCAGTGGTTTTGTAGTCAGGTAGAAATAGACGTGCGACGAGGAGGAAAAGGCAGACTGAGCTGGGGCGAGGACGTTGAAGCCCCCCTGGAAATTGTAGAGGTAGAGAAGCCGCATCTTTTCTCATTTCTGTGGGTTGCACCCGATGAGGAAACCAAACCGACCCATCAGCAAACCCTGGTTGAGTTCAGACTGACAGAGGATGGTGCGCAGACAACGGTCTGCGTAACAGAAAGCGGTTTCGAGAAACTTGCGATTACGGCAGAACAGAAGGCCAATCTGATTGCCAACCATACCCCTGGCTGGGGTGACTTTCTGTCCAGTTTGCAGCGTTGTGCCCAGAACATCCGAACAAAGGCGTAAGTATGTCATCAACTGCACTTTTTAATGAAAAGCTCTGGTTTGCCATTGCTGAACCGAGCCGACGGAAGCTCATCGAGGTGTTGCTTCTCAAAGGGGAAGCTACTGCAAGCAGGCTGGCGGATGATGTGCCGTTTAGCCGTCAGGCGGTGAGTAAACACATAGCTGTTCTGAAAAGGGCAGGGCTCGTCAAAGAGCGCAAAACGGGCAAAGAGGTCCGTTTTAGCGTTGAGCCAGAAGGACTCAGTGTTGCTGCCCAGGAACTGTCACGGGCTGCAACGCTCTGGGATGAACGGCTACAAAGGATCAAACACATTGCTGAAACGCTTCATCAAGAAGGAAGCGTTTCAATGTCACACAAAGGAGAAGAAGAGTATGACACGCATTACAACTGACAAAAACCTTGTCACCCACATCAACGTCTTCACCGTTTCCCCAGAGAACCAGCAACAGCTCGTCGATCTGCTCATTGAAGCGGCCCAAAGCACCATAAGGAAGTTTCCTGGGTATATCTCAAATAATTATCACAAAAGTCTGGATGGAACCAGGGTAACCACTTATGCCCAGTGGCATAG
>DAOTTL010000266.1:0-3918 GCA_034438135.1 Ktedonobacteraceae bacterium | reverse complement strand
TTTCCCCTGGAAAACTAACCAACTTGACACATTTCTATATTATGAGATAGAACGAGATAGATAAAACAGGCATTCACAAAAAGTGATGCATAAATATAAAAGGAGCAGTACATATGACACTAGAATACATGTATTGGAACAACCTCCGTGGGTTGCCAATCAATGTCAAGGGGCAGGGGCGCAAAATTGGTGTGGTCGAAGATTTCTACTATGAACCTGGAACACACTCTATCAATGCCTTACGCGTCAATGCAGGCCTTAAAGGATACCGCATCCTCCTCGCCAGCGCAATCGAAAGCATAGATAACGAAAGTATCACAGTCGCCAACGAGTACCGGCTCATCGATGAGACAAATGCCGGTCCTATCTATCAAATGCCGTTAGGAGATCGACTCCTCAACTATCGCGTGACCAATGACCAGGGCGAAACACTCGGCAAAGTCACTAACCTCTATCTTGGCATCTATCCACCATTGACATTGCGCATCAGCGCCATCGAACTTGAGGGACGCAACCACACCCGTATTTCTGCACCCGAGATTACTCATTTTGGCAACGATGAACTGACCATCACCGAACATGCCGGAAAAAATTTGCACCAATAAAGAGAAATGGATGACTTTGCACCAATAAGGAGAAATG
This sequence comes from Ktedonobacteraceae bacterium, assembly GCA_034438135.1. Classification (GTDB taxonomy): domain Bacteria; phylum Chloroflexota; class Ktedonobacteria; order Ktedonobacterales; family Ktedonobacteraceae; genus Paraktedonobacter. The sequence goes on along the minus strand of DAOTTL010000266.1, from coordinate 3,276 downwards.
GATGATTTCGCCGCTTGCGAAATCATCCATTTCTCCTTATTTTTGACTAGCCACGACTCCTGACCAGCTCACGTTCGCGGGTCTCGCGACGCCGACCATCAGGTGTACGAGAATCGCGACTTAAACGCCAGAGGCCAAGTTCACCACGTTCCCAAATCACCAGAAGCATGCTGGCGTTGAATATCGAGGAGTAAGTTCCGCTGAAGATACCAATCAGCAGCGCAAATGTGAAGACGCGAATACTCTCTCCACCAAAGAGCGTCAGTGCACTCAATGTAAAGAGCACCGTCAGAGAGGTATTCAACGAACGAGATAGAGTTTGCACCAGGCTGGCGTTGACGATCTGTTCAAAAGACTCGGATGAACGACGCTGCATATTTTCACGCGTCCGGTCAAAGACCACAATTGTATCGTGCACCGAGAAACCAACCACCGTCAGCAAGGCCGTAATGAAGAGCGAATCAACCTGGATATGCAGTGTCCAACCCAGGATTGAGAAAACACCCAGCACCACCAGTACGTCGTGCAAAAGGGCAACGATTGCGCAGGTTCCATAGCGCCAGGGTTTGCTCACTTTGCGGAAAGCAAACCAGACATAGAGCAGAATCAGCACAGAGGCCGCAATCACTGCAAAGATGGAGTTGCGAATGGTATCACCCGCCACAGAGGCCGAGACCGAAGAATTGTCCAGTGTGTAGAGATACGTATTGTAGTGATTAAGAAAAGCCGCCTGAACCTGAGAGACAGTGGTATTATTGGTTGCAGTTGTCGTCAGGATATTGATTGTATCGATTGTCCGGCCCTGAGTAACGGAGGTTACATTGACAGGGATAGTGGCCGAACTCGAAGTTGTAGTTGTAGGCGTAGCAGTGACTACAGCCGCAGCCGTAGCTGTGGCGTTAGGAGTAGAAGCGGCCTTTGCCGTGGCAGTCACTGTGGGAGTCAGCTTCGGTGAAGGAACCGATGTGGCAGTAGCTACAGGAGCAGCGGACCCCGTCTGCGTTGGGTTCGTTGTATTCGGCAACTTCTTGAGAAGCGTCTGGATATCGCTGATCTGCGGCGTCACCTTCTGCTGAAAGTTTGAGACCACAATCACCGTTATCAGAGCCGTCTTTCCTCCACTGGTATTGAGCTGGAAGGAAGACGGAATAACCGAAAGTTGACTGCCGTATTTTTGTTTGAGCGAATTCTGGATAGTGTTTGTCACATTCGTATCAGCATTCGTATTCAGACGAATCCAGACCACCTGATTAGCAACCAGATTGGGTGCGGTACCGATATTCACCTGTGTATCTTTGAGCCCAAGCTGATCGAGCAAACTGATAATCTGTTGCGTACCACCAACCTGCTGCGACGGACGAAATTCCAGGGTACTACCACCCGCGAAGTCGATGCCGACATCCAGGCCCTTAAAGATCAGCGAGACTGCACCAGGAATAATGATGATCAGCGAGACAATCAGAAACAGATAACGTTTTCCTACAAGGTTAAACACGGCTTCCTCCTTTTACAGTGCTCTCACCCTTAAAGGTGCCCGTGTTACTGCGCCGTGATGTTGTATTTGAAGCAATAATTCCGTCGGGCAGACCAAAGAGAGCAGGATGACTGATCACACCAGTTGGCACCAGCATATTCAGGAAAGTGCGTGTGACGACAATAGCGGTAAAGAGACTGATCGCAACACCCAGGAAAAGGGTTGTGGCGAATCCAACGATCAAGGTTGCACCAAAATTACTCCCGAAAACGAAGAGCACTGCGCAGGTCAACATTGTCGAGATATTCGAGTCTCTAATCGAGGGGAATGCTCGCTTCCAACCTATATCAATGGCCGAGGCCAATAACCTGCCCGCCCGAAGTTCCTCTTTCACCCGCTCAAAGATCAGCACGTTAGCATCCACCGCCATACCTATCGAAAGAATAAAGCCAGCAATACCAGCCAGAGAAAGCGTGACACCAATGAGCTTAAAGACTGCCAGCGTGAATGCTGAGTAGAGGAGAAGTGCTACATCTGCCAGTAAACCTGGTAGACGGTAGTAGAGCAGCATAAAGATGATAACGATACCCAGACCGATTGCACCTGCGATCAGACTCTTCTGAATGGAATCTGCTCCCAGGGTTGCTCCAACCGTTTCCTGGCTGACAACAGTAAAGGAGACTGGAAGAGCTCCATATTTGAGCAAAGTCACGATCTGCTGAGCCTGCTGCTGAGTAAACTGACCCGTAATTACGCCCGCGCCATTGATCTGACTCTGAATAACTGCCGATTGAATCACACTCTTATCCAGCGTAATGGTCATGTACTGCTGAATATTGTTCTCAGTGAAAGTGGCAAACTTGCCGACAGCCGAGCCTCTCATAGCAAAATTAATCTGCGGACGTCCAGTCTGATCCTGACCAACATACACCTGACTGGGGTCAAGATCGCTACCCTTGAACTGCGCAACTCCACCCGGATTGTACTGGGTGAACTGGCTCGGATCAAGAGTACTGCCAACTGGAACCTGAGTAGCGCCAGTCGCCCAGAACTCAAGCAGTCCACTTTGCAGGAGCGATTTCACAGCCTGATCCTGGTTGCCACTGGTATAACCGGGCAATTCAATCAAGATACCAGGCAGCCCATTCACGGTCTGAGTACGAATATTTGCCTCTGTCACGCCCAGACCGCCACTTACACGTGATGCAAGCTGCTGACTCGCTGTGGTAACGCTGTCCTGGAGCTCTGAAGAGCTAATATTGCCATAATCCGTTGGCTTTAAGAGTACACGCAGTCCACCCTGGAGATCCAGACCAAGATTTATCTTCAGCGGATTATTGATGCCTAAAAACGGGATGTTCAGACCCGGATTGTTTGGCCAAACAACATATCCCGCGGCGGCTGCCATGAGAACGATTATAAAGAGGAGTGAAAGTGTTCCTCGACGCATAGGTGTTTTTTCCCCTCACTAATGCTCCTATTTCATAAAATACGAGTACATTTGTTGAATAAAAGCGAAGTTCACCGGGATTCCAATAGAACAGCTACTTACCGTCACAAGGACGGTGGCCGTTTCTTCTGCCCTTTGCCTGGTAGACTGCCGCTGCTGGCCCAATTGCCGAGGATTCGGAGTAGCAAAGATGTCTGTTCTGACCTTATCCTCTCTGCTGGCACGCAGTTCTAAAAAATAGAGCGAATATTTGCACGCAGTATAGCATAGTTATCTGCAATTGCATATCCTGACCCTACTTTTTTACAAGGGTTTCTCAAAAGTCTTTCTTTCCCCGCCCGCCCACCCTTTT
>DAOTTL010000265.1:0-5648 GCA_034438135.1 Ktedonobacteraceae bacterium | reverse complement strand
GGTTAGAGCAGTTTCCCCTGGACAGTGAATAGAGAAAAAAGGTTTTGCGAGGCCACCCCGATCCCAGGCAAAGGGCTATTGTCTTCTGCCCGCCCGCTTTTCATCCTCGTCAAGTCAGGCCCTCTGCACTTTCGTTCTTTTTGTCGCTTTAGCGGCAAAAAGAACGAAAAAAAGGTTTTGCGAGGTCAACAGTGCCGCTGTTGTCGCCACCTCGCGCTCTGTCAGGGAGGACCATGCACCCCCTTTAGTTTCTCCTGGGATGGGGTGATAAGCCAACTCACATACTTTTGAAAGTTGCCAGGGAGGGAGCGCGAACTCCATTAGCGATTCACATGCATAGGCATGATGACATATGTATGATCGTTAGGACCGACGGGCTTGAGTACACCAGGTTTTGTGGCAGAACTGGCCTCAAGCAGCACTTCGGGAGTACCAATTGTAGCCAGCACATCGGCCAGGTATTTGACATTAAAGATAATTTGCAGCTCAGGTCCATCGACAGTCGCGTTCACCGTGCTCACATTATCTCCAAGATCCTCGGCAGTGGCCTCAATAGTAATAGAGCCAGATTCAGAGCCATCAGTGCTACTTGAGTTAATTTTAACACGTGCAATGTTTGAGCTGTCGCGTGCGAAAAGGGCGGCAGACTTCACAGCGGCGGCAAATTCTCGTGTTTCTACTCTAGCCTGAGTCGTCGATTCCTTCGGGATAATCTGACGGAAAGGCGGGAAAGCGCCCTCGATCAAACGAGAGACCAGATCGAGGTCAGGCGTGTGGAAGAGAACCTGGCTCCGATTAGGAGTGACCACCATCTCGACAGGACCCTCACCAGGGAGAATACGAGCCAGTTCGATCAGCGTACGCGCAGGGATCAGAATATCGCCACGAGCTTGATCATCGCCGGGCAGGGGTGCCACACGCACGGCCAGCCGGAAGGCATCGGCGGCGGCCAGAGTAATCTTCTCATTACTCACCTGAACCAGCACACCGGTCAGGACGGGACGAGAATCATCGTCGGCAGCAGCGAAAGCTACCTCAGCAATCATCTCCTTCAACAAAGCTGCCTCAAGCAGAACGGGAGGTTCACCGTCCTCATTGCTGGGGATCTGTGGAAACTCAGAGGCATCCATGCCCTTAATATTCGCGCTACTGCGCTGACTTTTAATATTAAGTGTATTGGAGCCTTCAGGCAGAGTGATTTCGACTATTGCCTGAGGCAAGCTATTGACAAACTCCGTAATGAGCCTGGCGGGAATCGTTATGGTTCCCTCCTCTTCAATTTGAGCATCGACCAGGCAATTAATGCCAATCTCCAGATTTGTAGCAGAGAGTTTCAGACGGCCATGGTCGGTGGCCAGCAAAATATTTGCCAGAATAGGGAGTGTACTGCGGCTTGAGACAGCATGACTCACGGCAGAGAGGCCACGACTCAAGTCTTGTTGTTTACAGGATAGTTTCACAAAAAGGTTCCTCCAAGGCTCACATCCAAAAGCACGAAAGTTCTCGCTCAGTATACTCGATTCTCCATTCTTTGGGAAGGCGGAAAAAGTGGATATATCAAATGTATCTTCTTTCTCAGTTTCAATTCAGGATGTTCACAGCACTGGTTCATACAAAGGTGGTAGTGTTATGATTGGTTGGGAGACGTGAGTGTATAAGGCTACTGGAAAAAGGACCTGCATGAAAATGTTCTCATGTGATAGATAACGTTCCAGTGTCGGTGTGGTTACGATGGCCCTGTAGAAGCATGGAAGTTTTATGTAAGGCTACCATCCGACAAGGAGGAAAAAAGGGTATGCCCGGTTCGCTTCGTATTGGAAAAATCGGCGATGTGGATATCTACGCCCACGTTAGCTGGCTAATCGTGTTGGTTTTGCTTACATGGTCCTTAGCGGTAGATTGGTATCCTCAGAACTTTGCAGGCTGGTCAGGGAGTCTCTATTGGGGTATAGCATTTGTATCAGCATTACTCTTCCTTGTATGTGTCCTGATACATGAGCTAATGCATGCCTGGGTTGTTAAGACCTGTGGCTTAAGAATGTTGCGTACAACTCTGTTCATGTTTGGAGGAGTAGCTCAGTACAAAGGCAAGATCAAGAGTCCGAGAGCAGCCACCTGGGTAGCTCTGGCAGGGCCAATGAGCAATCTTTTGCTCAGTGGTTTATGCACTTTATGCGCTTTTCTCTTTCTCTCCGTTTCCTCTCCTGTAGAGGCCGTTTTTTGTTACCTGGCGATCCTCAATGGCGTGCTCTGTTTGTTAAATTTTCTACCAGCTCTACCATTGGATGGTGGTCGTTTGTTGTTAGCCATCTATTGGAGAGATGGAGGGAGTACGCAGCGGGCCGCACGTCATGTATCGGCGATAAGTCAGGGCATTGCCTATCTTTTAATTGTATTAGGGATTGTACTTTGTTTTACCAGTACTTTTATAGACGGTCTCTGGATCGTTTCAGTAGGTTGGTTTGTTTTGAGTTCGAACCAGAGCACTCATCTTCAGACAGTTATTGAGATGGTACATGAAGATGTAGTGGTAGCTGATGTAATGGAACCATGTGTGTGTTCTATTGCGGCCCGTTTGCCTTTGCAGAAACTAGTGGACGAGTATTTTCTGCCCCAGGGATTGTATTCTGCGCTAGTTGTGAGTGGTGATATGCTGGTAGGTTTGATCACTTTGAAAGATATAGGGAAGATTGAGCGTGAATGTTGGGGATATACACCTGTGGGGTATGTTATGCGGTTGGTGGAGCAGATAGAGATAGCCGCCCCATCGCAAGCGTTGGATGATGTTTTGCAGGTGATGATAGCGAGAAGCATCAGTCAGGTTCCGGTGGTTGATGAGGGGCGTCTGGTGGGTGTGCTCAGTCATGAGACGATTCTGCGCTATATTCAGAAACGTCAACGTCAGCGTGAGGAGAGCACGCAGGAGTGGCAGTATGTAGCATAATGTCTTCATAGAAAGTGGATGGGTTTGTGAGCTGCGGAGCAGCTTACAAACCCATCCACTTTCTATGAGCGATCCTGCACTTTTCAGCAGCTTGCAAAGCCGCCCCTCCCCCGAGAAAAGGGAGAAATGGCTGAGTTTGGAAGCCGCTTTGCGGCTTCCAAACTCAGCCATTTCTCCCTGAAAAGCTGGCGGGGCAGCCGCCAGCAAGAGCGTTGGCTCATTTTGCCAAAATGAGGGATGAAGCATCCATCACTCCTTCTTAACTGGCCAAAAAGGCTCACTTCTTCCTGTTCTGCTCCATTAGATCAGGCTGGCAGCATAATTGATCAGAGTGTGGACGCGCTCACCGAAGACCGAGAAGCGGGGATCCTGTGTCTGACCACGTTTCCAGCGAACATAGATCTGTTGGAGGATACCAGCCAGTTTAAAATAGGCAAACGGCATATAGAAATGCATATCAGAGAGATCGCGTCCGCTGAGTGTAGCGTAGCGTTGCATAAACTCGCTGCGACTCGTGAAGCCAGGGAGAGCTGTCACTGTTCTGAGACATGCCTGCAACTCCTCAGGATCGTCATGTTGAAGCCAGTAGCTGAGTGCAATTGCCAGATCGAAGAGAGGATCTCCGATTGTTGCCATCTCCCAGTCGAGGACTGCACGAGGTCGAGTGAGATCTTTGAGATCTATCAACATATTATTGAGTTTAAAATCGTTATGGATTAGAGTGGGAGCGGGACTGATTGGGATATGTTCAGCCAGCCAGCGAGTGAGCGGCTCAACGGCGGGTATTTCGTCGGTCTGGGCGCGGAAGTAGCGTTCGATCCAGCCTTTGACCTGGCGTTCCAGGAAGTTTTGTGGATGGCCGAATTCGGCCAGACCCGCCGTTTGCCAGTCGATGGCATGGATCTGAACCAGCGTTTCAACTGTCGCCTCGGAGAGTTGGCGACAGCGTTCAATGGTGGGAGGTAACTCAGGTGGAAACGTCTCGTCAAATACAAAGCCTGTGCGGCGTTCCATCACATAGAACGGCGTGTCCATAATCGCCAGATCGTTGCAGAAGACAAAAGGGCGGGGAGCCAGAGAGAAGACAGGATGGATGTGAGCCAGCAGACTCGATTCACGCTGCATATCGTGTGCTCTGGGAGGGATTGGACCGAACGGGGGACGGCGTAAAACGCCTTCCCATTCGCCAATGCGCATCAGATACGTCAGATTTGAGGCCCCGGAAGGAAACTGACGCGCTTCAAGTGAACCGTCACCGATACCTGAGATATGTTCACGCAGGTATTGCTCGATTTTCGCCCAATCGAGGCTTTCTCCTTTGCGTATCTCGATTGTATCTTCAATGATACTCATATTGTCTCCTGGAGTTCTACTGACCGTTTTATTTATATTGGCGCAGGATCGTCCGAGCAATAGCGCGTTTATGAACCTCATCGGGTCCATCTACGATATGCATAGCGCGTCCGTGTGCCCACATCGAGGCCAGCGGAAAATCATCGCTCAGACCGGCAGCACCGAAGACCTGCATAGCACGATTGACAACATTCGTCAGCACCTCAGGTACCACAACCTTGATCATAGCGATATCTTGCTGAGCAGCTTTCTTGCCCAACGTATCGATACTCCAGGCAGCTCTAAGGGTCAGGAGACGAGCCTGCTCGATCTCCATCGCTGATTGGGCAATCCACTCTTGAATAATTCCCTGATCGGCCAGAGGTTTACCAAAGGCTATACGGCTGTTTGCTCGCTGGCACATGAGTTCGAGTGCATGTTGTGCGCTGCCAATGGAGCGCATACAATGGTGGATGCGGCCTGGTCCCAGACGGGCCTGGGCGATGGCGAAACCGCTGCCCTCTTCTCCAAGCAGGTTACTTGCGGGAACACGGGCATCTTCAAATAAAACCTCGCAATGGCTCTCATTGTCCATATAGCCCATGACTGGCAGACTGCGTACAACGGTCACCCCGGACGTTTCGCGGGGTACGAGGATCATACTTTGCTGGCTGTGACGATCTGCATTGTTCGGGTCGGTCTTGCCCATCACGATAAAGATTTTACAGCGTGGACGGCCTGCACCAGAGATCCACCATTTGCGGCCATTGAGGACATATTCATCGCCATCTCGTGTAATTGAAAGCTGGATATTTGTCGCATCCGAACTGGCGACCGCTGGTTCAGTCATTGCAAAGGCTGAACGGAACTCACCGTCGAGTAGCGGCATCAACCACTGTTTTTTCTGGGCAGGTGTGCCGAACTGTGCCAGGATCTCCATATTGCCGGTATCGGGTGCCGCGCAGTTGAAAACCTCTGAGGACCAGCCAGCGTGTCCCATCATCTCAGCCAGAGGCGAATACTCCAGATTGGTCAGTCCTGCTCCATATTCTTCATCGGGCAGGAAGAGGTTCCAGAGGCCCTCTGCCCTGGCCTTCACTTTGAGTTCATCGACAATTGCTGTGTGCTCATGAGGACTATCAGGTGAGGCTGCGAGCTGCTCACGATACGTCTGAACGTTGGGGTAGATGTAGCGTTCCATAAAATCGCCGAGTCTTTTTTGGAGAGACTGTACTTTTGACGAATAATTGAAATCCATGTTGGTACCTCCTCACGGCATGTATAAAACTTTTTTTGTGTGTGATTAGTATAACATAGCTTACCTTTGCTCTATCTTTCATTGGTGTTGGCGCAGCAGCCAGATATTCAGGTA